>CAYMQT010000252.1:0-5757 GCA_964392575.1 uncultured Polyangiaceae bacterium
CACCCGACGGTGGTACCCCCAATTATATGGCCCCGGAGCGCCTGCGCTCTGGAGGTGCGAGCCCGGAGGACGATCTCTATGCCCTGGGCCTGACCTTGTGGGAAATGTGGACGTGTCGCGTTCCTGAGCCTGGATACAAGCCGCGCATGAAGCCGATGCGGTCGCAGATCATGTTTGATGTTCCTGCTTCCCTCTCTGTGGATGAGATCAAACAGGTTTTTCGCTGTCTGGCGGATGATCCGCAGATGCGCCCCGAGGCGCGCCGCATGCGATTTTTCAATCCGGTGCAGCTCACCACGAGTCAGATGCAGATCCCCCGGGAGCGCATCGCCCCCGGAACTCCGCTCGGTCGCTCGCACGTCGAGCAGTTTCATCCGGATGCGCAGTCCCTTCTGGTGACCTACTGCACCAATGCCAAGGACGCAGCGGGCATGATTTTCCCCCTCACCCAGGCCACGGTGACCTTGGGCCGCCGCGCGGATCAGGACCTCGTTCTTCCGGAAGCGACGGTCTCTGGCGCCCACGCCATTGCGAAGTGGCAGGCCGGAACCTGGAACATCGAGGATTTGGGGAGCACCAACGGCACCTACGCCGATCACAGTTATGATCGGAAGAAGAACCTGAGTCTCCTGCACGGCGCTGAAGCACAGCTTGGAGAGTGCCGGATCAAGCTTGTGAGGTTTGGCGCGGGGAGTCCCAGCCATGAGCGCGCCAAGGAGTACCTGGTGCGCCATGACGGACTCACGGGCCTTTTGCAGAAGCAGTTTTTGTTGAAGTCCTTGGCGGAAGAAGTGGCGTTTGCACGCTGGACCGGGACGCCGATTTCGCTGGCCCGTTATCACATTCGCGGCCCGGCTCGCTCGGAGAATGAAAGGCCGACGATTCTGGAGATGTTGGCGCTGCGGCGTGTGGCTCAGCGTGTCGTAGAGCTCACAGAGATGATGATGATCGCCATGGTCCCCGCCGTCGCCGGCCGCGCTGCGCACCTCAAGTTTGCCGTCGGGATGCTGGGACCCGGGATTGAAGAGGCCAGACATGTGGTGGAGCAAGTCGTGGCTCAGGTACAAGGCTTGATGCCGGAATCGCTGGAGCTCGTGGCTTCGGTTGTTTCTGTCGATCCTGAGCAGCGAGTCGAGCAATTGCTCGATTTCTGAGGCGCCGAGCCATGAACGGTCTCCGGCGTCCACAGTTTCCCTCTGCCCCCAGCGAACCGAGCATTCGTCGTCTGGGGATTCGCTCTTCCACGCACATCGACCGCCCCATCCGTCCGCAGATCGTCCTGTCGGTGCTCGTGGCGCTCGCGCTTTTGGCCATCCCTCTTTACTTGCTCCGCAGTCCGGCCGAGGACGAGCCCGAGGACAAAGCGCAAGCGCCCGTCGGATTTGCGCCTCTGGTCCCTGCAGGGGGGGAGCAAAAGGAAGAGGACGAGCGGTTTTCCTTAGGGGAGGTGCAGAGGGTGACTTGTTCGAACGCGCAAGGGGCCCCCGGGAAGTCAGGTCGCTTGTGCGACGAGCTTCCCTTTTTCGACAAGGCGCTCAAATCGGCCATTTCCGACGCTATCGATTGCGCGCCGCGGACAGGGCAGGGGGGGACGCTCAACTACGTCCTCTCCATCGACTTCAACCAGAACCAGCTGCACTTGTTTCCCGGAGCGAGCGGAGACTGGAAGGGACCGCAAGCGCGTCGCTCGACTCAGTGCGTGAAGCGGGCCCTGCCCGCTCCCGAGTGGGATAAAATCCCTCACAACTTCCGTTTCTATCAGATCGCGATCCTTGTGACCTATCGCCCGCCCGCGCCCACATCGACGCCTCTCTTTGAGTAACCGCACCGACGACCGACGCATCGTTTTGCGCAGCAGCCTGTGCCTCACCCTCTTAGACGCGCTGGGTTGCTTGAGTGATGCGGTAGAGTTCGTCGGCGACCTCATCGGTGAGCATCCCAGGAGCGATCCGGTAAGCCCAATTGCCGTCGGCGACTCCCGGAACATTCATACGAGATTCGGTCCCTTGATCGAGCAGATCGGGGATCGTGAGGATGACGGTGTTGGCAGGCGATGCCATGAGGGTGCGCAGCATCTGTCTGCACACGTCGGCCGGACGCTGAATGCCGGTGTAGCCCTCTATCTTGCTGAGTTGTTCCGTGGCGGAGATCGCTTCTTCCGTCTCGTGACTGGCCGCGGTTTGACGCAGGCCTTCGTACCAGCCGCGCGTGGTGTCGTTGTCGTGGGTTCCCAGATAGGCGACACAGTTGTGAACGTGCTGATGAGGCAGGTACGATTCTGAGCCTTTGGAAAAGGCGAATTGAAGGATTTTCATCCCCGGCAGGTTGAAGGTGTCGCGCAACTGTTCCACTTCCCAGGTGACCGTTCCCAGATCTTCGGCGATGAAGGGAAGGCCGCCGAGAACGTCACGGGCGTGCCGCAAAAAATCGTGACCGGGCACTTCGACGTAGCGGCCTTCTTTGGCGCTCTTGGCGCCCATGGGAACCTCCCAGTACCGATAGAAGGCGATGAAATGATCGAGGCGGACGACGTCGAATTTGTGGAGTTCTCGCCGCAGGCGATCCATCCACCAGCTGTAGCCGTCCTTGCGCATGTTCTCCCAGCGATAGAGGGGATTGCCCCAGAGCTGCCCACTTTCACTGAAGTAATCAGGGGGAACCCCCGCTTGCACCGTGCGCTGACCGTCCTCAGAGAGGAAAAAGAGGGATTGATTCGCCCACACATCCGCTGAGTCGTGGGCCACGAACATGGGCAAATCCCCCATCAGCTTGATGCGTCGTTCGTGGGCGTAACGGCGCAGGGCGCCCCACTGATAATGGAACAAGAACTGACAAAACACATGGAAAAGAACTTCAGGCCGATGCGCCTGGTGCGCCGCATCCAGAGCATGAGGATCGCGGCGACGAAGCTCGGGGGCAAACTCTAGCCAGGAGCGAAATCCGTTTTCTGCCCGCAGCGCTGAAAACAGGGCGAAGTCCCAAACCCACGTATGGTTGAGCCCGAGAAATTCTTCGTAAGCGGCTCTGAGATCAGCCTTTGGCTCGGCGGAAAAATGTTCGAAGGCACGCCGCAGCAGGGGCGTTCGCCGATCCTTGCCCAGAGAAAATTCTGCTCGGTTCTGAGCGCCGGTTCTCGGCAAAGCCCTCAGGTCTTCGTCGCCGAGAAGACCGAGCTCCACCAGATCCTCGATGCTAATGAGCATTTCTGAACCAGCGAAAGCGCTGGGGCTGTCGTACGGCGAGTCGCATCCTCCCGTCGGGTGGATGGGCAACATCTGCCACCAGGTTTGTCCTGCGCGGCTAAGGAAATCGATGAATCTTCGTGAAGCGGGTCCGATGTCTCCGTGGGCAAAGGGGCCGGACAGGGAAGTCGGATGCAGGAGGATGCCCGACGAACGGGAATTGAGGGGAGATTCCATGGGGCGGGTATGGACGAAATGGAGCCGAAAGCCGGTGCCCCTGGCAAGGAGAATCGGGAGATGACTAAGAATTGTTGGGGATCTAGTGGAGCTGGATCTCGTTTGAAGCGGCTCGGGTGCGGCTCTTCATCTTAGGCATGGACTTCGCCGTCGCGGATTTCTGGACTGAGGATCAGCTGTTCGGCTTCTTTGGACATGCGGAGCGGCTTGTGATCATTGCCGACGCACGCAAGGAGCGTCGTTCCGGTGGCAATTTCTCGGAGGCCGTCCGTGGTGGGGCGGCGCACCGTATAGGCGAACCCGACTTTTACCCGCGACAGGAGGTTGATTCTCGCCTCCACATGGAGAAGGTCATCCAGGTACGCGGGAGTGCGAAAGTCTGAGGTGACCGCGATGACCGGTAAATGAAGACCCATCGCAACCCACGAGGCATAATTCAGGCCGCGTTTGCGGAGGTACTCGATGCGGGCGAGCTCGAAATACTTGATGTAATTGGAGTGGTGCACCACTCCCATCATGTCGGTGTCACAGAACCGCACCCGGACCAGAGATTCGGATTTGCAGTGATCTGGGATTTCGAAGGGTTTGACCATTTTCGAGGGCTCGGTCGCCTAGCGGGGCCGGAACATAGGGAAAGGGCGGTCCTTTTCGCAAGACCTGGCCTCTATCTCCCTCGGAAAAGCGGGCTGTCCGACTTCACCCTTGTGGCTGGATCGCGTTTCGGGCCTCCGCGCGCCGCTTGAGCGCTTGGTTCATGAGCGCGAAGCCGCGCGCGGTTGCTCCCATCTGCCGCTTCATGAACTTGAGGAGAAAACCCTCAAACTCTTCCCCATGCACGAGCTTTGTCCGCCCGTTTCCCACATCGTGGAGCGTCAGGTAGTGCTCGCCACTGAAGACGAAGGCCGCGATCATTTTTCCACGCCAGCGGATTTCCCGCCCTTCATCGAACACGAGCAGTTGAGGCGTGAAGCGAAAATCGGAGGAGTCGGGCGGGCTGATGGTGACACAGATGTGCTCGCCCACTTTCAGCGGTCCGCTGAAAGCCGTAATGAAAGGGTTCCATTCGTGATAGGAGGCGATATCCGAGAGGATGCTCCACACTAGATCTCGGGGCGCATCAATCTCCACCTCGGTCAAGAGCTGCATAAGCTGGACTTTAGCCCGCTCATCTCAAAAAGAGAAAGTCCCCGTCGTCGCTTACCCGCGGGCGGGTGAGGCGAGCGTCGGTGGAGCGTTACAGACCCAGCTTGTGGGAGGTTTTGCCTCCTGGCTTCGTCTCTCTTTGGCGGCTTCGATTCATCACGAATCCAAGCGGTACCCAAAAGCGGACGGGGCGGCCAAATTTGTGAGGGAAGGAACGCTCAGGCACTCGCCGATCGGTTACCAAATGTACCGAAATATCGACGCCTTACATTCGGTCCTCCGAAGACATAGGCCAGGCGCAGGGGGCTCGGGTGGGGACCGGGCGCAGATTGAAAGTGGCCGGATTCGAGGGTGACGGGGATTTCCGACAGGTCCAGCACCTCCGAAGCCACGGAGCCTAGACCTGGGGTGTGTGCTTTCGTGCCGGTCGTCCAGCGGCCTCGCGCACCGATGAAGATGTGGTCGGAGTGATGACGGTACGCAAAATCGACCAAGGTGCGTGCCGGCGCACCGATGCGAATGTGCGTCGAGATGCGGCTGCGCGTTTCTGGAGGAAGGCAGGTGCGCGCCATCGCAGAAACGATGTGGTGAAGGGTGTCACGGGCCGTGAGAGCGGTGACCAACTCACCGCTTGGTAGCCGCACCAGAGAGCCGCATTCATCGACGACCAGAACCACATGCAGGTTGCCGAAAGAAGAGTCCTTGAGCGCGCGAAACGCGGAGTAGAGCGAGAGCTCACTCAGCGTTGACCCGTCGTACCCGACGGTGATGTGTCCGGTATTTGCCATCGCCTTCGGTAGATGCAGCTCTCGTGCCAGAGGGGCGCAGCTCTCGTGCCAGACTCCGATCCGTGCATAAGTGCGCGTCATTTCTCGGTTGCGGTGAGCGGCGTCGGGCCGCGATTCACGCAGATCGTCCGGACACTCGTCCGCCCGCTGGACAGTCAATATGAGAGGGGTGCAATACTGAGAGCAATCTCGGTCCTGCGCCGAGTACCGCGTCATGAAAATTGCCCTCCTCTATCCCCCCCCGTGGAAGATCGCCGGACCGGATGAACCCGCTTATCCGCCGGGCGAAGGCGCACCGATGGAATTCGTCGAAGGAGATTTGGACGCGGACTTCTTCCAGACGCCCTACGGGCTCTTGACCCTAGGTTCGGAAGCGATCGATGCCGGACATCAGGTCAAGGTCATCA
>CAYMQT010000253.1:0-255 GCA_964392575.1 uncultured Polyangiaceae bacterium
AGATCGCCTGCCAGGCGATCGGCCACCACCTTCAGGCGCTTGGCGTACTCGATGCCGGCGGCGGGATCGTGCACCGAGCAGGGCCCGACGACCACGAGCAGACGGTCGTCTTGGCCTTCGACGATACGACCCGCGGCTTCGCGAGCTCGAGCGGTGGTGGTCGTCTGCTCGTCGCTCGCCGGGATCTCCTCCATGATGATCGCCGGGGGGATCAGCGGGCGGATGGCCTCGATGCGAAGCTCGTCCGTGCGGGTG
>CAYMQT010000253.1:265-5660 GCA_964392575.1 uncultured Polyangiaceae bacterium
ACGGGGCGCCGGCGGAAGGTGGCGGAGCGACGGGAGTGCTGCCGATGCCGCAGACGGGGCGCCGGCGGAAGGTGGCGGAGCAACGGGAGTGCTGCCGAGCGGGTCAGCGGCTGTAGGCGAACCAGGTCACGCCAATCAACAGGACGAGCGTGAGCGCGAGCGCGCCACGCGCGAGCGGCGAGGTCCCGAGACGAGCGCGTAGCCGCATGGCGGACTCACGGAGGGCTTCGTCTTGGGACTCGGCGAGGATGCGGTCGGTGAGCTCGACCACGAGCCGGTAGTCGCCGTTGGCGAATGCTCGCTCGGCGGCGTCGAGGAGGCGCGCGTGGAGCTCGGCGGGTTGCATGGGGACTAGCCTAGCGAAAGGCGCGCCGGGTCGCGACGGCTCGCGCTATTTCGGACGAGCCGGGTCAGAACTGGAAGTAGACGAACGGCACCGCTTCGCTCGAAGAGAGCTGGCGGAGCAGGATGGCGAGCGCGAAGAGGAGCGCACCCTGGAGGACGCCGGGCAGGTCGATGAAGCGCTCGCGTACGCGGTGGAAGAGCGCGTTCGGCACGAAGTGCGTGACGAGGCCCAGCGCGAGGATCCCGACCACCGGCGGCGAGAGGTTGGGGTGGTAGGTGGTGAGGGAGGCGAGCCGCGAGAAGACGAGCGAAGCTTCGCCGAAGGACGCGGCGCGGAAGAAGATCCACGCCGCGCACACGAAGTGGAAGGTGAGGAGCACGCCGAGCGTCCGGCGGAGCGCGGCGCGGGTTTTGGTGCTTGTACCGCGGTCCGTACCAAGGTCCGAGCCCCGAGCCACCAGCTGGCTCCGCGCCGGCCTTGCGCTGGAGCGGCCCCCCCAAAACTCGCCCCACCACTTTTCGAAGGCGAGCGCGCCGCCGTGCATCGTGCCCCACACCACGAACGTCCACGACGCTCCATGCCAGAGCCCCCCGAGCACCATCGTCGCGAGCAGGTTGAAGTACGTGCGCGCGCGGCCGCGGCGATTGCCGCCGAGCGGGATGTAGAGGTAGTCGCGGAGCCACGTGGACAGGCTGATGTGCCAGCGGCGCCAGAACTCCACGATGCTCGCCGATTGGTACGGCGAGTCGAAGTTGGGTGGGAAGCGCACGCCGAGGAGCAGCGCGCTGCCGATGGCGATGTCGGTGTAGCCCGAGAAGTCGCAGTAGATTTGTAGGCTGTAGCCGAGCACCGCGGCGTAGGTTTCGAGCGCGGAATACTGGAGCGGCGCGTCGAATACGCGGTCGACGAGGTTGAGCGCGAGGTAGTCGCCGATGACGATCTTCTTGGCGAGGCCGAGGCCGATCAAAAATAGTCCCTCGCTGCCTTCGCGCTCGTTCCAGCGCGCGGCCTGGGCGAGCTGCGGCAAGAGATCGCGCGGGCGGACGATGGGGCCGGCGACGAGGTGCGGGAAGAACGCCACGAACGTGAGGTACTCGAAGTAGCTCTCGTGGGGCTCGAGCTCGCCGCGGTAGACGTCGATGACGTAGCTCATCGACTCGAACGTGAAGAAGCTGATGCCGACCGGGAGCGCGATGGACAGCGCGAGCTCCGGTACTTGGTAGCCGAGCGACGCGGCGATGGCGCGCGCCGTGTCGACGCCGAAGCCGAAGTACTTGAAGAAGCCGAGCACGCCGAGGTTCACGACGACCGTGAGCCAGAGCCAGCGCCCTTTGTGCTGGGTTGCTGCGCCGTGGATCTTCTTCGCTAGCCACCAGTCGAGCGTGGACGAGCCCCAGATGAGCGGCAAAAACCGCCAGTCCCACTCTGCATAGAAGAAGTAGCTCGCGCCGAGCAGGAACAGGAGGCGCAGGCGTTGCGCTCGTGCGAGCAGCCACGAGACCACGAACACGATCGCGAAGAATGCCGCGTAGCCGATCGTGTTGAAGAGCACGGGCGCTCTCTAGCAGAAGGCACCGTGCTCCTGAACTCGGGCGGAGAGACGGGGCGCACTGTCCGAACTTGCAGCGCACCCGGGCTCGCGTACTTTCGAGAGCGCATGACGGTGGGACGCGCGGTGCTCCTCGCACTCACCCTCGGCGCGGTCGCGCTCGGGGTTCGGTCGCTCAGCGCGCCGCCGCCGCTCGCGTGGGCTCTGGCCGCGGCCGGCGTGTATGCGGGCGTGCTCTTCGCGGGCGCGCTCTTTCCGAACCTCGGCATGTACGGAACGGTGCTGTCGAAGGTGCCCGAGGCCGAAGGTCGAGTGGCGCTCACGTTCGACGATGGCCCGCACCCGGTGAGCACGGTGGAAGTGCTGCGCGTGCTAGCTGCACGCGGAGCGCACGCGACGTTCTTCTTGATTGGCAAGAAGGTCGACGAGCACCCCGAGGTGGTACGGCAGATCGTGGAGGCCGGGCACGAGGTGGGCGTGCACGGCTACGATCACCATCGCGCGTATGCGTTCCTCTCGCCGCGCGCGGTCGAGGCCGACATCGAGCGCACGCGGGATTCGATTCGTCGCGCGGCCGGCGCCGAGACGAGCTGGTTCCGCCCGCCGATTGGTCAAGCGAGCCCACGTACCTTCGCGGGAGCTTCGCTCGCGGGCGCGGTGGTGGTGGGTTGGTCGGTGCGACCGCGCGACGGGCTCAGGGGTGCGACGGTCGAGCGCGTGCTCGAGCGCGTGCGGCGCGGGCTCCGCGCCGGTGCAATCGTGCTGCTCCACGACGCCTGGGAGCGCGGTGCTTCAGCGCCGGCGCCAGCTGGGGTGCGCGCGCTCGGCGAGCTACTGGACGAGTGTGAGCGCCGCGGACTGCGGCCCGTGACGCTCGGGGAACTGGTGAGCTCGGGTGATGCTCGGAGTTAGCGGGGAAGGCGACGCCCGAGGAGTGCTGAATCGGCTCGTATCTAGCTTTGAGCGCAGTGAAAAAGGCTGAGGCGTGTGCTCGCGATTGCTTCGCGCTGAGCGCGCAGCGAGACGACCAGAGCTGTGCCGCCTGAAGTGGCGCATCGAGTCAAGCAGCCGGATGCGCTCGGCACACTTCTGCTCGACGTCTTGGCAGTAGCATCGACTCCCGAGGCTGTCGAACAGCGGGTCGCCCCGTTCTATTTCCATCTTTTCGCTAACGCTTGGAGCGAGTTCACCTATGCAGGTTGCTGGTAGCGTCCTAGCGCGAGAAGTGTACCTTCGCCCAGAGGTAGCCTTCCGGTGTTTGGAATAGTGGCTCAAAAGAGAGTGTACCTGTTCGCGGCCGGCTCTGTTTTACTTACGGGAGGGTGCGCGCCGTCGACCGTGCCGCCGGGGGAGTGGGTGGTTGCTAGCAGGGAAGGAGTGCATCTCTATTCGCATCCGGACGAAGCCGCGTGCGGCGCCATGGCCCCACGCATGCGATTGCTCGTCGACGCCATGGCCGATGAGATGGGGTTAGAGCCTCTCGACGACGTCGAATACTACCTGATGAGTGCTGACGAAGCCGATGAGCTCTGTTCTGGCAGCGATGGACGAGAGTCGGTTGGTGGTTGCCTCTGGCGCGACGGCACGGTTTACGGCGACGAAGAAGCTCTGACTCACGAACTCGCTCATGCACTGCTCCAACGTGAGCAGCCCCAGGGTCTCGGATTCATCGATGAGGGGATTGCAGGGTACTTCTCCACCGCACCGCTTTTTGCGATCGACGAGCTTCCGGACACGGTTACCCTTCGCGATTCGCACCGTCACCAGAGCGAGGCCCTCGTTCTGGTGACTTACCTGGCAAAGCGCGTCGGGATTGCGCGGGTCGTCGATTTCTTCGTCGCCGCCGCCGACTCCCTCGACGACGAAGCCTTCGTCGCGCTCTATGACGAGTATTTCGGGAGCCACCCCGACGACGATTGGCGCGACATCTTCACCGAAGGGCTGACGCGCGAGCCGTGGGGGCTGTGTCTCGGATTCGATGAAAGCACCCAGGCGGAAGGGCGCCTCGAGCGCGAAGCCAGCTGCGAGCGTGACTACCGACAGCTGCCTGACCCGGCGACGCGCGAGGTGCTCACGCTGGATGAAAACTTCAACCTGGCTTGCCTGACCGGCTTCGTGGAGTCGATCGACTGCCGTACGGCGCGAAAGAAAACCTGGAGTGAGGGCGTGGGCGAGACGTGGCTCATCGGTGAGCTACCGGAGCGCTCACGGTGGGAAACGCACTCGGGCCCCGCAACACTCGAGTTCCGGACGGTGCAGCTCAGGCCAAGCTGCGAGCCTGGCGTTGTTTCTGTGCCTATCGAGCTACCGCTGGATTTGATGGCACTCGAGTTTCTGGGGACCCAAGTTGGAGCGCTGCCGGTGATCTCGACGACGGATAGGTGGGTGTCGACGGACATCGGACTTCCGCTCGGTTTCTGCGACGAAGCGTGCGTCTGCGTCCATCTAGGCGATATCTACGCGCCGAGTCAGGACGCACCCGTGCTTCTTCCAGCGGGGAGCGTGCGTTGGTTCGTTTACCCCTATGAACCGTACGTCGAAGGTACGGTGTCGGCGACGATTAGCTTGGAATAGAGCAAAGGAAACGGTAATTCGAGAAGGGTGCGGCTCTTTTGCGGCGGGGGAGACATCAAAGAGATCGGTCACTTGACCCTCTTCAGCTGAGGTTTCGGCGCGGGGAGCGTGTCAGGGATCTTGCCGCCCGCATAACGTGACGCGTGGTTGCGCGCCTTGTCTTGCTCGAGGTGAAAGGCCCCCGCCGTTGCATCCTCACCGACCCTACTCTCCTGGCTCCGCGCAGGACTTGGCGCCCGCAGGCGAAACCTGATCTGGACCAGCTTCCAGCAGCAGCTCTACCTCGATCTGCTCCGGCGCAAGGGCGGCTTCGCACGCCCCCTCAACATCGGAGCTGTGGACGAACGTGAGAGTTAAGCTCCGCGCGCGCCAAAAGTCGTCCGGGATGTGAGCACCTGGCTGGTCGACTACCCCCACCGCCTCCAGTTCGCGGAGCAAACCTCGCTCACTCCGGTACTGTCCGCGACAGGCCGGACCTCGGAACGAGTAGCTCATGGGCATCCCACGGCCAATGGTCGACGTGGACATCGGAACGTCAACTGGAGGGAACGTGCTGCCGCCAGTCGCTCGAAGCTGAGTCTCTCGCCCGTCACTCGTCGTGCAATACGCAATGAACGAGAACTCTGGAACCGTCACGGCCTGGAGGACGCCCGGACTGTCGCACGCTACGATCCCATCGCTGGCTACGATCGGCTCAGCCCCGAAAGTCAGATGGCGATCACCAAACGTGATTGTACCGGATGTCAGCCAGGTGACGCTCGTATTCTCCACCGGGCAGCCAGTCGGCTCCGAGGAGCACGCCGGGACGCCACCTACCGCTGCCAGCAGGGATGCGAGGGCGACTCCTTTCTTCACCACGGCACCGTGTAGCAACGAACGGTCGCCTGCGGGCCAGTCGAAAGGCCGGTCGCGTTTGCCTTGCCCCA
>CAYMQT010000254.1:0-5623 GCA_964392575.1 uncultured Polyangiaceae bacterium
GCGACGGCGACGGCGACGGCGACGGCGACGGCGACGGCGACGGCGACGGCGACGGTGGTGCCGGCGGCGACGGCGGCGCATCTAACTGATTAGCTTCTGCTAGTTAGCTGAAATCGTTAAGAAAACGGGATCTGACTTTTGAAGTCGGGTCCCGTTCTTCTTTTGTCCGCTGGTGCTGGATTACTTCGGGTCAGCGCTTGAGTTTAATAAGTTGTGTCGTTCCTCTCACGACATTGGTGTCACGGTTTCTCCCCGAGCTTGCCCCACGCCGGTTACAGACCTGATCCGAAGGAGGCAGCAATGGGTAGATCGTCTGGAGTTTCTTCAAATTTCACCTGGAGTAACAAATTGAAGCCGAGGCTATGACATTTCTGTCATACGGGAGGCATCGGGAAAAAAGGCAGGCATTTCAGGGTGATCCTTTGCTTGAGGGTCGCTAACAGGCTGCGCTAACCAAAGGGCGTGGCTGTGGAGGTGAGTTACGTCGCGGGGACCCTGGAAGTCCGAGGCTTTCCGCGAGACGCGGATCCGCCGGAGGATCTCTTGTGGGACGCTCGCGTCGGGATCCATCGAGCACCAGCCATGAGCTATGCCCCGGTGGTCAGGGCCATCGTGAAGGCTGGTTTTGAACTGAATGATCAGGCGCGCGCCTACGAGGAGCTGTCCTTGGCCGCGCGCGCTGCACGCAAACCTAGGCCGTTTCAGGCGGAGGCTCTTACTGCCTGGAAGAAGGCGCAAGGGCGGGGCGTCGTGGTCTTGCCTACGGGCTCGGGCAAAAGTCACGTAGCGGTGATGGCCGTTCTGGAGAAGCAACGGAGCGCGCTCGTGGTCGCGCCCACCTTGGATCTGGTTCGTCAATGGTATGATCTCTTGCGCACCACCTTTGCGACTGAAGTGGGAGTGGTAGGGGGAGGGGAGCATCAGGTACTGCCCCTCACCGTGACGACCTACGACTCGGCGTACCTTCACATGCAACACTGGGGCAATAAGTTTGGCCTGGTGATTTTCGACGAGTGTCACCACTTGCCCGGAGAAAGTTATGCCTTGATCGCCCGCCTATGCATGGCTCCGTATCGTTTGGGCCTCACCGCCACGAAGGAGCGCGCGGACGGACGCGAGCATCTGCTTTCCGATCTGATTGGCGATACGGTTTACGAGAAGGAAATCACGGATCTGAGCGGGGAGTATTTGGCCGAGTATACGACGGAGAGAATCGTCGTGGATCTGACCGAGGACGAGCGACAAGAGTACCAGGCCGCTCGGGACGTGTACCTTGGTTTCGTGCGCTCTCAAGGCATTGTGATGGGCTCTCCGCGAGGATTTTCGGAGTTTGTCATGCGCGCGTCGCGCAGCGGCAAAGGTCGTGAAGCTTACGCGGCTTATCGCAAGCAACGAGCGCTGGCCCTCGCTGCCGCAGGGAAGCTAGAGGTTCTTGAGCATCTTTTGTATGTTCACAGACGAGACAGGATGATTGTCTTCACGCAGGACAACGCTACGGCTTACGAAGTCAGCCGCCGGTTTTTGGTGCCCGTCATCACTCATCAGACGAAGGTCAAGGAACGCAGTGAAATCTTGGCGGGATTTTCTGAGGGCCGTTATCGGGTCATCGCCACCTCAAAGGTTCTCAACGAGGGAGTCGATATTCCTTCTGCCAGCGTGGCAGTGGTGCTTTCAGGAAGTGGCTCTGTCATGGAGCACGTGCAGCGTCTGGGACGGATTTTGCGGAGAGACGGCGAAAAGCAGGCTCTGCTCTACGAAATTGTGTCGCGTGACACGGCCGAGACGGGGACCAGTGATCGTCGTCGCGAACACACCGCCTACAAGAAGCGCGCTTTTTGGGGGAGGCGTTAGTGCTCGGTCCGGATCTCGTGCGTGCCCGCCGTCGTGGGGATGAGCTTTCGCTTTCCGCTCTCAAGAAGAACGACCGAGAGGAAGCACTTGTGCTGGGAACCGAGCTCATCGAGACCGCCTCCGGACTCGTAGGAAGCACTCAGGAAGAGGTGAAGGAGGCCCTTGGCTGTATCGGGCGCCCGGCGAAGCTCGAGAAGGTATTTGCTGGTCTTTTGAAGCTTGTCCTCGATGACCTCAGCTTTACGCCGCCGGGTGAGCTGGATGCGGTTGCTCTCAGGCGTGAGGTGTTTGAAACGGCGTGTCAGGCGCGGATCGAGCTGTCTCAGTCTTCAGGGTTCGATCGCGAGGGGTTGCTTGCCCGCGCGGCCGAAGCCCGCGGTACTTCTCCTTCAGAAGTGGAGGAAGCCCTGTTCAGCGATCTCAAGGGCGCGCAGAAATTGCTCCGAGGCCCGCGCCTCGATGCAGAAGAGTTGATCGAGCGCTATGAGCTGGCCCAGATCCAGGGGGTGCTTCTGCGTGCGGTGCGACTGACGATCGTGCTCGGGGAGGAGAGTCCCGAGGTTTATCGTGAGATCTTTTCGAAGCTCAAGTTCAGACAGCTGCTGCACCGGATCGAGAAGAGCGCGAACGGCTATCGCATCGAGATTGACGGTCCATTCAGCTTGTTTGAATCTGTGACTAAGTACGGCCTGCAGCTCGCACTCATGGTTCCGGCCTTCCTCCGCTGTCGCCGCGTCGAACTGACCGCCGAGGTCAACTGGGGTAAGGAGCGGCGCCCTCTCACGTTTCGCGCTGAGCTTCAGGGCAAAGCAAACGAAGAGGCTCTGGGGATTGCGCGCATGCGCTCCGATGTCGAAGCCCTTTACTTTGCCCTGAGGAAAAAGAAGTCACCCTTTTCAGTCAGCGTTTGCTCGGAGATCTTAGAAGTTCCTGGGGCAGGCTTGTGCGTACCGGATCTGGTCTTTCACTCTGAGGGCCGGCTGCCCGTGTATCTCGAAGTGATGGGGTTCTGGAGCCGGGATGCGGTATGGAAGCGGGTAGAATGGGTACAAGCGGGGTCTCAGAGCCGTGTCCTCTTTGCCGTTTCGAGCAAGCTTCGGGTGAGCAGTGAGGTGCTGAGCGAGACAGATGCGGGAGCGCTTTACGTCTACAAAGGGGTGATGAACGCCGGGACGGTTCTTGCTCACGTCGAAAAGCTTGCGGTCCCGGAGAGCGCCTGATCCGCGAGACAGTTGCCCCTTTTCTTCAAACCTCGGTACCAAGCCCAGGTGACCTCTCTTCGCAAAAGGCGAGACTTGGTGTGGACGAGCTCCACTTACTTTGCAGAAGGACTTCCGTGGTCACTCATGCATCAAGTTGCGGCGGAGTTCTTCACCGCGATTGGAGCTCCGGCTGCGAAGGTGGGCTATACCTCCCTTCTTCACGGCCCGACCCTGCTCAAGGTCGTTTGGAGTCCGGTGGTAGGGCTGTTTGGAACCCTGCGGGGCTGGATGGTGGCGACCCAGGCAGCGATGGGCGTCTTGGTCGGCTTGCTCTCGGTTCTGGCTCATCAGCTGGCGACGGACGGGGGAAAGGGAGCCGACACGACAGGGATTTGGCTCCTGCTCGTGGCCCTGGGCGTTCTGTCGGCGATGCACGACATCGCTTGCGATGGCTACTACATGGAGAGCCTGGACAAGGACGCGCAGGCGCGTCTTTCGGGTCTGCGGGTGGCGGCCTTTCGGGCTGCCATGCTCATAGGCTCTTCGGGTCTCGTTTTTCTGGCTGGGCAGGTGAACTGGCTCTGTGCCTTTGGCGTCGGGGCTGCTCTTTTGCTTTCTCTTGCTCTTCTGCACTCGTGGCTTTTGCCGAAGGAGACTTCGAGCACATCGACTCCCCACTCTGAGTCGGTCAGTCCCAAGATCCTCGCATCCTACACGAGTTTCTTTCGGCAAGAATCCGTACTGCTCGTGATCGCCTTTTTGATGACCTACAAGATGGCGGACGTCATGATGTTCTCCATGTCCAAGGTGCTCCTGGGGCGGGAGTTGGGGATTGGAACGGATATCCGAGGCTTTATCGGCTTCTTCAGCACTGTCTCTAGCATCCTCGGCGCGGTGCTCGGGGGAGCTTGGATCTCCAGGCGTGGACTCAAGGGGAGTCTCGTCAGCATCACCCTTTTGATGGCACTGACCGAACCCTTGTACGCGCTCTTGGCTTCGTCCGCTCCGGCTCTTTCGATTGCTCAGGCAGGAGAGCCCGCTACCTTTGCGACTTTGGTTTGGGCCCGTGACGGGCTCACCGTGGGGCTCACGACCCTGGTCATCGTCATCGAGCAACTCTGCGGGGGACTCGCCACCGCGGCGCAGATGGTTTTTATCATGCGTCGCTGCCACATCGCTCACAAGACCGCTCATTTTGCCTTCGCGACGGCCTTGTATTCGGCCGCGCAAATGGCCGTCGGCGCCGGGAGTGGTCACATGTTTGAAGCGGTCGGGAGCGTTTCTTATTTTTGGATCGTCTCGGCCCTTGCGCTCCCCTCCATCGCGCTCGCCTTTCTGGTGCCCAAGGACTAAAACGCTTCCTCAAGCCATGCCTTTTCGTCCTCGGAAGAGCCTCAAGGGCTGTGCCCTTTGCCTGATTCTCCTCATCTTCTCCGCCTGCGGTGGTTTGCCCAAGTTTGCAAAGCCCACGGGGGAAGAAATCGATCCGACAGAGTTCGAGGGGAGGGATCGGATCACCTACCGCACGCTCACGATAGACGATTTTCGAGCGTCCGCACCGCCGGACGGTATGCAAGAGTATGCGGCCAGAATGGGAGCGGTGACGTGCGCGCACGTGTTCACTCACCCTGATCCGGTCTACGTGATTGAACAGATAGATGCGGAGTTTGTCGGACACTACGAGCACCTCAACTTCATCGCCGTGATGGATCGGGAGTGTTCTTGGTGGAATCCGGAGGCCGGACAGGTACCGAAGGAGTACATTCTTCAACATGAACAGGTTCACTTTGCCTTGGCCGAGAGTGCGGCGCGTGAACTCGACAAAGAGGCCGGGCGTCTCATTTCAGGACTTCGTCCCCGGGGTAAGACGTCCGATGGCGTTGAGCAAAAGCTTCAAAAACCGGTGAGGGAACTCATGGAAAAGGCCATGAAGCGCCTGCTCGAGCGCAATCTGAAATTCGACGAAGACACGTCCAACAAGTACGCGCCGGAGCTGCAGAAGCGCTGGTACGACGAGGTGAATCGAGAGCTCGCGCGTTGAAGAGAGCGTCCGGAACTCCGGAAGGGGATCAGCGACTGATGCGAACCAGCATGAGCACCAGCATGCTGAGCCACAGGAGGTGCAAGATCCCTTGACCCATGGCCAGCTTTTTGAGCGGAGCGGAGACAGCGCCTGGATCGAAAACAGGTTCACCTGCGATCTTGAGAAGACGACCCATGGCGGGACGCATGACCGTGACACTCACTACTTGGGCCAGGAGCATCAGAGCCAACGCGATGTGGATGTTGAGGGGGACGACCGCGAACCCACCCAGGAGGAAAATCAGCCCGAGCCCCGTGAGCAAGGTCGTGGGACCTGCCTTCATCATGACCTTGGCCCGGCCGCCGGCGTCCTCCACAGCCAGAGCGAAGGCCTCCTTTCCGAGCGCCGCTGTGCGGCGCAGGTTTCTCAGCATCCCCGTCGTGGCGCCAAGCAGGAGCGCTGCGGACGAGATGTGCAAGACGAGCAGGGGGATGTACAGGACGGTCATGACGCGGAGCAAACGTCAGACCGCCCTCAGAAACAACCT
>CAYMQT010000255.1:0-543 GCA_964392575.1 uncultured Polyangiaceae bacterium
CGTGTGCGTCACCGGCGTAGAGGTCCCCCTTGCGGAGACAGGGACTCAAGGGGCAGCCGTGGCCGGCGTTCGTTACCGCGCTTGGCAACCTCCCTCCTGCTTACACCCCACCATCGGCATGGACGGGCCGCTTCGTTTTGACCTGTACGATCGCTGGAACCGACGGGCCATCGCCGCTTGTACCTATCATGTCGTGCACCCGGGTGGTCGTTCTGCAGAGGAGCGTCCGGTCAATGCGGTGGCTGCAGAGAGCCGCCGGATTGCACGTTTCGAGAAGTTGGGGCACACGGCGCGAAGCTATGAACCACGAACAGTGCCGAAGAGCCCTTCATTCCCGCTCACACTGGACCTTCGTCGTCTCTCTCACATAACCTGAAGGAGTCGCCCGCTCATTTTGGCGCCGCTCTCTCATGTACGTCTACGACGAATTTTTCGGTCCTAACGGAGAACCGCGGCCGCACCAGGCGCAGCTTGCTCGTTTCCTAGCCGAACACACACCGCAGCAGGCGGAGAGTCTTCGCATGGAGCTTCTTCACCGTCTGC
>CAYMQT010000255.1:553-5606 GCA_964392575.1 uncultured Polyangiaceae bacterium
GAGCAGGAGGTCAGCTACAATATCCTCGGGGCACCAGATGGCTCGATGCGTGGATGGGCGCTGGATGAGGTCCCCCATGTGATTCCTGGACTTGAGTTTCAGCAGCTCGCCGAAGGGTTGTCGGATCGAGCTGAGCTACTCAGTGAGTGTCTGGAGGATTTCTACGGCGCCGGTCGCCTGCTTCGGGAAGGGATCGTTCCCGCGGAAGTTCTCTTGGGGAACCCTCATTTCTTTCGCGCACTGCACGGCATTTCCCCCGCCTTTGGTTATCGATTGATTCTCTACGCTGCGGATGTAGTGAAGACCAACGAAGGCCGATATGTCGTTCATTCGGATCGCACGGCTGCGCCGACGGGCGCTGGGTACGCTCTTGAAAATCGTCTTGCCATCGGTCAAATTTTGTCTCAGCCGTTCGTCGGCTATCGCGTGCAGAAGGTGAATCGTTTTTTCGAGACGATGCGCCAGACGCTCAGCGCGCTTTCTCCTCGGCCTGGCGTGCCGCGCATCGTTCTGCTTTCACCGGGAGTCCGCGACGAGAGCTCCTTTGAGCACGGCTACTTGGCGAGGTATCAGGGTTTTCAGCTGGTCGAGGGGAGGGATCTCACGGTCCGAGGGGAGCATGTTTTTCTCAAGACGCTCGAAGGACTCAAACCGGTCGACGTGATCTTACGCCGGCTGATGGATGACTGGTGCGATCCCCTGGAGCTGCGCGCGGACTCCGCGCTCGGGGTCCCCGGACTCGTGGGGGCAGCGCGCGCGAATACGGTGGGTATCGCCAATCCCTTGGGCAGCGGGGTCGTGGAGAGCCCGGCTTTTCGCGCGTATCTTCCGCAGATTTCTCAGGCTTTGCGTGGACGTCCGCTCACGTTGCCTTCGATCCCCACCAAGCACATGGGGGATCCCCTGCAGCGGGAAGAAGTGTTCGATACTTTTGAAAGTTGGATTTTACGTCCCGCCTTCGACGATCGGAGGAGCACGCTTTCGCTTGTCTCTGAACTTCCCCCAGAGCGAAGGGAGCAGCTTCGCGCCGAGGTGCTCGCGTCGCCTTCTCAATTTGTGGCAGAGCTTTGGCCTTCCGCGTCTCTTGTGCCTCGTGGCATGAGTCTTGAGGAGAAGGGTACGCTCAGCGTCCGCGCGTTTGCGTGTCGCTCGGGAGAACGCTTTGTGGTGATGCCAGGCGGGCTCGGGAGGGTAGACGACACGCCGGACGGGATGTTTTTGCAAGCGGGTGCGGGAACGACTAGCAAGGACGTTTGGGTTCCGGGGGAGCGCGGCGCCCAGGAGCCGGCGCTGCCCCAAATGCCTCAAGCGCCGGTCATGATTCAGCGGGGTGGGGTAGACGTGCCGAGCCGCCTCCTAGACGACATTTACTGGCTTGGACGCTACACGCAGCGCGCGGACGGGGCGGCGCGACTCGTCCGCGCAGGACTTTCACCGCTGCAGACCGAAGGCCGCGACGCTCCCCCGGAGCTATCGGCCGCGCTGGTCAAATGCCTTTCGCATCTCCACGTCCTCTCCCCTCGAACGGTGAAGTCGAGTGACGTCGAGCGAGCGTTCATGGCGGCTATTTTCGATGAGACGCGCGGAGAGAGCATCCGGGCGTGCTTGAGTCGGATTTACTCGTTGACCACGGCGACGAGGAGTCGTCTTTCTACCTCGATGTGGGACATCCTGAGACGGGCGCACGAAGTGATTCCGTCCAGGAAGGTGGATGTGAGCGCGACGACTGCGGTCGATCAGCTAGACGACTTGCTCATGACTCTTGCGGCTTTTGAAGGCATCACGAGTTCGAGCATGGTGCGGGGGCCGGCTTGGTATTTCTTGGAGATGGGACGTCGTATCGAGCATGGGATCTTTGTCTTCACCCTGCTCGTTCACCTCTTTCAAGTCGAAGGTGTGCGCGAGCTCAAAGAGACTCTGCTCAGTGTTTGCGATAGTTTGATGACCTATCGGTCTCGCTATCTCAGCAGCTTGCAGCCGACGCCCGTCGTGGATCTGGTGCTGACCGATGACACAAACCCGCAGTCTGTCGTCTACCAGGTGCATCGACTTTTGTCCTGTGTTCGAGACTTGCCCCGCGCAGTCCCCTTTCCGCTCAGTCGCGCCGAGCAGCGGTTGGTGACGCTCCAGGCCCGCCTACTCACGGCTGATCTTTCCAGGGCCTGCCGTGGGACCGGGGGAGATCTGCGCGATCTAGCCGAAGAAGGCATTCAGCTCTTGTGGCAGGTCTCCGACGACCTGACTCAGCACTATTTTATTCATGCCAGCCGCTCTCGATCCGTGTCACCCTCGCATTGGATTGACGCTCACCTCGAGGCGGACTCATGAAGTACAGAATCACTCACAAGTCGATCTACGACTACGAAAATCCCGTGCTCCATGGACGGCATGTTGTTCGCAAACGTCCGCGCAATCTCCCCTATCAAAGCGTCCAACAAAGTTCCTTGCACGTCGTCCCGTCCCCGGTCTGGGCCAAACAAGAGCTGGACTATTACGAAAATTCAGTGGACGTCGTGGAGGTGATTGAGCCCCATGATCGACTAGAAGTGACGGCAAAGTCGGAGGTCGAGGTGGGCCCTCGGCCGATAGACACCGGCCTACCGCTTTTTCTCCAGAGCTGGGAGGCGCTGCGAGACCGGGTCGCCGAGGATCGGTCCCAGCCCCAGGTGGCGGAGATGCTTCTCGACTCGCCGCTCGTACGCCGGCATGAGAGCCTCAGAAACTTTGCGCTCGAGACGTTTCAATCCGGACGCCCGCTCTTTTCGGCCATCGTGGAGTTCAATCACCGCATCTTCAGCGAGTTCACCTATGATCCGACTTTCTCCGACGTGGCGACGCCTTTGGCTCGGGTGCTGAGAGAGCGTCGGGGAGTTTGCCAAGATTTCGCGCATGTGGCCGTCGGCGCCCTCCGCTCCATTGGCCTGCCTGCTCGTTATGTTTCTGGCTACCTCGAAACCAAGGCTCCTGAAGGGCGGCCGAGACTGATCGGAGCCGATGCCTCCCACGCTTGGGCGTCCGTGCATGTGCCAGAGTTCGGTTGGATCGCCTTCGATCCGACCAACGACCTGCTCCCCGGTGAAAGGCACATCGTCGTGGCTTGGGGGCGGGATTTTAGCGATGTTTCACCTCTGCGCGGAGTGGTGCATGGGGGTGGACGTCACGCCGTAAGCGTGTCCGTCGACGTGGCACCGCTGACGTCGACCTTCCCAGGTTCAGTCGTTTCCGGGGGAATCGTTGCTGCTACCCGGGAAGAAAATCCTGCCCAGAAGATCTAGAATGTCCTGCTCCGGACGGAGTACGGCGTCGTCTGCCTCGGCTAATTGTGCGGCGAGGTTGCAGGCCATTTCGCGCTCGTGCGGGGTCTTGAGGATCTGAGCAAGTTCAGTGAAGCGCTGAGGTAAATCCACCGCGTCTCGCTCTGCCCAGCCGTTGGCGATGATTCCTAGCTCTCCTGGGTTGAGTTTCCCGCCGGAGATGGTTTCGGCGACGTTGAGAAAGTGCGTCAGTTCTTCTGTAGAAAAGACACCGTCTGAATTTGCGACGTAATACATGACCTCCAAAAGCGCCACGAGCTGCTCTTGGGTTGCGTTCTTGAGGCCTTCAGGTACGAGGATCGCCATGACCCCTGCACTCTATCATACAAGGGCAGAAGTGAGTGCTGGGCCCGCGTTTCTAAGGATCTCGCTCCCTGTTGGCATTGAAATGAAGGCCTATTTTCGTCTCAGTGAATGAGTCAGGAGAAGCGAGGGAGGTTCTTATCCATGAGCATTCTTCAGCGGGTGCCCTTCAGGCAGGTGTTGGTGTGGTTGGGAGTCTTCTTCCTTTCCCTCACGCTCGGCCTCTGCCTCTCTTTTGGGGCGGAGCGGTGGTTCGGTCGCGAGCAGGTTTTACGCGGAATTCGCCTGGGACAAGTGAGCTTGTCCGGGCTCACTCATGAACAGCTGGAGCGCCTCCTCTCCCAAAGAGACGCTGACCTCAAGGGCACTCACGTAACCCTTTCCCTCGCGGGCAAGGAGAAGAGCTGGCGTGGCGAAGAGTTGGGCCTCTCCTTGGACGCTCGCACCACGGCACTCCGTATTTTCAAACGTGGTCGCGAAGGCTTTCTCTTCCGTCAAGCCGGGTACTGGTTTCTCCGTCTTTGGTCGGATGAGGTGATAGAGGGGTCTTTGGCTCTGAACGAGCAGCTCCTTGCAAAGAGTGTTCTGCCTTGGGCACAGGGGTTTTTAAAAGGACCAGTCCCACCGAGTATCACCTATGAAAACGGCCTGATCGTGATTTTTCCCGAGGGAGGAACGGAGGTGGATTTAGCCAAACTCGGGCAAGAGCTGAGCGGCGAGGTGCGAAGGGGCGAAAGCGGACCTTCCGCATCCTTCCGCGTGACGGTACCGACCCTCGTTCGGTCCCCCGCCGTTGCCAAAGAGCTGGTTGAAAGTCAGAAGAAGATCGCAGAGCAGTTGCTTTCACGAGAAGTGCAGCTTCTCTCGCCAGACAAGTCCGAGCGCGCGGTCTTGAAGCCTGAAGAACTTGGCCTTTGTCTCCTGTCGATCGCGAGCGACGACAAATTCTCTCTGACCTTGGACCACGACTGCCTGCGAGCGGCCCTCTCAGGGTTCCTTGAGCGGTGGGAAAAGCACCCCGTCGATGCACAATTCGAGTTCAACAAGCAGGGAGAGATCTCGGTCGCGGAAAGCGCATCTGGCATGCTCTTGGATGCCGAGGAACTACAGAGACGCCTGTTTGAAGTCGGGTCAACGCCCCAGCGCACGCTGAGCCTTCCTTTGAAAGAGGCACATCCGAAGCTGACTCAAGCTCAGGCTCTGGAGCTCAACATCAAGGAACTGGTGTCGTCATTTTCGACCTTTCACCCGTGCTGTCAGGCGCGGGTGAAGAACATTCATCACGCCGCGAGTCTTCTGGATGGTGTCGTGCTGCTTTCGGATGAGACGTTTTCTCTCAATGCCCTTCTCGGTCCGCGCACTCGGTCTCGGGGCTACGTTGAAGCGCCTACCATCATCGACGGGGAGATGGAGGACTCCTTCGGCGGAGGCATCAG
>CAYMQT010000256.1:0-5548 GCA_964392575.1 uncultured Polyangiaceae bacterium
AAGAAGGAAGAACCCCCCAAGCCCCCCCCACGCGTGGAGGTCCGGGACAACAAGATTGAAATCCGCGAAAAGATCCTCTTCGAGAGTGGCAAGGCCATCATCAAGGAAGACTCCTTCAGCCTGATGGATGAAATCACCCAAGTCTTCAAAGACAACCCCCACATTCTGCAGGTCTCCATCGAGGGTCACACAGATTCGGACGGTTCTGACGCCTACAACCTCAAGCTGAGCGACGACCGGTCCAAGGCTGTGATGAAGTACATCGTGGACCACGGTGTCGGAGCGGAGCGCTTGACCGCGAAGGGCTTTGGCGAAAGCAAACCCATCGCCGACAACGATACGGACGAAGGCAAGGGCAAGAATCGCCGCGTAGAGTTCAACATCGTCAAGCAAGAAGTCACGAAGAAGAAGGTCGAAATCGACCCCAATACCGGCAAGGAAAAAGTCCTGAACGAGTCCACATCCACCGCCGGTGAAAAGAAAGACGGCGCCAAGTGAGGAGTAATCACAAGATGAAAAAGACCACAATCGCAGCGGTTGCTCTGGCATCCCTCTCAACCCTGGCGTGTTCCTTCGCGATCCGGTCTCCGGACATGTACAAGGAAGACGTCGACAAACTGATCGCCCAAAAAGATGCGGAAGTTCAGAGTTGTTACGAGGGAGTTCTCAAGAAGAACAAGAAGGCTGCTGGTACCGTTACCGTGAAGTTCACGGTCGAGAAGAAGACGGGAAACATTATCAATCCGGCTATCGATGAAAACAACACGACCGCTGGAAAGCGCGTACAGCAGTGCGTTTTGACTGCCATGGAGGGCTTGACGCTCTCTCCTGGCGATCAGAAGGACGGTATCGCATCGTATACCTTCAACTTCTCTTCGAACGAGCCAAAGCAACTCTGAGCAGAGAGAGCGAAAAGCGCGCGAAAGCCCGAGGCATCTCACAGAGATGCTTCGGGTTTTTTCTTGTCAGAAGCCTTCGGCCTTGAGAATCGCGTCGAGGGCTTTCGCTGCTTCGAGAAGGTAGGGCGTCTGCGAGCCCCGCTTTGCCTCCAGGTAAGCTCGAAGGTGCGGGATGGCTTCCTTGTGCTGACCGATGGCCATCGCCATGAAGCGGTGCGCCTCAGGCAGCCACGCGGGCTCCGGTTTGCGCTTCTCCCCTTCAGTGATGGCCAGTTTGAGCTGCTCTCGAGCTTCCTCTTTCCGGCGGTTGTTGAAGAGGAGCTGACCGTACTGGTAACGCCAAGAAGGCTCTACATGCGCGGCGCCGACCGCAAGTTTCCATTCTGAAAGGGCGTCCTGCTCCTTGCCGAGACCCATGTATGCACGCGCCGCTGCCGCGTGGGCCTCCAGACGCTCGGGCGCCAGTTTGAGAGCTTTCGCGATGTCATCCAAAGCGTCCTGAACCTGACTCTTCATGACCCTGAGTTCCCCACGCTTCCAGTACGCATCAGGCAGGGTTTGATCGAGTTCGATGGCCCGATCGAGAGAAACCGTGGCGAGGGAATAGTCTTTGAGTTCCATGGCGACCCAGCCGACGTAGAGATGATACCTCGCCCTCGTCGCGTCCCCAGCAACGGCCCTTTGCAGGTGAGTCTTGGCAAGCGCAAAATCTTCGCCACCGTTGAGAATGGCGAGGCCTTGACAGAAATTGACCTCAGCCGAGTTGGGTCGTTTTTCCAGAACGGGAGCCAGCAATTCAAGAGCCGGTTTCGACTGCCCAGAACTGGCCTTTCCGCACGCCACTCGCAGCTTGAGATCCGGGTCATCGGGCGCTGCTGCCAGGGCGGCCTCGTACATCTTCAGGGCTTCTTCGCTGCGACCAGAAGCCTCATAAAGGTTGCCTCGCTCAAGGGCCAGTCCAGGATAGTCCTGACTCTCCTTTTCTACGGCGTCAAAGTCGGCCGCAGCTTCGTCAAACCGACGCGCCTGACGAAGCGCCACGCCACGAGCAAATCGAAGCCCTATGTTGTTCTTGTCGAGCGCGAGGGCACGATTGTAGTCCTTGACCGCCTCCTCAAAGCTCCCCCGGCTCGAGGAAAGTTCGCCGAGCGCCTCGTAAACCGCCGGGTCGTCCGGAAACTTGCGTTCCGCCAGCTGAATCACCGTCGAAGCTTCCTCGATATTTCCCTTCTGTCCGAGAAGCCGCGTCAGCGCGATGTAGCTGAGAACCAGTTCCGGACAGCGCTCTTCAAACTTGATCGCCGTTTCATAAGCCTGCTCGGCTTCCTTCTTTTCACCGATCCGCTCTTTGCCCCTACCGATCCAATAGGCGACCGCCGAAGATTTGGGATGCTTCTGAGCCAACATTTGCAAATGTTTGACGGCATCTTCTAGTTGTTCAAGCTGAAGCTTGCTCTGAACGAGTCCTAGATTGGCCCCAAGATCGTCGGGGTCTTTTTGCAAGGAAGCCTCAAATCGCGCCAAAGCCTCGCTGTGCCGACCGCCCTCAAACAGCGCCATGGCAAGACCACGCTGAGCGGCCGCGCTTCCGGAATCTAGTTTGAGCGCTTCACTGAAGGATTCCTCCGCATGCTTGATGCGGGAGCGCGTGAGGTGGAGATCCCCGAGAATGATATAGGCCTGTACCTGCTCGCCCAGACTCACGCCCTTCCCCTCCGCGATCGGCGTCAAGCTCTCGACGATGTCCTCATCGAGCGTGCGATCTCTCATCATGAGCGAGGCGAGGAGGAGGCGCGCTCCCGCATGCTTGGAGTTTTTCTCTAGCGCGAGATCAATTTCTTTCCTGGCTTCATCTTCCTTCTCCGCCAGATGATAGGCCCTCGCCATTCCAAAATGAGTCCGCGCGCTCGGACTGGCCTTGAGGGCGACTTCCCACGCCTGCAAGGAAACCTTTTCGTTTCTTTCCCGAAGAGCAGCTTCCCCGATCACAATCGCAAAATCGAGGCCCCGGGAGAGTTGGCGCGCCGCCGTCGCCGCGATGCCAGGCGTTCCAGAAGCAGCCTTCTTCGCCAGCTGAGCCAGATCCAAGTATTTCGTCTCTGGATCCGCCTCCGAGAGCTCAGCGAGAAAGACCTCCGCTTGGGCGTTCTCACTAGATCCAGGCCCAAACCTCAGCTGATTGAGGAACCCAAGGTAGGCTGCATAGGCTTTACGGGGACGATACCTGGGAGCATGAATGCGCCCAGAATCGACCTTGGCGAAGGCCAAGGTCAGTTCCGCACTCGAGTCCATGGCAAGACGGGAGCGAGCCTGATTGATGTCTGCTTCCAGGTCGGCCCCGTAGGAATCAGCCTTCAAGGTGTCGATCAAGAGATAGACTCCGTACGGACCTACATCCGGAAGAAGCGAAAGCGCCCCGCCTGCTACGGCGAGCACGAGAATTCCACCAAGCGCGATGCGAGTTCCTTGGGAGAGACCTGAGGTCTTGCGCCGCTTCTTCTTTTCCTTGGTGTCCTCCTTTTCCTTGCCCCTCCCTCCAAGCTCCACTTTTGCCGTGGCGGCGGCCGGAGCCGCGAATCCTTCTGGGGCCCGGGGCCGCTCAACATCGTCCCCTAAATCTAGGTTTCCCGTCCCGCCATCCAGCGAAACATCACCGTAGCCGGCGCTCCCTCCGGCAGAAGCCGATTCCCGTTCCTCCGTGGGAAATGCGTCAAACTCCTCCTCCTCGGCTTCCGCGCCCCCGAGATCCACGTTTCCGAAACCAGCTCCACCGGCGGCTCGACCCGGGGGAATCGACTCTGGGGCTGTCGTGGGACCTTGACCAAAAATATCATCCCTATCGACCGCCAAGGCCTCTTCCGAACCCTGCGCCGGTCGGGGGGGGGCAGCACTGAGCTCAAGAGGCGGACCAAGAACCCCCGAGTCCGCACCTGCACCGAAGGAGGCGCTCCCAAAAGGATCGTCGCCGAACGGATCACCACCATCCAGATCCGCTTCTTCCCCAGCAAGACCCGGAAGTGCCCCTGCGCGCTGGGGTAAAATACCGGCCGTAGGAAGCGGCAAGATGCCAGCCGTAGGAAGCGGCAAGATCCCTTGCGCGGGAAGCGGCAAATGACCTCCCACCGTCGGTAGTGCGGCTTCGAGATCCGGAAGACCTGCTCCCAAATCCGGGAGGTCTCCACTCAAATCTGGGAGGTCTCCGCCTAAATCCGGCAGATCAGCACCAAGATCGGGAAGACCAGCGTTCAGGTCGGGAAGACCAGCAGAAGCGGGTGATGGGAGATCGAGTTCCCGTGCAGAGGAAGGAAGCTCTGAGAATCGACCGGGTGACGGAAGGTCGAGTTCCGCTTCGTCGTACCCGAGACTGTCGGGACCACTCTGCGTGCTCCTCCTCGCCTTCTCGCTGGGCGCGGGGAGATCGAGTTCTTCGTAGTCGTCTTCGCTTGCGGCCGTCAGATCCAGCTCATCCGCGTCCGCCTCCTCGAGCGCATCATCCTCGAGGGAGGCGAGCTCTAAATCGGACTTGCCGGGCGCGACCCCGAGCATCGTTTTCCTGTTGGGACGAGGAGGAGGTTGAGGGGTCGTCCCCGCTTGATCTGCAAGGCCCAGCATCGTCTGTTTGCGAGCCGGTGGTCGTGGCTGCTGCATTCCGAGCGCCGCACCCAAAACCGGGGGTTCCGAGTGAACGGGAACTGCGACTTGAAACGATTCCCCGCACTTCGGGCAACGCATTTTCAACCCACCTGCCGGGACCCGGCGTTCATCGACTTGGTAGGTGGAGCTACAGCTAGGGCACTTCGCTTCAAACATGGCGTCTCCTCTCGTGTACCAAGATCTCGTACGTTTGTGACTGTATTCGTTGAGCAAAGGTAGTTTTTGGGGCCTTACTTCATCCGACCTCCCCTTCGTGCTAGGCGCCCCGGGCCATGAAGCGCCGCTCCCCCGCTATCCTAGCCGCCGTCGTCGTCCTGGGCGTATCCTACTTGTCCTACCGCGACCTCCAGACATCCAAACAACGGGCGCGGGCGGTCGAACATCAGAAGCAGGCGGAAGCAACGAAGCCCAAGGCGACCGAGACGGACAAGGAGCTCGCATCCCCCTCGTCTCCGAGCACCACAACCGAGCGCCTCGAACGAGAGGGCTCCACTCGCTTCGACAAGTTGGCCGACGGTCAGCCGGTGCCTCCCCTGCCCGACTCCGCACCGCAGCGGGTGAAGCTGGGCGTGGCTATTTTCCGTTACGCAGGCGCTCAGGGAGCGCCCGAATCGAGCCGGTCGAAAGAGGAAGCTCTCATCTTGGCCAAAAAGGCGCTTGCGGAAGGCGAGAAGGAGTTCGCGCTTGCGGTCAGACACGGAGATCGGGGATCGGCGGAGAACATCGGTTGGGTTCCGAGGAGCGTGCTCGAGAAATCGGTGGAGTACGAGGTCTTCCGCTTGGAGACAGGAGGGCTCTTGGCCACCCCCCTCGACACACCCCGAGGCTTCTGGGTCGTCAAGCGCCTGCGTTAGGCCAGAACACCCCAAGGCCCGCCAGAGGAAACGGCAAAAAGCGCTTCTTTTTTACCTGAACGTCTGGCGCGTTGTCCCTCACTTACATAGAGTCTTTCAGGCTCCGGTGCGGTGGGGGCAAATCTGATGGCGGTACGCATC
>CAYMQT010000257.1:0-5460 GCA_964392575.1 uncultured Polyangiaceae bacterium
TCGCTTTCCTGCTCTTGGTGATTGCTCTATCGAGTCTCTTTCACCTCAAGTCCTCACAGAAAAGAATCATCTCGGGGCTCCTCTGCCTGTCTCTCGCCTCCACGTGTGTGGGCCTCTTCCGGTTCATCGGTGGTGACGCGCTTCAAGGAATTACAGAAGCGCGCGGAAGGGCTACGAGCAAGCGGGCCGTCTCCCTTTTGAGAGAAATCCTCTTTGCCGAGGACGCGGTACGGCGGCTGGCCCTCATCGACCCCGATCACAACAAAATCGGTGGAGCGGGCCGCTTAGGGGAACTCACGGGAAGTGAACCTGCGCGGGGTGAGCATCCGCTCAAAACTCCTCCCTTGTCGGTACGCCTCTCCCCCAGATTTCCCACGAGAACAGGGCCTGCCGCGGAGAGCGACGGCTACCTTCTGATCATCTGCGTCCCCGGAAAAGACAGGGCCTGGGTGACGGAAGTGACGGAGGCCGTCGATGAGGAAAAGTCCGAACAGCGATGGCTTGCTTACGCTTGGCCCGCGGCCGAAGGGCTAGCGCATCAAACCGCCTATTTCATCGACGAACATGAACGCATCTTGGAGTCCGAGAACATGACTCAGGGTAAACTTCGTCTTGTCGGACCCGCGCATTCCCCGGCGTGTGAGGACGCCCTTGGACCAGAGTCAGAGCAGCACTGGCACCCTTGGCAGGGAAAGAAACCTCGCAACTTCCTACCGGGAGCGGCGCCCGGGCAGCACCTATGATAAGGAACGGCCGCCCATGAGTGAGAAATTCCTCTCGAAGCCGCCTGCCACGGCTCTAGAAGCAGAACCTGACTTGCCTCCCGTCGTGGCCCGGATGGTGGTGGAGATTCGGTCCGATGGAACTCGGACCATCGCACGCGGGGCGCTGGAAGATCTCAAGAGCGGCGAGCGCATCGACATCAAGGCCGGCGCGGAAACACCGTTGGCGCTTGCGCGTGAACTCTCAAAATCCCTCATGACGATGCCGATCTTGGCGCGGAGCATCGCTCGTCAGGCGGCCAAAGACCTCCTGCCCGACGCGCTCAGGAGGGGGAAGGAGAAAGTCACATCCCTGTCGAGAGCGCTCGGAGGGCGGGGGAAGAAACCCTGATGGACGATTGCTACAAGAGCCCAGAAAACAGCGGCGTCGCGCCGGCGCGGCCGGGAGAGTTCGCCGCGCTCAAGCTGGGCGACCGGGCCTACTATCCCCCGGTGGTGCTGGCCCCCATGGCGGGGGTGACCAACTACCCGTTTCGTTCTCTGTGTCGACGGCAGGGGGCCGCGCTCTTCGTCTCAGAAATGATCACGGCACGCCCCCTCGTGGAAGGCATCGAGAAAACACTCCGGCTCGCTGACTTCGGACCGGATGAATCACCTCGCAGTCTTCAGCTCTACGGAGTCGATCCCTTCTACGTGGGAAAGGCCGTCGAGCGCCTCGTCGGAGAGGGAAAGGTGGACCACATCGACATGAATTTCGGCTGCCCGGTTCGAAAAGTGACGCGCAAAGGCGGCGGCTCCGCGCTTCCTCTCAAACCCAAACTTCTTTCGAGCATCGTCAGGGCCGCGGTGAAAGCGGCTGAACCCGCCGGAGTGCCGGTCACCATCAAGTTCCGTCTCGGCGTCAATGAAGAACTCATGACCTTCCGAGACGCAGGCCGGATCGGACAAGAGGAGGGGTGCGCTTTCGTGGGCCTTCACGCCCGAACCGCCGCTCAACTGTACGACGGAACGGCCCGCTGGGAGTACATTGCTGAACTGAAGAGTCGACTGTCCATTCCCGTGCTCGGCAACGGCGACATCTGGGAGGCGGAAGACGCGCTCAGAATGATGCGAATGACCGGTTGTGACGGCGTCATCGTCGGGCGGGGATGCCTCGGACGCCCCTGGTTGTTTCGCGATCTGACGGCTGTGTTCTCCGGAAAGGAACCTGAAAATCCTCCCAACCTCGGCCAGGTGTCGGACATCATGGTGGAGCATGCGACTCTCCTTTGTGAGTGGATCGGAGAGGGGCCGGCGCTACGCGCCTTTCGTCGCCACGCGACTTGGTACACGAAAGGGTTTCGCGGAAGTGCACGCGCCCGCTCTGCCTTCATGCAAGTCTCTACGCTCGAGGATCTGGCGCGCGTGATCGCCACCCTCAATCCCGAAGAACCGTTTCCGCCGGGTGCGATGCGCGTGCCTCGTGGCAAGACGAGTGGAACCCAAACCGTGAGTTTGCCCCCCGGATACCTGGATGATCCGGACGATCTGACTCCCCCCGAGGAGGAAGACATCATCGACGGCGGGTGACCAGGGGTCCGCAGATCGAAGGTCAGCTGGCCGCAAATCAGAACTCGAAGAACGTTCCGCCGCTGAGGTCACAGCCAGTGCGCCTTTCATCGACAGTGCTGGAAAGCGAACTGTAGTGAAAATCCACACGGTAAGGAAAGCGGCACGCGGACTCCAGCACGGCAGTGGGGCAGCTCGTCTTGCAGTCATATTCTAAAGGACAAGCGTTTTCAGTCGACCACCAATCCTCGTTCCAAACGATGTCATCGCCGATGTCTCGGCACTCGTCGTACACTCGGGCTTCGTTGTAAATCGCAGTGCCTTCGGGTCGATAATAGAGAACACAACCGCCGAGGCTAAGGTAGACCGTGCAGCTGCCCAAGATCTCGACATCAGGGGGCAACACTTCCTCCATGGGGTTCCGAGCGCCCGTTGCGTCATCCGGACCATCACCGTCTTGAGAAGCATTTCCGGCACACGCTGAAAGCATCCCCAAGAACAGAAGAACGGAGCCGAGCAGGCAAAGATTCATTGGCTTTGTCATTGAACGAACCCTCCGTTGTCGATCACCATGCCTCCAAATGAGGGACTTGTCGAAAACTCTAGCGCGATTTGATCGACTTCCCGGGTCAGATTGTGGCCAACGCGGGTCGGATTGCGGCTTGACCTGCAGGAATCCCGATCATCGAGGATCGATCGCGAAATACTCACCGAAGCAGTTCTGCTCTACTTGTGCATGCCACTCATGCGTCGGCGTAGTTTTGCTATATGCATAGTCTAGGAGCGAACCGTTCTTACACACTCCGCGCAGCAGCCCCATATAGGCTCCCCCGTCCAACGGACAGTGTTCCCCGGCTCTCCAAAGTGTCTCGCCAAAAGCATCGTCGTAGCGCTGCGCGCAGTGCATGTAGCCCTCCTCCTCTGTGTAACCCCGACCAGCAACTACCAGGTACGCCTCACAAGGCCCTCTTGCACCAGGGGCCATGCAACTGCCGCTCAAGACTTCTCCCTCGGCTACTAGCAAGGAGTCGATATCTACGATGGTTCCACCGGAGCCGCTGTCATCACCTCCCTGCCCACCCGATGCGTTTTCAGAACCACCAGCGCTGTCTGCAGGTTGTTCCGAATCAATCGGTTTGCTCTCGACGGAGCACCCGGATGCCCATGCGACGAACGTTACCACGCCGATGATCCTCGCCTTCGCCATGCGAAAGAAAGACTGCACGCGAATCCTGTTGGGCAGGCTATTCACTTTCAATCCAATACAAAGCCTGACCCTGGCCGGCTGTCCTACAAGCATCTTCGGCTTCTTGTGCGGTGGCCAAGCTACTACTACTGCAATAATAGTAGATGATGATTGATCCATTCTTGCAGGCTAGGCACGCCCCCTCCAAGGGACAATGCTCTCCCCCTTTCCAAAGTGCATCGCTGAAGGCATCGTCGTAGCGCACCGCGCAGTGCATGTAGGCATCCTCTTCTGTGTAATCCAGGCTGGCTATTACGAGATAGTCCTGACATGGCCCCCGTCCATCAGGGGCCATGCAGCTACCCACTAACGTTTCTCCCTCCCCTAGAAAAGTAGTTCCACCGACATTCCCGCCCCCGGAACCAGCTCCGCCCATGCTCTGCTGACCGCCTGACGCATTTTCGGAACCACCCGTATTGTCTGCAGGCTGTTCCGAATCAATCGGTTCGCTCTTGACCACGCACCCGGAGGCCCACGCGACGAACGCAGCTGCCGCAGCCGTTCTTAACTTTGTTCGCATAGCGTCGAGCTTAGCATGTGATCGCGCCCTCGCTGCCGCGGTCGCTACGTCCGTGAAGTGAGCTACTCGGTGCGGCTCCAATAGACCAGCCGCCCGCCACTTTCGCATGCTTCCTCCGGCCGCGCCTCAGGCAGGAGATTGCCATAGTGATAGATGATGATTGATCCATGACTGCAGGCATAGGCTGCTCCTTCAAGTGGACAGTGTTCCCCTCCTCTCCAGAGGTCATCGCCGAAGGCATCGTCGTAGCGCTGCGCGCAGTCCATGTAGCCCTCCTCTTCTGTGTAGCCCAGACCAGCAACTACGAGATAGTCCCGACAAGGCCCCCGTCCATCAGGGGCCATGCAACTGCCGCTCAAGACTTCTCCCTCGGCTACTAGCAAGGAGTCGAGATCTACGATGGTTCCACCGGAGCCGCCGTCATCACCACCCTGCCCACCCGACGCGTTTTCAGAACCCCCAGCGCTGTCTGCAGGTTGTTCCGAGTCAATCGGCTCGTTCTTGACCGCGCACCCTCCCCATGAGAGAGCAAGCAGCACTCCAAGCGGCAACGTTCCCATGCGGTTCAAGTTAGCACGTCGATTCTGCGGAGCAGCTTGAGCCGCAGAAGTTCTCGTCTCGCCGAACTTTTTCATTGGATGAACCCTCCGTTGTCGACGATGAACTCGCCAAACTGTGGGTTCGAGGAGAACTCAAGCGCAACCTGGCACTGAGCCGTCGGATCGGAGAGCGAGCTCAGCGCGTCTTGTGGAAGAGAGAACAAGACGGTGTTGAACTCATCGTCGTAAAGGATCTGTAGCGCCTGATACCCCACCCACCTGTTCCACAACCCCACATTGGGGCAATCAACGAAGAAGTTGAGACCTCCGAGCCAGTAATAGTCTGGCGGCAGATCGGGAATCCTGACATCGAAGGCTATCGTCGAAGTGACGCTCGCAAGTTCGGTAGCAGCGAACTCGCGGCTGCGCCGCGATTGAATCGCTTCCTGAGCAACCCGGGTCGGATTGCTCGGGTCGGATTGCTGATCAAAAGATGAAGAACTCTCCCTCGTTGAGCTCGCAGTTTTCCTTTCGTGCTTCGACGGTCTCCTCATGATCCGGGTAGGTGTACGTAATCTTTATCAGGAATCGACAGGCGGCCTCTGCCCCGGCACGGCACGGAACCCCGGATTGCCAGTTTTCCTCAACCCACGTGTCCTCTGTCCCTATGCCTTTACAAGCATTGTAAGCCCAGGTCTCCGAGTCCGATGCCGGGGGGTCGTAGGAGAGGTATTCTTCACACTTCGCCAAACGCGGGGGGAACGCAAGACAACTCCCGACGAGCTCGTCGTCCCCATAGAGAGCACTCCTGTCCTCAGTATTCGAATTCCCCCCGTCTCCGGAGGTCGAGCCGCCCGCCCCGCCTGAAGAGTCAGCGCCGCCGGC
>CAYMQT010000258.1:0-4137 GCA_964392575.1 uncultured Polyangiaceae bacterium
CTAGGTACAGAGCATCGTCGGCGCGGGTGAGGAGTTTGGCCGCAGTGCCTTCGGGGGGCAGCGCGGAGGCGACGCCGAGAGAGACCGTGACGATTTCTCCTGCGCTCGAATGAGGGTGAGGGAGCTTGAGCTCACGCACGGCGTCTCGCACCCGTTCCGCAATCGAGAGAGCACCTTCCTTTCCGGTTTGGGGCAGGAGCAAGGCAAATTCTTCGCCCCCGTAACGCGCGGGAAGGTCCCCCGGTCGCCAGACACTATGGGCGAGGGCGCCGGCTACGGCGACCAGAGCTGCGTCCCCTGCGATGTGCCCGAGGTGATCATTGTACTGCTTGAAGTGATCCACGTCGATCATCACGACCGATAGCTCTTTCCCCTCCCGGGCGCAGCGGGCCCATTCCTGCTTGAGGGTTTCGTCAAACAAGCGTCGGTTGGCGATTCCGGTCAAGCCGTCGAGCCGAGACAGCTTTTTGAGCTCCGCATTGGCCACTTCAAGCGCTTCGTTGGCGGAGTTGAGTTCCACGGTGCGGGCTGCCACGCGCAGCTCCAGGTCATGGTTGAGGCTCTTGAGGTTCTCTTCTGCTCGGCCGCGGACGATCGCTTGGGACAAGGTGGCCGCGAAGAGCTTCAAAATCTCGATGTCGACCGGGAGTAATTCAGACTGCGTGAGCAGGTTGTCGCAGGCGAGCCAGCCGAGGGCGTCGTCTCCGTACCAAAGCCCGATCATGGCATTCCAACCTTTTCCCACCACCCGGCCATCGAGCCTTAGATCCACGTCGCGCAGAATCGCAAGGTAGTTTTGATCCCGCAGGGCGATCCTGACCATCTCGTGCTCCGAGAGATCTGCGAGCTTACAGCGGAAGGCGGATTCGTTGATGACTTTTCCTGTTTCGTCCGTGCCCCAAGTGCCGCGGATGTATTGAGGGTCGTCTTCCTCCTTGAGGAAGACCGCCATGCGATCGATGCGCAGGTGCCGCAGCGCGCCCTGCACGGCAAGCCTGAGCATCACCGTCTCACTGGACGCTTGGGACATCTCCACCGACAGCTCATGAAGCCGGATCATTTGCGTCAGAGCATCTTTGGCGGCTTCCGGAAGTTGAGGTTCCACGTCTGCCACAGAATCTAGCACTAGACTTGTTTCGGGAGCTTGCCCGGCGAAATGCAGGGATATTTTTGCGGATGCCGAAGTTTCTGAACCGATCCAGCCCCGGCGAAACTCAGCTTTGCCGTGGGCGAGCGTACACTGACAATCTGTGGGCTGGGGGTTGTCGTCCTTGCCCTGTCGGCTTGCGGCTCGACAAGCGAAGGAGAAGCGCCTGAATCGGGTGACGGAGACGACGCAAGTGGCGGTTCGAGCGCTTCCGGGGGAAGCTCAGGTTCTGGCTCTGGTGGCGTAGATGGTGGTGGGGGCGCTGATGGATCGGGAAACGGAGGCTCTTCATCGAGCGGTGGGAACTCTGGCTCGGGGGGGAGTTCTGGTTGCGACGTGAGTCTCACCGAGTCAAACAAGGCAGCGGTCAAAGACGCGCTGGTGCGCCTCTTCGTGGAGACGGATGCGTCCGCTTTCGAAGAGTATTGGGCGGATCCGTATTTACAACACAACCCCCTTGCAGCGAGCGGTGTGGATGCGTTTTGGTCTTTCTTCGGGCCACAGGTCGAGGCAGGGATCCCTCTTTATTCTCTCACGCGCGTGATAGGACAGTGCGACTTGGTGCTGACGCATGGCACCTACTCGAACGGAGTCGTCTTCGACATGCTTCGAGTGGAAAACGGGAAGCTCGTCGAGCATTGGGACGCAGGAGCTGTCGGGCCGGGCCCCAACGCGAGTGGGCATACTGCCATCGACGGCCCTACCACGCCCATGAATCCGGAGCTCACTGCCGAAACGGAGCAGCTCGTCCTCGACTTTACCCGGGTTGTTCTCATTGCTGGTGACACGAGCCAAGCTGCCACTTACCTGAGTGAAACGCTCATCGAGCACAATGCCCAGGGGATGGACGGCCGGAGCGCTTTCATCGAGTACAGGCAAGACAACGCGATCACTACGTCACAGCTGCATCATTCGATCGCCGATGGGGATTTCGTGTTCACCATGACGGAGGGAGCCATCAATGGCGAGCCCTACGGTTTTTACGATCTCTATCGAGTTTCAGACGGTCTCATCGTCGAACACTGGGAAGGGCGCCGCGCCGTCCCCGCCTCGACAGCGAGCGGGCTACCTATCTTTTAGTTGCTACGGCCGGATGAACTTCTGCCCTGCCACGACCAGGTACAAGAGCTTGAGCGTTTTCTGAAAGTAGGGACTGTCGTCGAGTCCGCTCGCGTTTGCCCACGTCGTACACAACGCTTGGAGTTCAGAAGGATCGTCGCTCGAAAGCGCAGAGAGAACTCCCGCGCCCACGAAGGCGCTGTTTTGTTGGTCGGAAACGGTGGTGGGATCGGCGCCTACGAATCCGTTCAAAGTATCCAGAAACTGCTTGGCTCGCGAGTCTTGATGCCATTGATAATCGAGCGACACGCGCCAAGGTACGCGGCATGAATCCCACCAGAACTTGCAGTCGCCGGGGAACTGAAAGTCGTCGTAGATCTGTCCGTTTCCTGGGCACTGCTGGGCAAGAAGGCGAGTGTAGTAGGCGGAGCCGAGTTCGTTCCAGCGAGCATCACCCGTGACTTCTGCGAACACGGGGTAGTAAGCAGGCGTGTAATAGGCCACGTAGTCGCGGAGATCGTCGCTGTGGTTTCCGGGTTTGAGCTTCGTGCTCGCGCCGGTGCCGATCACTTCGAGGCTCATGATGCTGGCGAGGGTCACAAGCGCCTGACTTTCGTAGGTTTCACCGCCCCACACCGCGTGCGCCTGAAGGAGCGCCATGGCAGCGTCGATGTCGGCGTCGGTAGCGCTGTTCTGATCCCCACCGGTAGCGCTCGGAGGGCAAGCGTTGCTGCTCCAAATCGCCCACGGCATGAGGGAATCGTCGGCGGTGCTGCTCGATGCGAGCATCTGGATCCGATAGGTGTTCAGCTGATCGAAGAGAACTTGATCGTTCGCGGCGACCGCGAGCATCATGCCGTACGCTTGCGCCTCCGAGCAGGTGGCCGAGGGATCGGCGGACGGGCAACCCTTGACGCGCGCTCCTTCACCACAAGCTTCGACCTGATCGCTTTTCCACGACACGTACAAGCTGGCGAAAGCGGTGTCCAAACTTTGAGCCCCAAAGGTGTCGCATTTGCCGCCATAGAACGTCCCGGGTTCGATGAGGCTACCTCCGGTTCCCGAAGTCGCTCCGGTTCCCGAAGTCGCTCCGGTTCCCGACGTCGCTCCAGTCCCCGACGTCGCTCCGGTCCCGGACGTCGCTCCAGTCCCCGAGCCGCCGTTCGATCCTGTTCCCAAGTTCGACGAGCCACCACTGCCGGCGTCTTCTTCCGGTCCGGAGCCAGTGCCAGGAGCGCAAGCTCCAGAAGCCAAAACAATCAATGAAAAGTAAGTGAACCAACGCTTCATCAGCCACCATCTTTACTCAAATTGTGGCGTCAGGCGAGGAGGCGCATCAAATACCTTGGCAGGCGGCCGGGATCAGGAGGAGAGGCCCTCGGTAGCGGACGTTACCATGGCTGGCGGCGTTTCTTTTCGTATGGTTTGGCTTGCGACTTTTGCGAGTGTGGCTGCGCGCAGGACGCGGCTCGCGAAGCGCTGAAAGCGATCATAGTGAGGCTTTGATTCGACTCGACTGAACCGTTCCTTCAACAGGCGGTTTTGCTCTCGCAGCAGAGCAGCATCAGCTTCATGCCTCTCGTGCTCGACCTCGCGTCGAACAGCAAGCTGCTCCGTGCAATGGCCCCACGCTCGGACATGGACGAGGGTGTAGTGAGCGAGCGTGAAAGCCGCGAGAAGTCCTCGTTTGATGTCAGCGGTCCAATATTTGGGAAGTGGGATCTCGGGAAGATCGAGAGGTTTCATGTCCCGATTCCTCGACTTGAAGCTAACTGGGCTACTGCGAGACGAGCGATCTTGAGAGCAGGAATGACCGGATGATCATTTGTAGCTAGGCCCAAGCGTTTTCGTTCGCGTGTTAGGAGCCTGACGGCATCGTTGAGCACGGTGACGTAACCTAGGACTTCACCGGTATCAGGATCAAGGGCGAG
>CAYMQT010000258.1:4147-5452 GCA_964392575.1 uncultured Polyangiaceae bacterium
TGTGCGTGCAACGTGTTCCCTCTCTAAACGGAGAGCGTCTTCCGACAGAAACGAGTCGAGGTCTTCGTCGCCGCAAGTGAAAGTCTTTGTTGCATCTTCCCGGTCTGAGGACATGGGGGCAAGCACTGGAAGATCATGCATCTTTTCGTGAATTTCTAGGTGTCCAGTCTGCGCCAACTCTTGTCTTGGCTCGGTATTCGCGTGCCATATGTAGGCGCCGTGCAGCCTCTTCGGGAGAGCACACGACTTTGAGTTGACGGAGGAGTTCTTCAGCCTCTTCGCCAGTTACCGGAGGGGTTGCTTCGATTGGCTTTGCCATGCACGAAATATGGCGCTCGGGATAGCAGGCGGCAAGTCTTCATTTCAAATACCCTGGCAGGCGGCCGGGATCACGCAGTCGCCGGTGCAAGCGCGTGCGAGCGGTCGGGCGCTCCAGTTGCTGAGGGGTCTTCTTCCAGTCGCCGGTCTTCGCCAAACAGAGCGCGAGTTTGTCAGCGGGAGTGAGGGAGCGGTCGGGCGCTTGGCAACGCCCGCGTGTACTGCCTTGACGATTTTAATCATTGTCGGCTCCTGGGATTCTTTCGAGAGGTTCGAGGGCTACAATTTTACCTGTGGCGATTGCGAAGAGAGCTTCATTCCCCTGATATTCCGCATGGATATGAAGTGGAGGGTGGTCACCGTGGTACATGCGGATGTGGATGCCAAAGAAGGAGGAGATGATGGGCACGAGACGGAGTTTACCTCTTTCACTTTTCACTTGCATCCACCGAGTGACTGTTTGCCCTTGAGGCCCTCGGTAGTGGACGTTACCATGGCTGGCGGCGTTTCTTTTCGTATGGTTTGGCTTGCGACTTTTGCGAGTGTGGCTGCAAGTACCTTGTTCTTGGCTGTGAGTATAAGGAGGGGGGACGAGATCTCATCGCGGACTTCACACGACTGGAGTACCAGGGGCGCCCGCTCGACGGGCAATTTACCATCCGTGTATGGGACGAGCCGGGCGTTCACTTCAACGGGATCGAGGGCGTGCAGGTGGTGCTCAACTACCTTTATTGGACCCGATAGGTCGTGATGAGACTCTGGAGAGATATGATGTCGAACAGAATGATCAAACTGAGCACCGTGTGTGCAGTAGGCTTTTTGTCTGGGGCCATTTCATGCGGCGGCAAGTCTTCCACGGACAACACTTCCGGTGATGGCGACGGCGATGGCGACGGTATGGGAGCCAATACCGGGGACGGTGATGGTGACTCTCCACGAGGGTCTGGTGGGAGCGGCGGTGGAGGAACAGGAGGCTCCTCAACAGGC
>CAYMQT010000259.1:0-5227 GCA_964392575.1 uncultured Polyangiaceae bacterium
ACTTCCGTTTCCTGAATCTCCCTCAGTCTCAAGCCACGGCTGTTGCCGGCAAGGGTTCGTCCCGAAGTTGCCCATTCTGCGGACAGCAGCGCTTGACGGACGTCGCTCGGTCTTAGTGTGTGGCGCGTGTTAGTTCTTCTTTGAACGCGCGCGTCAGCAGATGGATGGTTTTCTCATTGAGTTCGGGCGCGGCAACGGGCGTCGCGAAGGGGCCCTCAAATCCCAAGACCGACAGCCGCGGCTCATCGTTTCTGAGCGTGAGTCGAAGGCGCAAGTAGGAGGAATCTGAAGTGCGCACCGTAAGCAAGCAGTACGTCCGACGACGACCAGGATCCGCATAAGCCGAGAGGGCCGCCAAAGGCTCAGTCTCGAAGTCCTGCCGTCCCTGAAATCCGTCCAAGAAAAGCGTTTTTCCATGAAGGAAACGGGCGATCCAACCGATGACGTCCCGGTGCTGGGTACGGGTTTTTACGATCTCTGGTGCGTTGAACGGCGGAGCGCTGCCTTCTGGAAATCGGACGATGAGCGGCACCTGAAGCACTGCGTCCGAAAACGCGAATCCGTGGCCATAAATCCCGCCTTCGTAAAACGACTCTCCGTGATCGCCGGTCACAACGACGAGGGCGTTCTTGGGAAGCTTCAGAACCGTTTCCGCGATGAGATCGTCCAAAAACGCGAGGCTGTTCTTGTAACGATTCAGATGCGGCACCCGATCACTTTCGTTCATCGCGTTTACATCGGTGACACGAAACTTTGAACGCGCAACAGGAAGATGCTTTTCGTACTCTGGAGGGTATTGATACTCGAAGTGAGTAGACATCAAAAATGCCAGAGCAAAGGTCGGTTCCTTTCTGCTCACGACGTGTTCACTGAGGGCGCCGAGCGCCCGCCTGTCCCAATCGGGCCACGAACCCACGTCCGAATGCATCAACCTGTCAACGCTGTCCTTGCTCAGAAACTCTTCTCGCCGCAGCCATTCGATCGGATGCCCCGTAAAATAGCTAATTTCATAGCTCAAAGAACGCAACCACGTGAACAACAGGGGGGGCACCCGGGCGTCGAGGGTCTCATGAAAGGAAAGGTTGCTGCGGCCATAGAGCAGAGAAAACATGCCCGCTTCCGACGAGTAAGTGCCCGCCTCATGCCCCATAAAGGTGTGTGCCGTTTCGGCCCAATGACTCAACCGCGGCATCAGCTCGGGCGTCAATGCGTCTCGCCGGAGGCTTTCTACTACGATAAAAACGATAGGAGGGCGCTCCTTTGCTGCGATCTCTGGCGCATGGGGCTTGCGCCCGTTGCGAAGAGTCGAAAAGTGCTCTCGATAGATTTCCGTGAGCTGTCGTGTCAGTCGTTGCTCCGGTCCCGTCGTAGCTTGAAAGGCAACTTCTGTTCGTCCCAAGCGAACATCTAGCGGGAGAGCACCATAGAGCCGCTCCCGGAGCCCTGGATCCAGATATAGGGTTCGCGTGTGCGGCAGCACAGCAAGAACCAGCAGGACAGAGCAAAACAAGAGCGAAGCGACGGTCAAAAGCCCCTGAGAAGTGCCGCCTTTCGCTTGCTTGACCCATGGAAAAACGTGCCTTTCGAGGACGGTGACGAAACCGTAGAAGGTCACGGTCACAACAGCCGCGACGATTCCTGTTTTGGCGGCTGACCAAGCCCACGTGCCCGCCGGTCCGGCGGCTTCAGCTCCATGGGGCACATGTCGGAACGCCCACAGATCGCTCAGATGCCGCCCCACCGATTGAAAGAGGCTCCTATCCAAGAGCAGAAACCAGAGCACCAACCCTAGAGCAACGAGGCGAATCAGCCCCGCGCTCCGCGCCGAGAACCCGCGCACCAATGCCGCAAGGGTGAACCCGGGAGCGAGCAGGAGCACCGTTTTGCTGACGATCACCGTCGCTACTTCGAAACGCTCTTCGGCACTTTTCGCTAGTACCTCCAGGCTCAGTACCCGAGCGTAGTCGCTCGCCTCGAACGCCCCATAGAGGGACAGGCTGAGAATCCAAGCGCCCAAAAGGCTGACACAGAGGCTCGACAGCGCCAGAAAAACTCTGGTTTTTAGGGGGAGCCGCCTATCCTCCGCTGGCACGAACCCACAGTAGTCGCTTCAGCCTGAGACGGAAAGGAGGACCAACGCAGACGGAGAGATGCGCGCGCCTCGAGCGCCACATTCCGCTATACAGCACCCATGGTTTCTGGCGGCCGAACAAGTCCTGCCCCGAGCCTCCTACGGAGCGCTGCGGCAGAAACCTGGACTCTCCTTTTCTCTAGCGCGCTGCTGGGTACTTGTATCCTAGGAGTCCACCTCTGGCAGGAGCTCGCTCCCTCGCTCGCTCTTTCAAAAAAGTCCTGGCTCACTGCCACCCTCGCGCTGCCTGTCGCTACTTACTTGCTCCTGCTCGCGCCGGGAGCCGTTTTACACCTCTTCATGAGGCGCAGTCGCTCTCCCCTGCGACGTTACGCTTCTCATGGGCTCATTCTGTTTGGCGCGCTCTATCTCCTCGCCGATCACACGCTTTTTCAGCGCTTTGGTCGCCATGTGAGCGATGTGTGGGCGTACGCGCATCTCCCTCATGCAGGACAGGCGGCGGGAGATCCGCGCGCAGTGTTCATGCTGGGTCTGCTTTTGATCGGCTGGTCCTTGGTGACCGTCGCAGGCTACGCGGGGCTTTCACACGTTCTTCATAAGGCAATAGGACGTGTCAGCTCATTTTACGCAACGACTCTGCTCAGCCTCGGGCTTGTCTTGGGGGTCACCCTAGCGGGGGCTCCTTGGTACCTCACGAAGCTCCTCCCAGACGGCTTCGGCCCGCGGCTCTACGCATCGCTCCCCTTGCGACCTGAATCATTTAAAAATGAGGGCGTTCGCGTGCCGCACGACCCGGCACTACGCCGGCTGCAGCAGCTTCTCACGACCGAATACACGCGCCTGTTTCCCCTCGTCTACCGCAAGCACGAGGCGCGCGCGCTCGGGCCCGTCTCTGACGACACGCCGCGCCTCAACATCGCACTCATTGTCGCCGAAAGTTTACGCTCGACACAGCTTTCTCCGGAGCAAATGCCCCGGCTCTACGCCTGGTCTGAAAAGGGCCTGCGCGCAGAGCGCCACTACGCCGGGTCCAATCATTCAGAGTCGGGGCTTTTCGTCCTTTTGTACGGAGAATCGGCCCTTCGCTACAACACGACGCTGGATCACAAGGCAGAGCCGACTCTCTGCAGGCTGCTGCGCGGCGCAGGCTATCGCTGCGGTTACTTCAGCGGCCATCCCAAGAAGTGGCTGCGTCGAGAAGAGTTTTTGAACGAAACCACGATGGACGATTTCGTCCACAATGATCGGGGCACCTGGAATGATTGGGATGAAAACGCACTGAAGCAGGCGTCCGTAGCACTCAAGCGAAACTCTCCTTACTTTTCGCTCGTTTTCTTGATGTCGTCCCACTACGAGTACCGCTATCCGGACAAATACCGGCGTCATGTGCCGGACACCGCACCGATGGTCAGTTGGTTACCGGGTGAAGCCAAGCGCGAAGAGTACGAAGCCTGCCGCAATCGCTATTTGAACGTCACAGGGTATCTCGATGATCTAGTGGCGGACCATCTGGAGACCCTCGACCCGAAGAACACGATCCTGATCTTCACCGCTGACCACGGAGAATCCACCGGGGAAGACGGGCGCTTGGGACATGGGTACGGGTTCAGCGATCTGCTCACACGTGTGCCTTTTGTAGCGGTCGGGCCCGGCATTCTTCCAGAAGTACGCAAAGAGCTGACGTCGCATCACGATTTGCTGCCCACCCTCCTTCACACTCTCGGAAAGGAGACTCCGGCCGCTGCCTTAGGACGTCCGCTTCAAGCGCCCTCCCGTGCGCGGGCCTTGCTCTCCAGCTACACGATGCTCGGTCGCCCTTACGCTGACGCGCTGCTCATCCACGGGGCACACCGGCTGAAATTGCGGATCGATCCTTTTCGTCCCGTCGTTGAAGTCTTGAGTTTCGAGGATTCGACGGGGAGAGGTCTTTCGGCAGCGCCCGGGAACGAAGTCGTCGACGCGCTCGCTCGCGCCTTCGCCGAGCAACTCGAACAAGGCAGTCTTTCTGTCTACTGACCGATCAGCATAGGGGCCCGAGGTAATCCCTCAGGTCCCCCTGCCACTCCTCTCGGCGGGACTTCCACCCGCTAGACAGCGCCCATGCTGGGCGCACAAAGAAAAAGCCCCACAGCTCAAGCTGTGGGGCTTTCACCGATGACTGACTCACTACCGAGTGACAGCCCTCCCGAACTCACTCTTCGACATTGAACTCGTCAATCGAGGTCGCGAGCACGAGAGCCATGCCAGAGGTGCCCTGGTCGAGCACCGTGCCGGCAAGGCTCAACCTAGAGGCTACCATGTCACCGTCGAGATCGCCCACGGCGAAGGCAGTGAAGGTGTCATTAGCAGCAGCGGGTATGTTCGCCGTCGCTGTCATACCATAGCCATAGTAGAGTGGCGTCGTGACAGAAAACTTGAGACACGTCCAGCCAGTGTCCGCGTCACCGGTTTGCCAGCTCGCCGGGCTCGGCTGCCACTTCTTACCGCTGAAGTCCGCATGCGGCACCGGGGCCGCTGGCGTGCCGATGGCTCCGGGGACCGGAACCGCCAGACCGCAAAGGCGCCTTGCTATGCCCTGAGTCGCGCCGAAAGAGAGCACCACTGACGCCATGGACTCAGATTCATAAGCGGTGAGCTGATCCTTGGAAATACGACCCAGCATCTGACGCGCTTCTGCGCTCTTTGAGTTGGCCACGTACTTTTGCACGCCGTAAATCGCCAGCGACGCCAAAATACCGATGATCACGACCACGATCATCAGCTCGATGAGGGTAAACCCTCGCTTGGATAGCTTCTTCATACTTGCCATAAATTCTCCTTGGACTTTCTTTTGTGAGTGCTGAGGTTCACCGAGCGCCCAAAAAGGGGATCGGGCCCGCGTACAATCTGCCGACTCCAAAGCACAGGTCGTGCCAACTGACCCCATCCGCCTCGCGAAACCCGTCCCAAACGAAATCCGGCTCTCTTTACGGATGACTACTTTGGCGGGGGATGTAGTTGAAGCCTGACGAAAACTGTCACTCATCCGAAATGGTGTGCCGAACCGCGGCATCCGTAGGGGTTACATAAGGGGTGGGCTTTCAAACCCACCCCGAAACCACAACCGCAATCCGTAGCGGCCGAACCGCGGCATCC
>CAYMQT010000260.1:0-4547 GCA_964392575.1 uncultured Polyangiaceae bacterium
TTCGGCCTGTACTTTCAGGGTTGCACCCTGATCGACGCTTCTGCCTACAAGGGCCTCAGATTCACGATCAGCGGTAACACGGACGGAAAGCAGGTCACGCTCAACGTCGGTACGGCAGAAAACGAGATCAGCTCCGACTGGCTCGTGGCAAACGGCACTCCGACTGCACCGCCCAACTTCGGCCGCTGCACCCCCACAGATAATCAGTACGATGGCACATGCTCAGCACCTACGTATGTGTTCGACGTCACCGCCTCAGCTGAAACCATCGACGTTCTTTGGAGCGATCTGACCGGCGGAAAGCCGGCCCTGTCTGTGGATCCAAGTGAAATCACCTTCATCGCCTGGAACTTCACCCCGCCGACCGGAGTCGACACCGCTGGCGTAGTCCCCTACGAAGTCAGCATCGTCGTCGACGACATCTCCTTCATCCCCTGAGAGCACGTCCCTAGAGGACAGCATCGTTCGATAAAAAGGAGCATCGCGCCCCGCTCGGCTACCTGCCGACGGGGCGTTGGTGTTTATGCGGCACTCACTCGGAGCGCTCTCTGTAGTACGCGACGTCGTCGATCCAAAGATCGAACACCGTGTCCTTCGGAACGCGGATGATCATGCCGCGCAGGGACGCGCGATCGACGCCTTCAAAGCGACGGTTGGGCAGCGGATCCTGACTGAAAGAGTCAAAAGGCAGCCGGTACCACTTCCAGTCTTCGGTCACCCGAAGCTGCAATTGGTGTGAGTTTCCGCAGGCATTCTTCGAGGGCACGTAGCCCGGGAGCGTGACCCCTGGCTGACCGGCGAGCTCAGCGCCACGCACTCCATCGATCTCGGGTTCCTCATCCACGCAAGCGGACTCAAACGCCGGATTCAGACTCCCATCATCCGACGTGATGTTGGTCGTGTACTTGTCGTTGAGTAAGACGGTGATGGATTTTCCCGTAGAGGGCGCTGCGCGGGCCCACAGGGAAATCCCGTCGAACTCTGACGCATCAAAGGAGCTTCGCGCAAGAACGTGGTCTCCAAACAAACATCCCCAATCATTGTTCCGGCGCGCGGTGAGTCGCATGGCGTACTCCGAACCGCAGCGCGGACCGTCGGGGATCGATTCGATAGATGTCGTCGCCTGAGCGCGGCGCGGGCCATCGCACAGGATCCGCGAGGGCGCTCCACCCAAGCCCTCGTAGACTTCCGTCTCCGACCCCTCGACGGCCTTCGGGTGATCGCAACTGACCAAGCCGGTGCCGTCAACAGCCGGAAACCAGGTGTTGTTCCCTGGGTTTTCGAACTCGAGGAAAGGAATATCGATGTCGTAGCCGTCTCCTACCGCGCAATCGACCGGCGGCTCCTCTCGCTCCGGAAAGGGATTGCACCCGACGGAGCCGCCGAACGGGAACAAGCCGCTGATGAGCAGCAACCCTCCACCGACGCTGATGACCCTCATCGTCCTTTCCCTCATCTTACCACCAATAACTTCCGGACATCACAAACACATGCCCATCGGGGATGGCAGCGGGATCGTCCTCGGGCGGAAAACCAGTCCTTACGACCACTTGATCCCCGTAAACGAAGCGCGAATACTGAAGGACGAGCTCGTCGCGACTCTCCCAGTCCGTGTGAAACAACAGACGTGGTGAGATGATGTGGTAGCTTTGACGGTTGATGGCGCTGTTGGGGCGGACGTGATCGAAACGCCCAGAAACGCTAAACCACTTCGTGATCGAGTACGTCGCCTCACCACCGGCCTTGAGCTTGGTGATCCCGTCGTAATCCTCGTCCTCACTCTTCACCAGAGTGCCCACGCCAAACAAGCTCAGACGCAAGTCAGGACTCCGACCTTCAAACAAGCTGCCATAGATAAGCCGGGATGCGCTCAGATCATACTGTCCGCCAAAGGTCGTGAGCGAGCCGTTGCCGTTGCTTTCCGGGCCCAGATACTCGCGCATGATTTCAAGACCACCCCGCGCGTTGAGGATCTCGATGGCGCCAGAAACGACAGCCGCCTCGCTCAAGCTCGTATGGGCAGCTCCCAGATAGAGATGTCCGGCGCGCCCGGCGGTGAGCCGCAGATCTCCGCCCAGCACATGGATCCGACCGTCAGGGACCGTAGCGCCATTCGTCGCCCGGTCGTCCGCGCTGAGGGCACCGAGATAGTGCGCGCCCACTTGCACCACGCTCTTGTAACCGATCCCCGCGTGGATGTGGTGAGTGAAGGTCGCTCCTATGTTGTCGCCCACGTACCCGTTCCATCCCGCCGGCGCCATACCGCGGGGTGGACCTCCGAGCTGCCCGCCCGCGCCTTGTTCGATCACGGCCTGAAAATCGCCGAGATCCAAAGTGGCCGTCAGGGTCTCGCCGATGGAATTCGTGCGCGCAATGAGCGGCGTCCCGTAGCGTCCGGCATCATAAACACCCATCGGTCCGTAGCGACCGCTCACAGCACCCAGCTTCAACTCCAGCGGCACACCGACGATGCGCGAGAGATTTGCAGCGATGAAGGCGTCGGTGACTCCGAGCTGATCGACGGGGTTGAAATAACCCTGGGCGTCATTGAACGCGCGCGTACCCAAAATGACCGTGCCGGAAATGGTCGAGTTTCCGTAGCTGAAGTTCATCTGACCCCAGGCATCGGGGATCACACCGGTCCACCCGAACGACCGGAGGTACTGAGGCACTTGCGGCGGGGTGTGCAGCGCGTTCTTTCGCTGCCCTGGTCCCGGATCGCTGCGCTCTAACACGCCGACATTGAGCGGCAAAAGCAAGAACCCATGGAAGTCGAAAACATTGGACGTCGACTGACTGGGAGGAATGCCGAGCGGCACCTGAGGAGGCGCACTACGAGTTTGAGGCTCCCCAGGGCTCAAGCCCAAGCGCGTCACGCCTTCACTTTCCTGAGCCAGCGCCGGACTTGCCCCCAAGAGGAGCGCCCAAAGCCATGTCAGTACTATTGAATGTCTGCCCATGAGTTTATCCTGTCAAAAACCTAGAAACACACCCAAAGCCAGCACGTCTCGGTCGAGCGGTTGGGCTAAATTGTTGTCGACGCTGTCGCTGTAGAAGTGACGCGAGTACCAGAGTTCGATGCGGTCGGGACTCTGCCAGTCCGAGCGAAATGCAATACCGGGCGCGATGTTGTACGCGCCCCAGCGATCTCCCAGCCAGGAACGGTTCTCGCCATAGGAACGCACGTTGAAGCTCAACCAACGCAGCATCTGGTACTCCAGTTCCACACCCAAGAGGTAACCGTTTGAGTCCTCGAAGAGCGGATCGTCCGTTTCGAGCGTCCGATGAACCAGACCCGCCACGTTGACGCGCACGTCGGGAGCTCGGCCGTCGAAGGGACGCGGGTGCCAGGTCATACGCGCCAAGCTCATGTTGTATTCGGCGCTGACAGCCACGACTTTGCCCGTCCCTCTGCCGCCAATCCCCACATAGTCGCGCAGCATATCCTGAGCGCCCTTCGTGTATTTGACCCCCCACCAGAGCGCATCGTGGACCGATTCTGCTTCGTTGAAGCTCCAGTAACCGGCGCTCACACCGAGGTGTCCCCAGGGAACTCCGTACCAGTGACCTTCTGCCGCGAAGACATCCATCCTTCCATCGCGAGGTTCTGGGCCGCGATAGACGCGCTCGTCCGTACCGATCGCTCCCGCGTAAAGCAGCTTTAACGTGTACTTACCCGCGTAGTTGAACCCAGCATGACCGTGGTAAGCTAGGGTCGACACGCCGGTCTCGGTCCAACTCGTCCAGTCTCCGCGCGGAAAATCTTCCGGCACTCCCGGAACGCCCATGAATCCCGCGGAGCCCGACAGACGAAGTTTTGAGCTCGCGCTGTAGTCGAAGTGCGTGGTCTCGCCGTACCCACGCACGGCAATCAAAGGACCGAAGAGTCCCCAGCCCCACTGACCTGGACCGGCGTAGGTTTCGGTGAAGGCTCCGGCCAACACACGAAGGTTGAGATCACCCAGCGGATCGGGCGCAAGGGTAAGGTACGCTTGACCGAAGGTGGGGCCGTTCACGGGCTGGCGGTAGCCCTGGTATTCGACGTTTCCCACGTAAGCCATGTAGCTCACCGTGGCGCTCACGTGGGGCGTACCATAGGTGACAAACAGGCTCATTTCCGCCTGCCGCCAGAACGGAGCGCGCCCGCTCACGATGGGCGGAACATGGACCGGTGTGCCCTGATAATCCGCCGGAGCATCCTCGGGCTTGCGCCCGATCCCCGCCGTCAACCAGGCGGCAATGTTCCCGCTGATCACCAGAGTCGCATCATCTGGACCGAGGGGAGTACCAAACGAAGGCGCGCGACCACCCGCGGCAGGCGACACGGGGGGAGCTTCGGGTGCCAGTCCTAAACCGGGTGGACGAGGAGCGCCCGGTATCGTGGCCTTCTGGGGAAGCTCTTCTTCCGTTTCGTCACGAGCGGCCTCAGCTTCAGGCGCGCTCTGCTGCTCGGGCTGCGCAGTTTCGATGGGCGCGGTTTCGACGGGCTCGGTTTCGACGGGCTCGGTTTGATCGACTCTGGCTTCATCGGTGGAGGGTGATGCCTC
>CAYMQT010000260.1:4557-5149 GCA_964392575.1 uncultured Polyangiaceae bacterium
CGTCAGCGATCTCTTCTTCTCCCGGGCTCGTGTCTCCCGGGGCCTCGTCGGAGGCCGGATCTTCACGCTCCGCGGGTTCCGCGTCATCATCCTCGGATGCCTCCTGACCCTGAGCCGATATCGTAAAAAGCAGCCACGCCGATAGCGACAGGGTGGAAAGCACGCGAACTCTGGTTGTCCGGTGGGCCACGAAAGTTCGCAGAGCTTCATCCAAGGAAGCAGACCCCGCAAGGCCCCACCCCCTTGATTTATAATTTATCTGATATCCCACCCAGCCGCTTCACCCCAAAACGCAAGATGTGCCCAGCCGCCAAAACAGCCCAAACCACACCAAATCGCACACCAGCCCCAAAGGGCGAAGTGACAAGCAGTCTCCCCAATAGCCCCAAGCACACCAGCCCAAAGGGCGAAGTGTGCAGCAGTCACCTCCCCGTCCGCACGCAGTCCCCTCGCAGCAAGAACAGCCCAAGGCACGCGAGCCCAAAGGGCGAGGAGTGCCGCGGCGCGCTCAGCACCCCCGCCGACCATGGGGGAGGTGAGGGAGCGCACGCGGACCGTGGGGTGAGCTTTTTGGATTCACTCCAAAAAGCGA
>CAYMQT010000261.1:0-4269 GCA_964392575.1 uncultured Polyangiaceae bacterium
CCCAGGCGCTGGTCAGAGTGAGCCGATGCGCGATCTCCCGCCGCTCGCGCTCCAGTGCTATTTCCCGTAGCTGAGGGTCGGTCGATACCGTGCTGAGTTTTTCTTCGGCTTTTTCGAGCATGGGATCTTCCTCGATGAGTTGTTGGATTTCTTGGGGATCTTGGGAGCTGAAGTAGCGGCACCAGCGGACGAAGGCTCGTTCCGACGGATCCGCCGCCGTGGCTAGGGCCTGCGTGAGCTTGGGGAGTTCGATTGTATGGATTTCTAGCAGGGGAGAGAAGACGGTGCCCGTCTGCTCTCCACGGATGTGGAAAACCTCGTGAAATGGGCTGAAGCGGAACTCTCGATAGTCCAGAAAGATCACGCTGACGGTTCGCGAGAGCCGAGAGTGATCTTCACCCTGGGACAGCTGGGAGCAAAACAGCCGAGCCCAGTAGAAGAGCCCCCGGGGTTGGAATTTGCTTTGCCGGGACGCCTGCATCTCCACGTCGAGCAAGGTGCCATCGTCGAGCTGAACGGAGACGTCGAGGAAACCACCCTTGTCGTCTTGAAATGATTTGGGAAGTTCCGGATTTTTGACGGTGGCCCTGCGGATGGGCACTGGGGGCTTCAAAACCGCCGTCAAGAGACTGATGAGCACATCTTCACTGGAGGTGAGGATGGCCTTGAAGACGAAATCATTCGTGGGACTGAGGCGAACGTCGGGGCCGAGAATGTGGGTCATGAGGGTGCTTTCGGTCGCTCGGAGCATCCGTTGCGGAAAAAGAGTCCGAGCAAGCCCTCCGCAGCGCTCGCGAAACTAGCGCGAAAAAGCCACTAAGCGCGAAGCACTAGACAGCCCGCGGAGAGAGACCGATATTCGTGAGCCATGTTCAAGATGCGTCTGTTGCTCCTCACAGTTCTAACCATGCTCCTCATCGGATGCGGGCCCATTCCTACCTTTACCGTGGCGACGTTGCCTGCTGAGTACGCTCGCCCGATGGTGGGGAAGAAGCTCGACATTCCGGTCGTTATCTTGAACGAAACGACCAACCTCAAAAACGATGGCCAGACAGCTGACGCATACCCCATTCCTTACACCGGCCTGGATTCATTTCCCTCGCGCGACATCAAAGACGCTCTGTCCCTCTACTACTCAGATGTCAGTGTGGTGTCGGCCGATTCAGTGCCGGCCGACGGTCGGGGCCTGATCGTCAGTGTTCGCATCGACAATCTGGGCTACGAAACACAGAAAATCACTGGCTCCAGTGGAGTGACCGCGCAAACGAGCTATCCGTATATGCAGTGGGCTCTGGGGATCAAAGCCGTAGGAGCTGATGAGTATCTTTTTACCTTTGCAGGGAAATCAGTGGGCTCACAGAACTTCACGAATAAAAACGACGTCATCCCGGCATTTCACAAACTGCTCGGCGACGCAGTCAACGATTTTCTCCGAGCCTACACGGAGAAGGACGTTCAGGCCTTGGTGATGGCGCATGATCAAGGGGCAGGAGCAGAGTGATCCTAGCTTAAAACTCGCCCTCCATCGCGATTCGTCCCAGGGCTAGATTCAATCGGACCTGGGCTTTTGGCGAAGACTCCTCTGGGGTCAGGAGGCGCGCCGGCTCTGCCTGGCCGAAGCGGTAAGAACAGATGATCATGCCCACCCCAGCGCCGATGCCCACGGCGCTGAGCACGATCCCTGTGGTGCTTGCCGGCGGTTCGATCAGATCTGACGCTTGGAAGACGATCAAAGTGGTCATGGTGGCCACTCCACCAGAGATCGCGAGGTAGCCCCCCAGTCGCAAGGGAAAAACCCAGGGCGCTTGAGGCTTTGCTGGGGAGTACTGATTGTAGTGGATCTCTTGGGGACGGTGCTTCTTCGGCACTTGTTCGTTTTGGGTGCGCGAGACAAGGGCAACGATGGCGTCTGAGCGTTCTCCCGTTTTGATGAAGAGGGCCCTGAGAGCGGCTTCCACCGGAACACCAAAGCCCAAACCCTTCATATGTTTGTGAGCGATCTTCCAGCTGGCAATGGCCAGCACCTCGCCGTCACTTCCCACAAGCGGCCCGCCGCTGTTGCCCGGATTGACGGCCGCATCGGTCTGAAGAAACTCGCCGCCCTTGATTTGACGCACACCGCTGACGATGCCTCGACTCACCGAAAAGGCGAGTTCTTCTCCCGCCGGGGTTCCCAAGACGTAAACGTCTTCACCGACTTTCGCCTTTCGGGGACTCAGCTTCAGGCAGCGATGGGTGAGAGTCCGATCTTTGAAACGAAGCAGTGCCACGTCCTTGGCTTCGTCCAATCGAACAACCTCAGCGCTGACGATCTTCTTGGTGTAAAGTTGAACCTTGACCTCATTTTGCGTCGCCACATGAGCGGCCGTGAGAATGTAGCCATCAGGCGAGATGATGACTCCGCTGCCCTGTCCCTTGGCAGTGCGAATGATGACCGTGGCAGCCAGGGCCTGTTCCGCGTCTTTTGGCAGCGCGGGGGAAGCGTCGCTACAGCGCTCGATGGAACGCAGTCCCGCTGAGGGCTGAGGATGCGTAGCGAGAGCGCCCCCACACACGGTAAGAACGAACCCAAAAATCCGTGCGGCCAGCCGCGCTCGCTTCAATAGAGCCACCTTCCCGCATGGTATCCTAACGCCACTTCAAGCGTAAGTTCCGGGCTACCTCTGCTACCCATTCGTCCGGGACGCACGCTTGTGCTGCAAAATCGGGCCAGCGCGCCACTACACAGGTGACTTCATCGAGCATGGCCTCGGCACGACCGCGTTTGAGTCCGACGGTTTTTGCGCAATCGCGAAAATCGCTCCGAGAAAAGTCTGTGCGCTTACCGTTCAACGACATTTGATGCGTACTGGTCCACTGACCTTGAGCATTGTAGCTGTAAGTCACGTCAAAGGCAGGTGAGAGCGACCAGTTTCCTCGGCGATCCATCAGAAACGCGATGTTTTTGACGTGATCATCCTGATTGCGCGCCACGACATTGAAGATCATTCGGCGAAATTGCTGTTCGAGAGCACGCATGGGCAAGTCTAATTGACGCATCACGAAAAATGCCTGCTCGTAGGAATAGGCTCCGGCCAAGTTGAAGTCATAGTGAGCGAGGGCGCACAAAGACTGCATGTGTAGCTTGCCCCCTTCCGTGGTGCGGTCAAAGCGGCGCGTCATAAAATGTCGGCGCCCTTCTTCCTCCATGAGGCGGCATTCGCTCATCTCGATACCTGCCGCTTTTGCCATCATGGAATAGGCGTACTCGATAGCACCGTAGCCCAAGGGGTCGTTGAGCTCACGATCACGATTGTTTGTTACACCGTCGAACTTCAAGAGCCAGTATTCAAAGCCTTGGTCAGCTTCTGCCTGCCCGGAGCGCACTTCATTCGTATTTCGGTTCCAGGCGATCACCGCTTTGGCGCGTGCGCCTCCCGCTGACGTGCCCACGCGCAAAATATTTCTGAGAGCATCGGCCTTTTGACCTTCGGCGAATGAAGTCGAAAGCCGGTGCCGGTTCTGAAGCACCTTGGAGGCGAGAGCGACGAGCGCTTTCACCTCGATCACGACAGAATCAACAGGCTGAGGTCCCGTGACCGGAATGAACTCCAGCGCCCCCATAGCGCGGCTCCCCACGTAACAAAGACGCTCCACGGAGTTGAAGCTCTCGGGGGTGCGCCCCTCTGTCGCCAACCATGCATCAATCAACGCACTGCCGAATTTGTCGGGCAAGCAATCCGCAAGCATGCCGGGCAAACCATGAAAGGTAGGGCGCGACAATTCAGGAAAGCGATAGACACGAGACGATGCGGGCATCATCAGCGGGGCCACCTGGATCCCGCTCCGCGCAAAGTCTGAGTCGTATTGAAAGGCAGCTACATCTTCATCCGTGTTCAGAGAGACGGCTCCGATGGTACGCCCCCACAGCCGAACTTCGGCAAGAGTGCACGGCCGAACCTCGGCAAGAGTACCCAGCCGAACCTCGACAGGAGTGCTCACGGCTCATCACCCCAAGACCATGGCGTATCAGGACTCTCCGTTTTGTGAGAACGTCTCACTCTTTGAAGCGGCTTTCTCTTGTCACGCAGCATCCCGAGCAGCACCATCGGGCTTGGCTCCACAGCGGGCACAAGATTCTCTAGCCCAGGAAGGAGTTCGAGAACTCTCAAGATCCTAATCAAACTCGTCAGCTGACTCGACTCACCCGCCTCCAACCTTTCTACCGTGCGCTTCGAGACCCCCGCGCGTTCGGCTAGCTGAGCTTGCGTCCAAGCACGGTCGATGCGG
>CAYMQT010000261.1:4279-5041 GCA_964392575.1 uncultured Polyangiaceae bacterium
CTCACCCAGAACGGCATCATCACTGAGCAGGTTTGAAATCTTCATATTCGTCAATATTAACGACTTTTATACATATGAGAATATAAATCGCCTATTCAGACGATTTTATATATTCGCCTGAATAGGTGATTTATAGATTGATACTTGATTATTTCGTCAATATTGTCGAGTTGCTTGAATCGGCTCCTTTCTCCTGCTTCGCAATCACTCGCGCCGTCGTGATCGGCCTATCTCTTGAGCGATGGTGGGGGCTCAGGTCGTGGTAGACGCCTTTCGCAGCGAGGTCGAAAGATCAAGACGGGTCGAGAGAACAATCATCCATGAAATTAGCGATTCTTTCTTGTGGTCCCAAGTCCTACAGCACGCTGCGCCTGAAGACTGCGGCGGAAAAGCACGGATTTCAGGTGAAGGTCTTGGACACGCTGAGGTTCTCGATGGATCTCAGCGTGGGCGCGCCTACGCTGTACTTTCGTGGAAAAGAGCTGAGCGCCTACGACGCGGTGATCCCGCGTATCGGCGCCTCGATCACCTATTTCGGGACGGCGGTGGTCCGGCAGTTTGAACAGATGGGTGTGTTTACCGCGTCCTCGTCACTCGGAATCGCGAACTCGCGCGACAAGCTCCGGAGCTTGCAGATGCTCAGTCGGCATCGGCTCGGGATTCCGCGGACGACGTTCGTGCGTGATCGCAGGGACATTTTGCCCGCCATCGAGCGAGTGGGAGGTGCGCCGGTCATCATCAAGTTGCTCGAGGGGACACAGG
>CAYMQT010000262.1:0-5036 GCA_964392575.1 uncultured Polyangiaceae bacterium
CCACCACATCATCCAGCAGTGGATCAGGAAGCTCGGCGGCACGCGCTACCGCGATTTTTTGGCGGGGATGCTGGTGAAAGGCCAGGACGTCTACACCTACCGCGAAGGCAACGAGTGGGTGGTGTTCTACGAGAAGGCGCCGTTCTACGATTTTTTGCCCAAGGTGCTCTCCGGCAACGACATCGACTGCCTGGCGCGTGAGATGGCGGAGTTTCACCACGCCTCGGCCAGCGTGGCGCCCGATCTCCTGACCAGCTGGAAATCCCTGGGTTCCGACGTCGCGGCGCTGTTCGACTCGCTCGGCTCGGCCGAGTGGCGCGGTGCGCGCGGGCTACCCGACTCTGCCGAGAACGCGCTCCGGCGCCAGTGCGATCTGTTCTTCACCAACGCCGAGCGGCTCGGGTACCACCAGATGCAGAAGATGCCGGTGCTCGTCGACTGGAACATCGGCAACTTCTCGGTGGGCTACGATGGCGATGGCTTCCGCTTCTACCGGCGCTGGGACTACGACTGGTTCCGCGTGGAGCCGCGCACACTCGACTTCTACTTCTGTTCGCGCGTGGTGCGCTCCGAAGGCGATCAGACGGTGTTCTCGTACACCGTGGCGCCGCTGTTCGAGGAGCGGTTCGTGCGCTTCCTCCGCACCTACGACACCGTCTACCAGCTCGAAGACGAAGAGATCCTGTTCCTCGGCGAGGCGTACCGCGTGTTCTTGCTCAACTACGTGGTGCGTTCGGGCGAGTATTTCTTCCGCGACGCGTACTACCAGAGGCTGCACCACGAAGCGGTGGAGCGCTACTTCCCCGAGCTCGACGGAGCCGATTTCAGCCGGCTCCTCCGCGTCGTGCGCGCCCAGTAGTGGCCATGCCACTCTCGGCCCATGCAAGACGGGGTCGTGGAAGAGAACGCCGTGGAAGAAAGCGCACGGCGAGCGGGCGGCGGAAGCATCGGTGGCGCCCCGGCGGGCGACGAACTCCCGGTGAAGAAGCGGGAGATCTTCGGCTGGGCGATGTACGACTTCGCCAACTCGAGCTACACGACCGTCGTTATTTCGCTGCTCTACTCGAGCTTCTTCACCGCGTACGTGGTGCCGAAGGATTCGAGCCTCAGGGACAGCTACTGGGCGATCGCGATGATCGCCTCCACGGTGCTCGCCATCGTGCTGTCGCCGCTGGTGGGTGCCATCTGCGACTACGGCGGGCACAAGAAGCGCTGGCTGGGCCTGGCGACGGGCATCTGCTCGCTCGGCACCGCGCTCTTGTTCGTGGTGGACCCGGGTGAAGTTTGGCTCGCGATTGGGCTCATCGCCGTCTCGAACTGCGCGTTCATGATTGGCGAGGCGTTCTGCGCGAGCTTCCTCACCGATTTGGCCACGAAGAAGAACATGGCCGTGATTTCCGGTTTGGGTTGGGGTCTCGGCTATTTTGGTGGACTGCTCTCGCTGATCCTCGTGAAGCTGGCCATCAAGGCGGATCCCGAGTCGGCGCTCGCCGTGTACGTGGCGCAGAACCAGCTGGCGATGGTCTTGATTGGCCTCTTCTACGCGGCCGCCGCGCTGCCCACGTTCCTGCTCGTGAAGGAACGCGCCGTCCCCAAGCCCGGGTTCGAGCGCGCGTCGCTCGCGACGCTGTTTGGCGCGGGTCTCCGCGAGATGGCGAGCTCGATGCAGCTCGTGAAGAGCTACCCGGTGCTGTTCCGCTTCTTCTTGGCGTTCATGGTCTACATGGCCGGGCTCGAGGTGGTCATCAAGTTCATTGGCATCTACGCCACCAATGAACTTTCGCTGAAGACGGGTGAGCTCATCGCCATGTTCTTGATCATCCAGCTCTCCGCAGCGGCTGGCGCGCTGGGCTTCGGCTACCTGGAGAAGGCACTCGGCGCGAAGCGCACCGTGCTCTTCACGCTGGCGTGGTGGGTGGCGGGCATCCTGGGCATCTACTTCCTCGACGCGCTCGCGGGCGCATTTTCGGCCGAGCGCCGCGACGTGTTCTTCGTAATCTCCGTCATCGCCGGCTCGGGCATCGGCTCCATCCAGTCATCGAGCCGCGCGGTGGTCGGCATGCTCGCGCCACCCGGGCGCTCCGCGCAGACGTTTGGCTTCTGGGGCATGTTCATGCGCATCGCCATCATCCTGGGCATGCTGTTCGGGCCCGTGAGCGATCTAGTAGGCAGGAGGAGCGCGCTCCTGCTCGTGGTGGGCTACTTCGTGCTCGGGGCGCTCTTGCTCGCGCGGGTGCCGATTGACGAGGTTGCGGGGGAGGAGGGGTGAGGGAGCGTGCGGCCAAGTGTCGGCCAGTGAGCCAAGTGTCGGCCAGTGAGCCAAGTGTTGGCCAGTGAGCCGATGTGTAACCCCGGCGCGAAACGTTGTTGCAAGGGGCGAGAACATGCAGGCATGATGTGTGAACTGGGCAAACACATGAAGCGGGGACCCGTGCCTTTCCTGCCTTCGGCGCTGACGCTGAGCTTGGGCTGGTCACTCTCGTTGAGCGGCTGCACGGGTGAGGCGTGTACCAACAACCTCATGCCGGGCGTGTGCGTGACGGTCGCTGGCGCGTGGAACGAGGGAACGGCGTCTTGCGACGCGACCGTCACGTTCTTCGATGAGGGCGAGGCCATTCCTCCCGCTTTCGGACCGCGAGAGTCGCTCGAGGAGTCGGGCGCTTGCGAGCAATGCGGGCTCGATGAGCTAGCGGGCGACTTCGTGGTCCGCGTGGAGCACGCCGGTACCGTCCTGGAGCAGGCAGTGACCGTGGAGCTCGATGAGGCGGGCTGCCATCCGGTGACCGTCGACCTGCGCTTTCCGAGTGCTGCGCCGCCGCCCTAGAACGTGACGCGCGGGGGGTCGCACCACGTCCGCCAAAGGGACCCGGAAACTCCGAGCGCTACCGCCTTGGTTGCGCGGGGTCGGGCGTCGCTTCTCGGGGGGTGGTAGAAGGCAGCCATGCTGCCGTTCCACCCGGTGGTCAGCTCGTGGTTCGAGGCGCGTTTTGCCGGGCCCACGCCGGCTCAGGCGGCGGCTTGGCCGAGCATCGCGCGCGGCGTGGACGTGCTCGTGGCGGCGCCGACCGGGAGTGGCAAGACGCTTTGTGCGTTCCTCTCGGCGTTGGATCAGCTGGCGACCGAGTGCGCGACTGCTGGCCTGCCGAACGAAACGCGCGTGCTCTACGTGTCGCCGCTCAAGGCGCTCTCGGTCGATATCGAGGAGAACCTCCAGCGCCCGCTGACGGAGATTGCCTCTGCCTTCTCGAATGCTGGTGCGGGTCAAGTGGAGATCACCACCTCGGTGCGCACGGGTGACACACCGCAGAAGGAGCGCGCGCGGAGCGCCGCTCGGCCACCGCACGTGCTCGTGACCACGCCCGAGTCGCTCTACGTACTTTTGACGAGCGAGGGAGGGCGCGCGCAGCTGCGCACGGTGCGCACCGTCATCGTCGATGAAATCCATGCGCTCGTCAGCGACAAGCGGGGCGCCCACCTGGCCCTCTCGCTCGAGCGGCTCGACGCGCTCGTGACTGGCGCAGGTGGGGCGCATCCGCAGCGGATTGGCCTTTCGGCTACCCAGAAGCCAATCGAAGAGGTGGCGCGGTTTTTGGTGGGCTCGGGGTCGGGGGGCACGGCGCGCCAGCTGCCCGTGGTGGTGGACGAGGGGCACCAGCGGCCGCTCGATCTCTCGCTGTGGGTCCCGGGGGCGCCGCTCGAAGCGGTGCTCTCGTCCGATTCGTGGCTCGAGATCTACGACGAGCTCGCGCGGCTCATCGGTGAGCACAAGACCACGCTCGTCTTCACCAACACGCGGCGCCTGGCCGAGCGCATCACTCGCTTCCTCGGCGAGCGTTTGGGACAAGACGCGGTGACGAGTCACCACGGTTCGCTGTCGCGCGAGCTGCGTCACGACGCCGAGCAGCGCCTGAAGAGCGGTCGTCTACGGGCGCTCGTGGCCACCGCTTCGCTCGAGCTCGGCATCGACGTGGGCGACGTGGATTTGGTGTGCCAGATCGGCTCGCCCAAGCGCATCGCCACGCTGCTCCAGCGCGTGGGGCGCAGCGGGCACCACGTGGGCGGTACGCCCAAGGGCCGCGTCTTCCCGACCACGCGCGACGATCTCGTGGAGTGCGTCGCGCTCGTCGACTGCGTGCGCCGCGGACAGCTCGACCGCATCACGGTGCCGAGCGGGCCGCTCGACATCCTGGCGCAGCAGGTGGTGGCGAGTCTCGTGCCCGAGGATCTGCTCGCCGATGACCTCTACGAGCGCGTGCGCCGCGCGCATCCGTACCGCGACCTTTCCCGCGAGGCGTTCGACGGCGTCGTGCACATGCTGCGCGATGGATTCTCCACCGAGCGTGGCCGGCGCGCGGCGTTCGTGCACGAAGACACGACGACGGGGCGCCTGCACGCGCGGCGCGGAGCGCGTCTCGCCGCCATGCAGAACGGAGGCGCCATCCCGGATACCTTCGACTACGAAGTGCTGCTGTCTCCGAGCGACACGCGCGTGGGCAGCGTGCACGAAGACTTCGCCATCGAGTCTTCGCAAGGAGACATCTTCCAACTCGGCAACACGAGCTACCAGATCCTCAAGGTGGATCCAGGCGTGCTTCGCGTGGCCGACGCCAAGGGGCAACCACCCACCATTCCATTTTGGATTGGTGAAGCGCCGGGGCGCTCACGGGAGCTCTCGGAGGCGGTGTCGCGCTTGCGGCAGCTGGTGGTCGACCGCGCGACTTCCGACGGGAACCAGGGATCGAGCAAGGAGTTCGCGCGCACCTGGGCGAGCGAACTCGGCGTGCCGGCTGCGGCCACCGAGCAGGTCGTGGACTACATCTTGGCAACGAAGGCTGCGCTCGGACTCGTGCCCACGGCCGAGACGCTCGTCGTGGAGCGGTTCTTCGACCTGCAGGGCGGCATGCACCTCGTGTTTCATGCGCCCCACGGCGTCAGGTTCAATCGAGCGTTCGGTCTGGCGCTGCGCAAGCGCTTTTGCAGGAGCTTCAACGTGGAGCTCCAGGCTGCGGCGGGCGAGGACGCGCTCGTGCTCTCGC
>CAYMQT010000263.1:0-5012 GCA_964392575.1 uncultured Polyangiaceae bacterium
CCGACGTGCTCGTGGTGCCCGAAGAAGATCTCGCGAGACCGGGCGCCATCCAAGCCTGGCTCGCGCGCGAGCCGCGCCTCGAGCTCTTCGTGCGTGACGCGAGCCTGGGCCACGGCGCCTCCGAGCACGCGCTCGCCGAGCTGCTCGCTTCGCGCCCCGTCTACGTGGAGCCCAACGGCAGCTGGCAGCGGCGACTGCTCGAGCACGTCGCTCCCGACATGCCGCTCGCGCGCGTGTCGCCACACGCGCTCACGCGCACCGAGCGCCTCGCCGCCGTTCAGCTGGGCAAGCAGCGCCTCGACCGCATCCGCGCCGCCGCGACGGACGGCCTCGTGAGCGACCAAGCAACGCTCGACCTGCTCGACCGCGTGCGCACCACCACCGAGGACGTCACGCGCCGCCTGGGCGACCCCGCTGCCACCGAGCTGCTCACCGCGCACGCCCCGGACGAAGCGGCTCACCTGCTCGCTCCCGCCGTGCTCACACCGGAAGGCAGCTGAGTCACTGCTGAGCATCCCGCAGCTTTGCTGAGTCATCCTCTCATTCCGTAGCCAAATTTGGCTTTGCACAGCAGTGCTTTACGAAAGCACGAGCTCTGTCCACCACCCTGCAATGGCAGAACGACCACCGCCGTGACGACGTTTGCCAAACGAGCGCGACGGTCTCAGTGCCGAACGCCTGGAACGGGCAGAACGACTACCGCCGTGACGACGTCGCTGTTCTTTACAAGAATACGATCTTTGTCCACCACGCAGCTTGCGCAAGAAATTTGGGGGCCCCAGTGGATGGAGGCGCCGCAGGCTCCGCGTACTTCCTTCCCGCTCTCGCGACCGGCGACCGCTAGTCCCAGTACGTGCGCTTGCAGAACGCGCGAATCGCAGCGTCGCGGGTCACGAGCAGCGCATCCAGACGCGTCGCCTGCGCGACGAGCATGCGATCGAAGGGATCGGTGTGTTCGGTGGGTAGGCTGCCCGCCACCACTGCGTCTTCGAGGCTCATCGTCACGGGAAGGAGCCCCCACTCGCGGTGCAGCTCCGCATGGTGAGTGAGGTAGTCGGAAAGGCCCGTGAGGCGCCCGCGCCGCGTCTTGATGGCGATCTCCCAGAGCGACGCCGCGCTCACGAACACCTCCGTCTCCGGCGCCGCCAGCTTCTGCCGGACGCCGCGTGGAAGAGCTGGATCGTCAGCGAGCCAGAAGAGCAGGGCGTGGGTGTCGAGCAAGAGACGCGAAGAACGGGAGCGCCGACTCACCCCCAACCCTCCAGCTCGTCCTGGCCCACCGGTCCCTCGAGGTCTCCGGTGATTTGCCCCCGGAGCGCGCCCGGGCGCCGCGCGGGGCTGACGAGGATGGGTACGAGGCGCGCGTAAGGTACGCCGGCCTTGGCGATGACGACCTCCTCACCAGCGTGTGCCCGTTCGAGCAGCTGGGAGAAGCGCGTCTTGGCCTCGTGAATGTTCGCGATGATGCCCACGCTCGACAAGCTGACTTAGTCAGATGACTTAGTCAACCATTCTTTACACCGAAGCGGCGCCTGAATCACTGCGGCGCGGGCGCGCTCGGCTTCAGCGCCTTGGCGCGCTCGAGCGAACGGCGCTTGACGAAGGCGATGGCCACGCCGAGCACCACGAGCGACGCGGCGGCGAGCGGACGATTGGGCTCGGTGTGGTCGAAGATCTCTCCCTGCCCCACCGCCTGCGCCTTCTTGGGTGCAATGGGCAGCTGATGCGCGCGCGCCAGCGTGTCGATCTTGGTGAGGTTCACCACCGGCACGCCACGCGACAGGAACCGACCGATGATCGAATCGACGGGTGCCGACGGGCCCGGGCGGTTGATGCCGGGCTTGTAGAAGCTCTTGCCGCGGCTACGCCCCACCGACACCGAGCCGCCGCCGATGTTCACGTACGCGGCGAATGGACGCCCACGCGCCGCCCGATCGTAGATTTCCATGCGCTTCTCGAGCGAGCCCTCGAACGTCTTCTCGTCGATGAGCGTCGCGCCGCTCGCGGCGATCCCCTGGAGCACGAGCGCGCGGGCCGCCTCCGAAAGGCCGATCCCCTGGTCTTCGATGCCGCCGAGGCTCGCCGCCACCGAGCGGTGACGAAACACTCCGCGATCGAGGAGCAGCTTCTCCATGTCGAGCCACATCAGCTCGGGATCGCTGGCGCCGTAGTCGCTCGCCGTAGCGCTCGCGATGATGACCGGCTCGAGCTCGAGCGCTTCGATGGCGGCCAGCGTGGCCGCGTTGAGCGCAGGGAACGAACCCGAATAGCCCACGGCCACCAGCGAGCCGGGCTGCACCTCCAGGCGCAGCAAATACTCGACCACGAGCGCGGCGAGGTTGGGGTTGGCGGTGGTTTGCTTGCCGGCGAGGTTGCCAGTGGAGGTGGTGACGAGCGTGGCCGCGCCGCCGATCATGCCGGTGTCGGCTGGATCGAGCTCGGGCGAGACGCGGAGGCCGCGCCGGAGGCGCTCGGCATGGACCGCGGAGAATGCGTCGGCCGTCTTGCGCGCGGCGAGCACCTTGGCCGCGTAGCCGTCCTGTTCGCTCCTGACCGGCAGCTGTTCCACGAGCACCAAGAGGCCGAGCGCGAGCGCGGCGAGGCCAAGCAGCGCACGCTGACTGGGGCCGGCAGGCCGAAAGTAGAGGCGCTTCACTGGAGCAGCTCCAGTCCCGGCAGCTCGGCGCCGAGGAGCAGCACGAGCACGAGCCGCACCAGCGCCGTGCACACGGTGAGCGCGCCGAGCGTCTCGGCCACACCCTGACGATCCATCCAGATCGCGACGAGCCCCGGGATGATGTAACCGATCACCGCGTCGTCGCCCGCGAGCACGTGCGGCGTGAAGTGACCCGCCGCGTAGCCCACGCCCGCGCCGAGCAGGTACCCGAGCAAGATGGCGAGCGCCGTGCGGCGCCGCCCGTAGAGGATGATCACCGCGCCAAGGCCGCGCACCGCGCCGTAGGTGAGGAGCGACGCCAGCAGCGTGGCCGCCACGTGCACGGGCGACACCAGGTAGAGCGCGATGTAGCCCGGCACCACCATGCCCGCCGAAGCCACACCGAGCAGCTCGGTGAGCATCAAGCTGACGACCAAGCCCACGCCAATCGCGAGCGGCAATACTTCCATCATGCGTGCACCTCCTGGTGACCCTTGAGCGCGTCGATCAGCTCGAGGCCGAGCCCGCCGATGTTACCGAGCCCCACCACCACCACACCACTCCCGCCGAGCACCAAGAGCCGGCGCACCAGCTCGCCGACCTCCTCTTGGCCCACGGCGATCATGCGCGCCGGATCGAGACCGGCCTTCTCGGCCGCGCTCGTGAAGAAGTGCGTGCCCGTGCCGGTCACCACCACGTGATCGGCCGGCGTCCAGCCCACGATGGCCTCGCCGAGCTGCAGCGAGCGCTCGGGCCTATCGGCGCGACAGTTCACGAGCGCGATGCGCTTCGCGTCGTGCGGCGCGCGCTCGAGCGCGAGCTCCCACACCTGACCGGTGGACTCCGGATCGTTTGCGGCGAAGCCGTTCACGAAGCACAGCCTCTGGCCATCGACCAGGCGGTACTCGATGGTGAGCGCGCCGGGATCGGGCGCCGCGGCCTGCATGCCGAGCAAGGCGCGCTCGCGCGGTACGCCGATGTCCTGGCAGACCCGGAGCGCGAGCTCCACGTTCTCGGCGTGCTCGATGTAACGAAAGCGCGCGAGATCTTCGCGCGAGACGGGTTCGGGTTCCGTCTCCGGACGCACCACCACGAGCGTCCCGCCACGGTCTTCGGTGGCCTCACGAAGCGCCGAGGCGTGCTTCGCTTCTGCCGTGTAGAGCGGCGCTTCGATGGGTACGCTGCCCGCGAGCGCGCGCCCCACCGCTTCCACGTCGGGCCCCATCACGTCCAGGTGATCGGCGCGCACGTTGGTGACCACGCCGTGCGTGGGCCGAACGAGCGACGCCGTCGACACCCACTGCAAGAACGGCTGCAGCGCCATGCACTCGATGACGACCGCCTCGGCGGCGAGCTCGCGAGAACGCCGAAAGATGCCAATCTGCTCGATCACGTTGGCCGGCCCCACACGGTAAACGGGCTCCTCCGTGCCGTCTGGACGGATCAAGCGCGGCAGCGTGCCGGTGGTCTTGGCGCAAGTACGGATGCCTCCGGCGCGCAGGCCCGCCGCGATGAGCCGCGTCACGCTCGATTTGCCGCGCGTCCCGTTCACGTGCACGCGGTAACGCAGGCTACCGAGCGTGCGCCGGTGCAGCGCCGTCTCGAGCAAGCCGAAGCCCACGAGCGTGAGGGCGGTGCCGCCGATCAGTCCGAGCCCGAGCGCGTCCAAATCAGTCCCTCCATGTGACCCTCCATCGACTCATCCTCGGACTCGGCATCCGCTACCCGGCCGGGCGCGACTCACGCGCGTCGGCCGCGCGCTCACTCACCGCGCAGGTCGAACTGCTCGATGTGGTACTCCTTGCGTGGCACCAGCTTGATGCGGCGCATCAGCTTGCCCTCGGCGTCCTTCACCGTGGCCTTCTCCTCACCGGCGAGCAGATCGATGACGGCCGGGTGTGCGTTGATGGCGATGGTGTAGCCCGGTAGCTGCGCCTTCTCGCGGCGGAGCTGGCGCAGGATTTCGTAAGCGATGGTCGTGCGCGACTGAATGTGACCGGTGCCGTCGCAGTAGAAGCACGGCTCGTGCATCGTGCGCGACAGGCTCTCGCGCGTGCGCTTGCGCGTCATCTCGATGAGGCCAAGCTCGCTGATGCGATTGATGGTGGTCTTGGCCTTGTCCTTCTTCAACGCGGCGTCGAGGGCGCGATAAACCTTGTCGCGGTTCTTGCGGTCCTCCATGTCGATGAGGTCGAGCACCACGAGGCCACCCACGTTGCGGAAGCGCAGCTGGTAGGCGATCTCGTCGACCGCCTCGAGGTTGGTCTTGAGCGCCGTCTCTTCCAGGCTGCTCGAGCCCTTGCCCACGAAGCGCCCGGTGTTCACGTCGATGGCCGTGAGCGCCTCGGCCTGATCG
>CAYMQT010000264.1:0-4994 GCA_964392575.1 uncultured Polyangiaceae bacterium
GGGGATCGGAGATCTGCATGTGGCTCTCTCCGCCCTTTCGACTTCTGAAGGCTCTGAGCTCAAAGCGGGGGGGCCCTCACGATTTCGCTGGATTGAGTCTCATTTCGAAGCAAAAGATTTGGTTCTTTTCGCCTCCACAGAAGCCTGCGCCAAGGCGCGGATCCTGCTTGGTGTTGCTGAGGCCCCTCAGGCAAAAGGACCGCCGGGCGCCCCTCATTTCAGCCGCGCTCCAAATCCGCCCGCAGGCCTGCCCAATGCCGCGCCACGACCGGGCAGTGCAGCGCCTCAGGGCAGTGCAGCGCCTCAGCCTCCGCGTAGGGGTGAGGGTCCACCGGTGCCGCCAAGACGACCCCCTCCGCCCAAACGCTCATAGCTCTGCACCTTGAGTCAAGCTCTGCGCCTTGGCTCAAGCTCTCTCCCGCGTTCTATTGGACGCTCGATAGGGTCACGACAGATGAGGGCGATTGGGCCTGTGGAGTCCCCACGGGGGCGTGAAAGCTCGCTCCATGGTCGGTAGAAACGAGCAGCGGATAGCTTCTTCCTGGAGCGGCACCTGAAAACAAGAGGACGGAATCACCGACGGTCAAAAGCCGGAAGGGAGCCGGCTCTGCTGCACCAGAAACCTCGCGATCATAGGCAACAGTCCAAGGCGTCCATGAACGCCCATCATCGCGGGACGAGGTCACTCGGGTGATGCCGTCTGCTGTTCGCGCCACCACCGTATCACCGCCGACTCGCGCGACATCCACAGGATAGTATAAGACGGAGTCCCCAGATTCAGGTGAGGACATGTCCGAACACGGACGACTAAACGGACAGATCCGGAGATGCACCGGGCGGCGCCCCATGGGATCCGATTCAGAAACGAGGACGGCTACCAGCGCTGACGCATCGCACGCGATGGACGCAATCGGGTCGCCGTTTGAGAGCACGGCAAGTTGTGGAGGCGCTCCCGGTCCATGAGAGAGGGCAATGTGTCTGCCGTCACCCAGGCGGGAGAGCGTGAACGAACGTCCCTCATCGTCGGCCACACAACGATCACGGAGATCATCGGCTAGGCGAGACCCGCCCGGAACAAAATCAATACCGCCGTTCTTTGAAACCAAGGTCGTAGCATTGGCTCCTGACCCCAGAGACAAGACGATGGTATCGCCGAACGTCGCCGTCGATCGGTAGATTTCTCTGGTAGGCGGAAGGCCCGTCCCGCGCGAAAAGGAAGGTGCCGCTAATGCGTGATGCCCTTCTTTGGCATGAGAGGAAGGCTTCATGAGCGGCGCGGGACCGCTGCGCACAAAGGGCCAGGCCTGTTCGGCCAACTCTGTGAGCCGGCTTAGACTCAGATCGAGCTCGGCCAGGGACACCTGCGGGTGACTGCCCGGCCCGTTCTTGTACTCATGGAAGTCCACGGCTCTCGCGCCATGAAGCCGAAACGCCCCATGCTCGACCCGCATCTGCTCTGCGAAGGACTGACAGGAGGAAAACACGATCTCCTCGGGCATCGCCCCGACGATGCGGCGCCGTGCCAGTTCACGGAATGCCGCCTGATCCTCCAAGAGTAGATCCGGACCCGTGGGCCCGACCATGCACAAAGCATAGTCCGCGTAGATCACGGCCTGATTGTGCAGACGCCAAGCGGCCTGCCCCTTGGGCACGACCCAGTGGACACAAGTGGCCAAGACTCCCAAAAGAAGGAGGTGTCGGAGCCGAAATCTGGGGGCAAACTCGACGAGCGGCGCGGACCGCGCACGATCGGAAGATGCGGAAGCCATCGTGCTTTCTTAGTAGGCTCGCCCCGGGAGCAGGGCCAAGTTTCAGCTCCCGACCCGGCAGCGAAAGATCGCACAAACGAAATCGAGGCGAGCCGCAGCCCACCTCGCTCTCAGCGCATGGATCGGCTCACAAGCGCGGTTCTTCGGGGCGCACGCGCTTGCGGCGGCGACGGGCCGCTTCTGCAATCTTCTTACGCAACTTGATCGAAGGCTTCATGTGATGCCGACGACGCTTGAGCTCACGGAGGGTCCCTTCCGCAGCCATCTTACGCTTGAGATGCTTGATCGCGCGCTCGACACCACGGTCATTTACCTGGACCTCGAGAGGTCGACACTGTACGGATTCGGTTGGATTAGCCACGGGGGCCGGGATATGGCAGATGAGGGGCCCGATCGCAAATCGAAAGAGCGGAGATTCGGCCTGTGAGCGACGCACCAAAGACCATCGTGAGACGCCCTCTACAAATCCGAGCGCCCCACGGGGCTACCCTTTTCGAGATTTCCTGGTCGGACGGCGCCGCTCACCGGATCCCCAACGAAATTCTCCGGGGATATTGCCCCTGTGCTGGCTGCCAGGGTCATTCTGGCGAAATCAGATTCCAGGAAGGACGGAATAGTGAAATCCGCGAGATCAAACCCGTGGGCAACTACGCGCTCAGTCTGACCTGGGGCGACGCCCACGACACGGGGATTTACAGCTTCGAGTTCCTTCACCGGCTCGGAGAGCTGCACGAACGGCTCGGCACTCCGGGGCTCGTCGAACTGGGGACCCTGCCGCGCTCGGGTGTTGTTCACGCCGATGACTGAGAGGGCCCCTCCCCCGAGCGGAGAACACGTCGTCATCCTGACGACCAGCTATCCGCGAGCGCCCGGAGATTTCGCAGGCCATTTCGTTGCGGAGGAGGCGCAGGAACTCTCAAAAAGCGGAGCGCGCGTGACGGTTCTCGCCGCAGGCGCAAAAGCCGAACCGCTCCATCTCTCAGAACCGCATGGTCTCTCCCAACCGCCCAGTCTCTCCGCATCCTCAGGCGTGGATGTCCGATTTCTGGGCGGGGCTTGTCTCTTCGACCACCCGGGAGCGCTCGTGAGATTGAGCGAATCAAAATGGCGCGCTCGTGGATTGCTCACGCCGTCTCTTCACCTTGCTTGGCTCCGGCTCACCTCCTCCCTCGGCCCGATTGATCGGCTCGACGCCCACTGGCTGATGCCCTGCGGGTTTCCCTGGGGGCTTCTTCTTGGGCAGACGGAGACGCGACGCAGCGTCATCCTTCACGGCAGTGATGTGCGGCTCTACGAAACGCTCCCCATCTTGCAAAGACGTCTGATTCTCGACCGACTTTTGAAAGCGCAGGCCTCCCTGCGCTTCGTGTCGGCAAGTCTGAAAATGGAACTCCGGGAGGCAGCGCCGACTTCACGTCTGAAAGCATTCGTGGATACCGGCGAGATCAGAGCCGCTTCTCTTTCACGTGAACCAGTTCTTGAAAAGCCGGAGGCGCGGGCTACCTTGGGGATTTCGAGCACGGAGCGCGTCGCCGTCATCGCCTCGCGTCTCATCTCCGAAAAGCGCCTCGACACGGCGCTCGGTGCTGCGCTGCTCGTCCCTGACCTCTCTATTTACGTCCTCGGGGACGGTCCCCTGCGTACCGAACTTCAGCATCGCTTTCCCTCGGTTCATTTTCTCGGCCCTGTGGCCCATGATCGGACGCTCCTCTTCATCCGCGCGGCCGATCTCATCCTCACAGCCTCCAGACGTGAAGGCGCTCCAACCCTCGTACGCGAGGCGCTTCGTCTAGGCACCCCCGTCATCAGCACGCCCAGCGGCGATCTCGGGAAATGGCGCGACCAACGCGACAAAATGGAGTGGCGCGACCAAGTGGAAGGACTGTGGCTCGTCGATTAGAGGTTGTGCTAAACTACCCAGGATGACGAACCTTGAGCGCATCTACTCCGACATCCAGAAGCTGAGCGCAACTGAGCGGGCCGAGCTTTCGGAGCGGCTGCTCGTCCTGGTGCATGAAGAGCCTGATCCCGCAGTCGAGGAGGCTTGGATGAAAGAGACTCTGCGCCGTCGTGCCGAGTGGAAGGCGGGGCGAGTGAAGGCGATCCCCTGGGAAGAAGCTCGCAAGCGTATTTTTGAGGAACCCTGATCCTTGTCGCGATACGAAATCGATCTGCTCGAAGGAGCGGAGGACGACGCTCGTGAAGCTTACCTCTACTACTTAAGTGTCAGCCGTCGAGTCGCGATGGAGTTTCAAGAACGACGCGAGCCCGAATTCTGGCGCAATCGCTAAGGAAACGGAGAAATGCCTGCAAAAACCTCAAACTTCGGAAAGCCGGGGGATCAGCAGGGCAAAATTGCAGGGCTTGGTCCGGATGTCGAGCTGCGGCTCAAGGATCTTCTCGACAGCCAGGCGAATAGCAGCGGTCGAGCCGGGAAGCCCGAAGACCAGCGTCTTTCCCACGAGTACGGCAAATGCTCTCGATTGAATGGTCGCTGAGCCGATCTCCTCGTAGCTCAGCATTCGGAAAAGCTCGCCGAAACCAGGAATTTGCTTGGTCGCCAAAGGTTCGATGGCTTCCGGGGTCACGTCCCGCCCGGTGATCCCCGTTCCTCCCGTGAGGAGGATCCCGTGGACGTCCTCTCGGGCCGCAAGTGCGCGGACCCGCGCGCGGAGGATCGTGACGTCGTCGGGGACGATCTGTCGGTCCAAAAGCTGATGCCCTGCGCGCGTGATGAAGTCGACGAGAACCGCTCCACTCGTGTCCGTCTCCGGCGTGCGTGTATCGCTCACGATGATCACACACAGGCCCAGGGGCGCCGGAGTGGGCAAACCGTCAGATGACCTTTCGTGCATGCCCGTGTCCTAGCGCATGAGGCGACGAAATGAAGCGCTCCTGGCCCTCTTTGCATCTGTCGGTATCCAAGCGCCGTCTCCCATGTCATTTCTGCTCATCCGCCCCAAGAGGAGCCCCATGCGCCCGAAGAAGAGCACCCTGCCTCCCAAGAAGAGCAGCCTGCGCCCGAAGGTGTGTAGGGGAGCGCTCCTACTCACAGTGACGGCCTGCTTCTGGGCCTGCGACCGACCGGGCACGCACGCGCCCACCCCAACTCCCGCTCAGAGCTCCAACCCGGTCACCTCAGAAGTCAGCCCCGAGCCCGTTCCGACCTCCGCAAGAGATCCCGAAGGGGTCACGCCTCACGAACCCCCCAGCCTCCAAGCGATC
>CAYMQT010000265.1:0-4989 GCA_964392575.1 uncultured Polyangiaceae bacterium
ACGGCGCGCAACCGGCGGCGCTGGGCTCTGGGGAGCCAGAGCCGGTGGTGGTGGGGGCGTCGGCGGCGTCGGCGGTGCCTTCTGCGGAGCCATCGGAAGGCGAGAAGGGGGCGGCGCAGGAGCCTTCGCGACCGAAGGAGGGCTCGGTGTTCTCGAGGTCGGTGGCGGGAGGGGCGGCCGAGAAACGGAAGGCGGAGCGGGAGTCAAAGGTCGCGCGATGCCTGGCGCCTGCGGCAGAGAAGGGCGTGCCGGGTTTGCCACTCGCGACGGACTCGGCGGGCTCGGGACACGAGAGGCGCTGGGCGGGCTCGGCGGACGGGAACTCGGCGGACCCGGGGGACGAGAGCTCGGCGGGCTCGGCGGGCGCGAAACTGGAGCACGGGGTGGACCCGCAGCTCCTTTGGGCGAAGTGCGGCTGGCTCTAGGTGGAGTAGGAGTCTTTTCGCCTGATCCCATGACGAGAGGCTACCAAGGTTTCCTCCAAATTCCGCCCAGCGTGTCGCCAACGGGTCCTTTTTCGCCTCATCGACACCGGGTAGGCATTCCCATCGCTTCATGAAGCTCTCGCTGGCGGTCACAAGCGCCGCGAGCCGTGCGGAGAACTGCGACAGCGGGGCAAAGATCTACCGTGAAGGAAACCAGGCCGCGGGCAAGCGTCCTCGATCATGGGGAGCGTCGTAGTTCACCAGGAAACCCGCAGGCACGATCCGGTGCGGATTGATGGTCTCGTGAGACTGATAGTAGTGGTTCTTGATGTGGTCCAAATCCGTCGTCTCACGGAAGGCCGGGTGGGCGTAGAGTTCGCGCGTATAGGCCCAGAGGTGGGGATAGTCCACGAGACGTCGGACGTTGCATTTGAAGTGTGTGACGTAAACCGCGTCAAAGCGGATGAGCGTCGTGAACAGCCGAATGTCCGCCTCCGTGAAGCGGTCTCCGGCCAGATACCGCTGCCCTTCGAGGAGTGCTTCCGCCCGATCCAGAGCGTCAAAAAGACGAGTGACAGCCTGATCATACGCGGCCTGACTGCGAGCGAATCCACAGCGGTAGACCCCGTTGTTGATGCCCTCATAAATCCACTCGTTGACGGAAAGGATCTGACTTCTCAGTTCCTCGGGGAAGAAGTCTCGCTCGGGATGGGCGGCTATCTCGTTGAACTCAGAATTGAAAAAGCGAATGATCTCCTCCGACTCGTTGTTGACGATGGTGCCAAGCTTCTTGTCCCACAGCACAGGCACCGTCACGGAGCCGCGATAGTCGGGGTTTGCCCGCTGATAGACCTCCCTCAGTTCCTGCGCCTGACCCAAGGAGTCCAGGGTGGCGCCTGGGGTCTTGGCCTGAAGGGTCCAACCCGAATGAGGCAAAAACCAATCGACCACATCGTAGGAAACGTGAGCTTCGAGTCCTTTGAGTCGACGCATGATCAATGTGCGATGAGCCCAGGGGCAAGCCAGAGAGACGTAAAGATGATAACGCCCGGACTCGGGGGCGAATTTCGCCTCCGGCGCACGACTGATGTCGTCACGAAACACCGTTCGTCGTCGCTCGAACACGCCTTCCGCGGTGATCTGTTTGGTCCAAGTGGGTCCGTCCAAAGCGGGTGTTTCCATGACAAACCTATAGCCCGGTTCTGCTCCCGGTCCTCGCCCAAGAAGACACGACACTATTGCTGAGAGCGGAAAAATGCCCCTTTGCGTGGATTCCACGTAGAAACTCCTTGGTCCTCAAGGCACGCATGTTACACGGCGACGCAGCCCCTTGAGAAGCGACTACCCCTCCTCGAATGGGCCCGTGTCCGAAGCGGAACCCGTTTCCACGAGACGTCTTCAAGCGCTCGACGCCGCGAGGGTTTGTGCCACTTTCGCAATCGTCTGGACTCATGTCGCCGAAGGCCAAGGACAGACCCCCGGGGCGGCGGCGCTCGGACGATTCGGCACCTCCTTTTACATCATCGTCGCCATGCTCTTCATCGTGCGCGGTGCGGTGCATCACCCGGACCGGGGTTGGCGAGAAGACGTAGCACTGAAGGCACGGAGGCTCCTCTGGCCCTATGTTTTGTGGTGCCTGATCTACGGAGCCTACTACGGTTACTACGCCTATCAAAGAGGCCACACCTTCGCTGGGCTCACTCAATGGTGGGGTCCCCTTGCCGGGACCGCAGTCCATCTGTGGTTTTTGCCTTTCGTCTTCGTCTGGGGTTCGCTCGGTGCAGCAATCGTCCCGTGGCTCCTCAGACTCTCACCCAGAGCACTGCTCATCACCGGCCTTGCAGCAACAGCGGCGACCTACGCCCTTTGTTACAAGTGGCTCTTCTTCGCCCTCAGTCGCTACTGGCTCTGGGACCACAAGCTGCACCGGCTCGATCGTTGGGTGGAGGAGGTTCCCCTCGTCGTTGCCTCGGTGTTTGGTGCCGTGCTCTTTCATCGCCAAAAAACCTCGGTGCGCAATTTTCTCTACGAGAAGAGAATCGGCATCGGCGTCGCCTCCTTGGTAGGATTTGGGCTCGTCGAATGGGCCTACCACGGGCAGCACGCCATCATCTTTCAAACGACGCAATCCGAAGGGCGCTTCGTGGCCCATACAGGAGGGGTGCTCCTGCTCTTCGCAGTCCTCTGCTTCGGGAATATGGGTTTGATCCAGCGCCTCTCGACTCAAGGTCGGTACACCTACGTCGCCTTCCTGGTGCACGTCCTGGTCATCGAATGGTTTCGTGGCCCGATGAAGAGCTGGCCTGGTTATGGCTCCTTGGCCTTCGCCATCGCCAGCACTTGTGGTGTCTTCCTCCTCAGTCTGGGCCTTTCACATTTGATCCAGAGATCCAGGTACCTGCGCATCTTCAGACCCTAGCGCGGACGAAAATCTGCTGCGCGCCCCGCTCTGTCTAACAGCACTTCTGGTGGGCGAAACGCGCTCTTTGGGGCATTTTTATATTTTATAATTCTTACGCCTCCCCAACAGCAGCGCCAGCGTTCGTGACGGTTTTTTCGGACGCGCTCTTAGAGCACGTCCTCTAAGGATGGATGTAAACGAGGGTGCCGGCCCGATCGAGGGCGCTGTGCCACCTCAGAGGGACAGGGGGATCGGTGAGGGAGAAGAGATGACGCGCGTCCGAAGGTGACAGATTCACGCAGCCGTGACTCCGAGGCTGACCGAAACCGTCGTGCCAAAAGGCCGCATGAAAGGCGTACCCTCCGTGAAAGTATTGAACATACGGAACGTCACGCAGATCGAACTCATCATCGGCCTCGCTGCCGGACATGGTGGACGTCACGTGCTTGGTATGAATGAGAAACACGCCGCGCTCCGTCGAGTGAGTGTTCTCAGGATCGCCCAGGCCGTCCCGGCCCGTCGAGACAAGAGTCGCGAAGACGGGCGACTGTCCGCGGTAGGCGACGAGGGATTGCTGAAGAATGGACACGTCGATCCAAGAACGCGCGTCCTTGGCCCATTTTGGCATCTTTTCAGGCAAACTCAGCGTGACGAGCTGACTGTGCTGCTTGATGTACTGACCGCTCCTCGTGGCCAAAAACACGGATCCGTCCACCTTGATCTGTGCGCCCGTCAGATGAAAAGCCTCCCGGTACTCAGCCTTGCGCACAGGGCGGAAGGAGCCGTCTTCCACTTGCCCCTCGTACACGTGCTGCACACGTGAGCGAACGAAGGCCACCGGGAGCGGATGCTCCTCATCCAGAACGACTCCCGCAAAATCGCTCACCTCCACAGGAGTAAGGCGATCGAGCGGAAGAAGAGCAAAATCCGTCGTGAGGCCAAAGCGACGTCCTTCGGCTTCAAAGAGATCCATGAAAGCGAAGGCACTGCTTGCCACCGCACGTCCCGCCATGAAATCATGCTCGACCGGCAAGTAGCCATAAGGACGAGGAATTTGTGCGCCCTTTTCGAGCATGCTGGGGGGTGGCGTGTCGGCTTGCTCCTCCCACAGGGACCCGAAATTCTTGCGCAGATGATAGGCGAGATCTTGCTCCGCGATTTGCTGCTGGGCCAAAGTGGGGATGCGCGTGTAGAGGGGAGGTGTGGGGTAGCGGCTTTGTCCGTAAGGATACGGCATGGGCAGCGACCGATCCGGTTGCACCGAGGCGAGACGAATGATCGGGTGTTCGGGATCCAAGGTGGCCGCCTTGCCCACGCACACATATCCTTCCGGCTCTACTCGATACCACCCGTCCGCACAGCCCTTGTGTCCTGCCGGGACCTTCGCGCGAATGAGGAGAGCTCCCGCGCGAGCAAACCCCAAGACTCGCGCCTTGGGATCCGGTTCGCTACGGATGACCGTTTGTTTGGAGAGTGCGCCGAGAAGCGAATCGGGATCGAGATCGTCTGAAGACGGCGTGGGCACTGCATCGAGGACAGCCTCCAAAGCCACAAGGCTCGGATCTGCCGGCTCGACTTCCGCGCCGAGCGATGAGGCCGCGTGAGGCCCCGACGCGCCCGCGAGGCTCGCGACCAGCACACCGCCTTCGGCGCTCTCTCGCGCCACGTCGGGCGCTGCCCGAAGCTTTGGCTCCATCGTCGCCCGAGGGACGGTGAGGAGCAGGGCAAGCAGCGCCAAAAGCACCCCGCTGCCGCATCCAATCAGGGCCTGACGAAAGATCATGGGTCAGAACCACGCTTACCGAAGAGAGGGCCCAGCGGGAAAGTTTCTGACTTTTCTCGACTGCCGGTGTCAGGGCAAAGGCGTTTCGCGCAGCTCTTGCCCTACGATGAACACCTCTTTGCTGTTCTGACGGACCCCGCTCGGGCGCACCACGCGACTCTTTTTGAAGGCCTGCTTGGAGAGCCGGATGGCCTCGTTGAACTCCGGGCCCATGAAGATCTTGCACACGAAGGCGGCGGTTCCTTTCTTGCCCAAGGTCTGCGCTACCCAGAGAGCGCGCTCGAACAGCTCAAAGCTCATGGCCTGATCGCGGTTTTTGATCCCGCTGGTCTTGGGAGCCATGTCGCTCAAAATGACGTCGTAGGGGGCGAAGATCTGAA
>CAYMQT010000266.1:0-4373 GCA_964392575.1 uncultured Polyangiaceae bacterium
GATCGCGTGGTGCTGAGCGCATCGCCCATCGATTGTTACGCGCCGTAGAAGTGGACGGAGCTCGGGCGCTCAGGCGGGGGTGTCGTTTTCACCGGATCCACGAAACCCCCACTGTTACGCCGATGCGCAGGAGTGATGTGGTCCCTATGAGAGTGTCGTCGACAAGGACTTCCGTGGTTGAAAAGTTCAGTTTTGCGTGGGGGCTCACGTGAGCGACCCAGCCGGGGGACAGGGGAAAGAGGACCTTCGCTGTTGCTAGGGCCGCACCAATCCAACGGGTGCTCTGGCGCGCACCCTCCGCGGCTTGTGTCTGAGAAAGACGCGCACTCACCTGTTCGGCGCCTCCCTCGAGGGTGAGCACGAGCGACGGGCCCTGGGGAGCCCAAAAGGCACGGGAAACGCCGAGCGTCGGCGCTAGGAACCGGATGTTTGGAGCTTCGGACGGACCGGGGGCCATGCTCACGGAGAGGCTTCCGGAAAATCCATAGTGCTGCCAAGGATGAATCTGGGCATAGATCTCTCCCGCGACGGCCGCTCGTCCGAGGCCAGGTTCCCACTCCACCCCCGTCCCTACTCCGAGCAGGAGGGGGATCTTGTCGTTTGTAAGGGAAGCTTTGCGGGCCTCATCCCCCGTGTTCTCCGGGTCGGGGGCCATGTCTTCGGTCTCCGCAGAAAGCCGTGCCTCTCGTGCCAAGATACCTACCGAGAGACCGAGTGAGCGTGCCTTTTCTATCGGGAGGTCCCCGGGTTGAAAGGTCACTTGTCTGCGTAAGACCCCGCCTTGAGACTCGCTTTCTGACGGAGGCTCCCGGTCTTTCGTGGAGTCCGGGAGCTTCAGGATCACTTCGTAGTGATCCTCCCCGAGCTTTCGTATCTGCGCGTCCGGCTGAAAGTTCGCGGCAGAATCAGGTAAAAGGACGCAAGTTTGATCGGCGAGGGCGCGCGAGCAAGAGGAAAGGAGCACCTCCCGGTGCTCCGTGAGCGTTCCTGGATCGACCCGTACCACCAGGGCGGCGAGGGTCGAAAGGAAGGCGCCGGTCAGCATAGGGCGGAGGATGGAGGGGCCGAGTCCATTTCACAAGCATTCGCCCGGGCGAAAGAAACGGCCCCCGAGCAACGTGGACACGCATCACGTTGCTCGGAGGCCGAAGAGGACGAGCGCCTTTTCTTGTTCGTCGTCTGCGAAGAAAGGATTAGTTGTGAGGCCCCCCGGCCGCACAAGTTCCATCGACACAGGTTTCGAACTGACAAACATCGCCCTCGCAACCATCTTGAGTGGGGAAGCCGCAGTCGAGGTCTATGGCAAGCTCACAGATTTTTAAGTAGGCTGAATATTTCCGCATGGCAGTTTCGAAGCTCTGGGAGAAAAGGGGGTGGGACACTCGCCCGCTCATGACTGTCACCGCCTGGGGGAACTTCAGGCAGGATTTCTCTGCCTACGGCAGGTTTTGGGTCGCGGTTGGACGGGCCCGGACAAGACGCGCTAGCGTGACGCCCCGCTCATGACGACATCGTTTGAGGAACTGACGGACTCCTATAGGTGCATTTTTTTCGACGCATTCGGGGTTCTGAAGAGTTCGGCGGGCCTCTACGAGGGAGTTCTCGACCGGTTGAAGGATCTGCGCGAGCAAGGCAAGGAGATTTTCCTTGTGACCAACGACGCCAGCAAGTCCCCTCACCGAATGGTGGAGCAGTACACGCACCCGACGGCAGGTCCTTTGTTTCCGCTCGACCGCATCATCTCCTCAGGGATCCTGGCCTCAGAATACCTGAAGAACAAAGTGCGGAGCGGTTATGTCGCGTATCTTGGAAAGGACGCCTCGGCTTATTACATTGCCAATGCTGGAGTCCACCCCATTCCCATCGGTCAGGTCAACGCGGATGAACACAGTCCCAAGGCCCTCGTTCTCCTCGATGACGAGGGCTTTGACTGGTTCGATGATCTGAACCTCGCGGTCAATTTGATTCGTCAGCACAACATGCCGGTCATTGTGGCGAACTCTGACATCACGTACCCTCGAAACAATACGGAAGTCGGCATAGCAGTCGGTGGTTTGGCTGGTCTGATGGAGGCGGCCGTGGGGCGCAGTTTCATTCGTTTTGGCAAGCCCGACCCGATGATCTTTTCCAAAGCGTTTCACGTTGCCCTTGAGCAAAACTCTAGTCTGAAGAAGAGCGACGTGCTCATGGTGGGGGACACGCTCTTCACGGACATTCAAGGCGGCAACAAGTACGGAATCGACACGGCCCTCGTCCTCTCCGGAACGACGCTCAAAAAGGACTATCATGCGCTAATCCAAGCGAGCGGGATCGTCCCGAACTACGTTTGCGAGTCGATCCTGACCTAAGTTTTCGGACGTGCTCTAAGATCCGACCCGTCCTGACCCGGGGGGGCCTCGGGCTTTCCTGCTGGGTCCGAGCAAAGTGAGCGCTAGCGGGGGGGAGTATTGACTCCGGCACGCGCGGCGTAAACTTCGCCCCCGGCGAAGGTCGCCGCTCAAGGAGAGCCCCGTGTTAGTCGTTCGTACTTATCTCGAAAAAAGCCCCATCCACGGTTTCGGAGTTTTCTCAAAAGATCCCATCTCCAAAGGAACGCTTGTGTGGGAATTTCACGACAAGCTCGACATCAAGTTTTCCCCTGAGGAGTACGAGAATCTGCCCGCGTGCGTGCGGGAGGAGCTCGAGGTTCACATGTATGAACCAGAGGCCGGCGGTCCTCTGTTCTATGAGGCGACCATGGGCAAGTACATGAACCATTCGCGGGATGCGAACGTGGATTTCTCGAAGGTCGATTTCGGTGTAGCCACTCGCGACATTGCCGTAGGTGAAGAGCTGACTTGTGACTACCGACACTTCGTCGCGCACTGGGCCATGATCCCGTACATCTAACCCCGGTTCCTCGGAGCTCGGTTCCTCGGGAGATTATGCGTTCATGAGTCGCTACAAAAGGAAGCGAGCGTCGGCGGAGCCGGTTCGCTCGAACCGTGGACGCTCGCTAGGCGGTGTTCTTTAGGTCTTCGACGAGAACCGAGAAGTCTGTGCCGTCGAGGGCAGGGAAGTAGGAGGTAAGGGCCTCATGTTGAAGGCGGGCGCAGATTTCGGGGCGGAAAAAGTGCTCACCGATGCGCATCACGTAGTTGAGAAGGAAGGCTCGATAGGCTTCTTTGAAGAACAAGATCTCTTCGTCCGCGAGGGGAAAGATCTGATGATAGGCGCGCAAGAAGTTCATGAAACGCGGTTCAAAGAAGGGCTCCGTCGTGTAGCTGAAGGTCTCCTGATCTCCCTCGGCACGTACGACGCGCGCACAGAAATAAAAATCCATGGCGCGAGGCTCTACCCGGAACCAGTCATAGTCCCAACGTGAGAAGAACTTGAAACCGTCCTCTTCCAGGCCGACGGAAAAGTTACCGATGTTCCAGTCGAGCAAAAGCGGAAGCTTGTCCATCTGGTGGTATCCGAGTCGCTCGGCATTCGTGAAGAACTGATCGCATTGATGGCGCAAGAGCGATTCCGCGGCGCTGTCGAGGCCGCGGTCGGCACGCCACTGAGGGTTTCCGAGCACGTCGTAGAGGATGGCCAGATCCGAGCCGAGTCCCTTCCAGCTCTTCACCAGCAGGGGAGCGGTGGCTGCTGATGCCTTGTGAAAACGGGCCATTTCTCGCCCCAAGCAGGCGACCTGCTGATCGCTCAGGATCTTGGGTAAAAAGTCATAGAAGGAGGTTTTTTCGTAGAAGACGACCCAGGTCTCACCCACGCGCGCCGTAAAAACCTCCCCATCCGGCCTGAGACAGATGGGAGCGAGAAAGTCCCGATAGCGGGTGTTGGCGAGGCGGCGGATCCACTGTTGTACGATGCGATGATCCTGGCGGAAGTACACATAACTTCCGTAGAGAGTGGTCTTTGCGATGACCTCGTGACCGTCGCTCAGAGTAACGCGATAGACCTTGTTGGTCGAAACCGTGGCGCTGATGTCGACAAGGGCCGTGATGGTACGAGCGTCGCCGTACTCGACCCAGGCCGTGCGCACGACTTCAGCGGCGATACTACGATGATCGATCGTGGGGCGGTCTTCCACACCCGCATCCTATCGGATGACCCCCCAAAAACCCAAGCCACGCGAGCCCGCAGGGCGAGGAGTAGCGAGTCGCGAGACACACCAGCCCAAAGGGCGAGGAGTAGCGAGTCGCGAGGCACACCAGCCCAAAGGGCGAGGTGTGCAGCAGTCACCTTGCAGTACGCTCGCGGTCACCTCGGAGCAAGAACAACCCCAGCTACGCGAGCCCGCAGGGCGAGGAGTAGCGAGTAGCGAGTCGCGAGACACACCAGCCCAAAGGGCGAGGTGTGCAGCAGTCACCTTGCAGTACGCTCGCGGT
>CAYMQT010000266.1:4473-4944 GCA_964392575.1 uncultured Polyangiaceae bacterium
CACCTCGGAGCAAGAACAACCCAAGGCACGCGAGGGCGAAGCCCGAGGAGTGCCGCGGCGCGCTCAGCACCCCCGCCGACCAAGTGGGAGGCGCGGGAGCGCACGCGGACCGTGGGGTGAGCTTTTTGGATTCACTCCAAAAAGCGAGGGGTGCGGGGTCCGCACCCCTACAAGAACAAGAAGCGGACCCCGCACCCCTACAAGCTCAGCAAGAATAGCTCATCTCGAACTCGATGGGAGCGGTCGTCATGCGGAGCTTGGTGACTTCCTGCATCTTGAGGGCGATGTAGGCGTCGATCGTGTCGTCATCCATGACGCCGCCAGCGGTGAGGAAGGCGCGGTCCTTGTCGAGCGCTTCGAGAGCCATGTCGAGGGAGTGACAGACCTTGGGCATCTTGGCGTCTTCCTCGGGCGACAGCTCGTACAAGTCGTGGTCGCCGGGCTCACCGGGATCGATCTTGTTCAGGATGC
>CAYMQT010000267.1:0-4937 GCA_964392575.1 uncultured Polyangiaceae bacterium
CTCTGGAGGGCGCCCGTATCGAGAGCTCGCAGCTCGAGGAGGTAGCCTCCATTCGCCGCAGGCTCGGCGTGGACGACTGCGGTACGGAAGCGCACGTGGCGAGTGAGCTCGAAGTGAGCCGCGTACGAACGGAGGTACTCCGCGATTCGCTCGTGGGAGGGGTAGTCGCCAAAGGAGGCCGGCATCGGGAACTCGGCGAGCTCCGTCTCGGGGCGCGAAGTGTTGATGCGGAGGCTTTGGTAGGCGCTGCTCGTGCCGCTGTCGTTGTCGAGTACCCAGAGGCCGCCCACTTGGCTGCCGAGTTCGAACACGAAGGGCTCGAGCCCTACTTGTAGAAGTGCACGCGCCGTGACCAGGCCCGAGCAGCCGGCGCCGACCACCGCCACACGCGGCGCGAGTGAGGCGCTGGCGGAAAGCGCAGCGACTTTGCTGGCCTGGGCCGCCGCTTCGGGGGTGCCAGGAGGCGAATTGTCCGCCTCCTTCGAGGCGCGCGCGGGCTCGTCCGGCATGGTCTTCGTGGAGCCGCGGGGGGTGCTGGGCTCTCGGAAAATCTTGGTAGGATAGGGACCGTGCCCCGTCCATCCCACTTGCTCGGCGCGTGCTCCCAGTCGAGCGCGCCGAGCGCGCCCCAGAGGAGGGCGCGATGAGCGAGACCGCCGACGGCGCCCACGAGGAGTTCCTCACCGAGGCGCAAGACATCATCGAGGCGTTCTCGCGCAACCTGCTCGCGCTCGACGCCGCGCACAAGCGGGGTACCACGGACCCCAGCCTGCTCAACGAAGCGTTCCGAGCCATCCACACCCTCAAGGGTCTAGCTGGCTTGTTCGGCGCGGCGTCTCTTTCGGCGCTCACCCATCGGCTCGAGGATCTGCTCGACGCGCTCCGGCTCGGGCGCATCGCGCTCGGTCCGGAGGTGCTCGACGTGCTGTTCGCCTCCGTCGAGGCGAGCCATCGCCTGCTCGCGCCAGACGCGCGAGACGAGGAGGCCTCGCTCGTGGTCGGGCACGCGCTCGAGCTCTTGGATCGTGTCGCCGAGCGCGCGGTCAGTCGGGCGCCCGCCGGCTACGACATCGACCCGGGCATCCTGGCCGTGCTCACCGAGTACGAAGAGCACCGTCTGTCGGCCAATTTGAGCGCCGGACAGCGGCTCTACAAGGTGCGCGCGCAGTTCGATCTGCTCACCATCGACAAGGAGCTCGAGCGCCTCAAAGACAAGGCCCGCAAGCTCGGTGAGGTGATCACGTATTTGCCCACCGGCGAGTCGACGAGCACCGACATGCTCGATCTCGATTTGCTCGTGGCCTCCGGCGAAGATCTCGCCACCCTGGTGGGGGAGCTCGGCAGCGACACGGTGTTCGTCGAAGAGCTGCAGCGTGCCTCCATCGCGGCGGTGGGTGCGCAGCCATCCGGGCTTTCCGCGCACGCGTCCTTGGGGTTCGGGGCGGCGCCTTCACGCGCGGCACCTTCCTCTCCGCTGGCGTCTCGGATTCCCTCGTCGCACTCCGATCTCGCGCCGACCGGCTCCGAGCGACCCGAGCGCCAGAAGGAGCATGCGCGCGAGCAGTCGATGACCAGGCGCGCCGTGCGCGTCGACATCCGCAAGCTGGACCGTTTGATGAACGTGGTCGGAGAGCTGTCCATCATCCGCGGTAGCATCGAGCGGGCGGCGCACGTGGTGCAGGACTCACACGACAGGCAGCTCGGTCGCGAGCTGCGCCGTTTGCAGCGCTCCCTCGAGCGGCGCCTGGAGGATTTGCAGGACGGCATCCTGGAGATGCGCATGGTCCCGCTCGGGCAGGTGTTCGACCGGCTGGCGCGCGGTGTGCGGCAGATCAGCCGCGACCTGGGCAAGGACGTCCGCCTCGTGATCACCGGGTCGGAGACCGAGATCGACAAACTGATCGTGGAGGAACTCGGCGATCCGTTGCTCCACATGCTCCGCAACTCGATCGATCACGGCATCGAGTCCGAGGCCGAACGACGTCAGGCCAAGAAGGGGGCGGTAGGCACCATCGCGCTGAATGCCTACCAAAAGGGCAACCACGTGATGATCGAGGTCGAAGACGACGGCCGCGGCATCGACGAGACGCGGCTCGTGGAGCGAGCGGTTCAGCTCGGCGCCATCGAGAAAGAAGCGGCGACCGAGCTGGGGCGCGATGAGCTACTCGGCCTGATCTTCCTGCCTGGCCTGTCCACGCGCGCCGATGTGAGCGAGGTGTCGGGCCGCGGAGTGGGGATGGACGTGGTCAAGACCAACATCTCGCGTATCGGTGGTGTCATCGACGTGCAGAGCGAGCGCGGCATCGGCACGAAGCTCACGCTCACGCTGCCCATCACCCTCGCCATCTTGCGGGCGCTCTTGATCCGCGTGGGTGACCAGGTGGTTGCCATGCCGCTCGCGTCGGTGTCCGAGGTGGTGCAGTTCGACGGCAAGAGTCGTCGCATCGACGAGCGCGAGGTCATGACGCTGCGCGGTGCTACCCTGCCGCTGTGTCGTTTGGGGGAGTTCTTCGACATGGCGGGCGGCAAGGAGCCGACCTCTCGCAGCTTCGTGGTGGTGGCTCAGGTGGGCGAGCGGCGGCTCGGGCTCTTGGTCGACGAGCTGGTTGGGCAACAGGACATCGTGCTCAAGGCCCTCGGGCGCTCGCTGGAGGCGGTGCGCGGGTTCGCCGGAGCGACGGAGCTCGGCGAGGGCCGCGTAGCGCTGGTGCTCGACGCCGCCGCCATCGTCGAGGAAGTGCTCACGCTCGGGGAAACGCTCAGGAGGGCTGCGCTCCATGGCTGACGGATTGACTCGAGTGGGTGGGCGTCGCGAGCGGCTCGCGCAGCGGGCCGCTCGCGACGATGTTCACGACTACCTGTCGTTCCGCATGGCGGGCGAGCTGTACGCCGTCGAGCTCGGTGCCGTGCAGGAGATCGTGGTGCCTCCGCCCATGACGCCGGTGCCGCGCGCGCCTCTGGCCGTGCGCGGCGTGTGCTCGGTGCGCGGTCAGCTCGTGACGGTAGTCGGGCTGCGCGCTTGCCTGTCGCGCGCTACCGCAGCGCGCGATCGTCGTACGCGTATCTTGCTCGGGCGCGTCGACGGCGAGGAGCTGATGGGGCTCGAAGTGGACGAGGTGTGCCAGGTGGTCCGCCTGGCCGAAGGCGAGGTCGAAGCGACGACGCAATCACTCGGCGGTGACCTCTCGGACGCGGTGCGTGGGATCGGCCGCCCAGACGGTACGGAGCTGCTCGTTTTGCTCGACCTCGAAACGCTGCTCCGGCGGGGGTACGCATGAGAGACGGGACGAGAGATGGTCTCCGCGCGAGGGAGCGCGCGCGCCGCGGTGCGCTCGAGCGCGGGCTCGTGGCGGTGGTCGTGCACGGAACCACCTATGCTCTGCCCATCGACAAGGTGCAGGAGATCGTTCTGCCCGCGAAGCCGACGCCCCTGCCGCAAGCTCCTCTCGGGGTGATAGGCGCCGTGGATCACCGCGGCGACGTGGTCCCACTCCTCGACCTTGCGCTGCGTCTGGGATACGGGCCCACGGAAGGCGAGCGCCGGAAGTGGATCTTGTTCCGCGATCGGGGGCGGGGCATCGGTCTCGTCGTCGAGCGCGTACTCGAAGTGTTCCGTGTCAACGTGGACGACGTTCGGCCAGCGCCTACCCTCGGGCATCCAGAACTCAGGGGCAGCACCGAGGTGGTCACGTTCCAGGGCGCCATGGCCTTCGTGCTCGAGCTGCCCGTGCTCTATCGGGCAGCGGAAGTCGTGTTCGAGGAGAGCGAGTCCGCGTGACCGAGCGAGAGCGGTCGAGTGGCGTGCGCATGACGGACGCGGAGTTCGAGCGTTTCCGTACGTTCATCAACTCGCGTGCCGGGCTCGCGTTCGATCCGTCCGCCAAATCCACGATCGAGCGGCGCTTGGTCGAGCGGCTCGAAGCCAGCGAATCGCCGGACTTTTCGAGCTACCTGAGCCGGCTCGAGAGCGACTTCGCGGAGCAAGACGCGGTGTTCTTCTTGGTCACGACCAAGGAGACCTACTTCTTCCGTCAGGACTACCAACTCTCGGCGTTCTCGCACGAACTCCTGCCTCGGCTCGTGCGTTCGCAGGCCGAGCACCGCCGCCTGACCGTGTGGAGCGCCGGCTGCGCCACGGGCGAGGAGGCATACACGATTGCCATCCTCCTGCTCGAATCGGGGCTCTTCGGCGACTTCCACGTGCGCGTGGTGGGCACCGACCTCTGCCAGCAGAACGTGGAGACCGCCGAGCGCGGTGTTTACCGGCGGACGTCGTTCCGCACGACCGAGAAGCGCTACCTGGATCGCTATTTCACCGATCTTGGCGGCGGCTCGTTCGCCGTCAAGGACGAGGTCAAGCGCATCTGCCAGTTCGGGCGCGTGAACCTGCTCAGCCCGCTGGCGGTTCGCACGGTGGGGCGCGTGGACGTGGCGTTTTGCCGCAACGTGATCATCTACATGGACGAAGAGTCGCGGAGGCGCGTGACCGAGAGTTTGTTCCAACGGCTCGTTCCGGGGGGGTACCTGCTGCTCGGCCACAGTGAGTCGCTGCTCGGCGCCGATTCACGCTTTTTGCCCGTGCACCTGGAGAAAGACTTGGTTTACCAGCGGCCGCTCATGGCGCCGCGTAGCGGGAGGATCACGAGATGATCGACGAACTTCGTGTCCTCGTCGTGGACGATTCTGCGGTCAATCGTCGCAGCATCGGCGACATGCTCGCCGGGGTGCCGGGGGTGAAGGTCGTGGGCAAGGCGGCCAACGGCGAGGAGGCGCTGCGGCTCGTGCGCGTCACCGAGCCCCACGTCATCACGCTCGACCTCGAGATGCCGCGCATGGACGGCTTCACGTTCCTGCGCATCCTGATGGCGAGGCACCCGCTGCCGGTCATCGTGATCTCCAGCTACTCGCAGAAGGAGAACGTCTTCAAGGCGCTCGAT
>CAYMQT010000268.1:0-3425 GCA_964392575.1 uncultured Polyangiaceae bacterium
CTGCCTTGGCAGACTCGGTATCGATCATCAGATCTGCATAACGCCTCGCCGTTGTGCCGCGGCCTGAGGCCTTTTCAACGAAGCGGACACGCAACAGTTGGCCGTCGGTCACAAACGGCTTGTTAGCCAGCTGTGGCTATGCGATCTTGGCGTCGCAGAATATGTGTTCAAGGGATTCCGCGTTCAGACCGTCAATGCAAACTTTGGTTCGTGTCCAGTCAACAAATGCGTAGCGTTCCTGAAGTTGACTCAATTCCTCGGTGCCACGCCGGTAGTCCACGATAACGAGCGGAGCCTTGGTTCGACCATCGCGCTCAAGATCTGGTGCGTAGTACTGGTAGTTGCGTACGATTCGATACAGAAGCTGTCTCAGATACTCGTCGTGCCCCGGCATAGAGAACCCGATAATGCTGAGATTAAGATTCAGTCCGCCTACATTTGCGAGGCCGTACCACAGCTCTTGAAGAGGCGACGCATACAAAGCTTTTGCCGATGAAGGCGCCAACAGGTAGGGGGCCTCCCACCCTGAGGTGTTCCGATAGTATCGACCAGGGTCTTCAAGCCGAAAAATTCGGGCTAACTCATCGCGCTCCATACGAGGGCCGTCCACAAGAGGCTTGGTCTTGAATCTGGCTTGAGTGCCGAAAATGGCGCTTGGGGGATCGCCGACGTTTCCAGTTGCTCGAAGATGTTCCAATCCAAGGTCGAACTGACGGCGGTAAAACCAGTCGATGGATCCGTGCAGTTTGTGAATAGTGATATCATCGTCCGGCTCAGCAAATGAAGCGCCCCATGGGGTTACTTTGGAATATCTTCCTGGAAAAAGGCGGTATGGTTTTCCATGATAATCAAGAAGTGTCTCGAGAAGCAGATCGTAGTTGAACGTTATGATTCGATCTTGAGGACTAAGGCGAGATACAAAATCGTGATATACTGGCGGGATATCGTTGGGACGAGCAGGGGAGAGTGACTGCAACACGTGTCCGATATACCTCCTGATGGCAAGCTGAGACCTGTTGCCATCCTGAGTCAGTGTGTCACTTCCGGTCAGACGCATCGCGTGCTCGACGTCCAAGAAACCCACAAACTCTTCGAGGTCAACGGCGTCCTTCGAAATCACCGCACCATCGCATACACGCTTGTAGGTCAGAAAGTCCTCCAAATCGGCTTCGATCGCGCTGTCAGGTCCATCGACCTCCTTTGCGCGTCCAAGGACCAGCTTCATGAGCTCAGACCCCAGTGGAAGTCCCGCGGCCCGGGAAAACCCAGCTCCTAAGATAAACAGTCGATAGGGGTTCATTGCTGTTGCCTGGCTAACATTTGCCGTTGTACTGCGGCCTGAGGCCTTTCAGGATACGACGACCGGCGCTCTTCCCCAACGGGGAGGAGCGAGCGCCGCGCGTGGCCCAGAAAGCGCAGCAAAAACGTTGCAAATGGCCGTCATGTACAAACGGCTCGTTATGGGGCACTTGGGTTTGCATGTTCCACCGCCTGTGTGATGTTGGTTAGGAGGGTGGAAAAATTTTCAAAGTTGATCGTAGCCGCATTGGGCTGAACCACGCGGAATGCGAAGTCGGCCTTGCCGTAATGCGATGCGGTTGAATGATCGTTCGAAGGGTCAAATGTTTTCCCGTTCAATTTTCGTGCCTTGATATCATGATCGAAGCAGTCCTCGATCATCGATTTTTCTCCGTCGAGTAGGGGAGTGAATACGACGTACATGTTTTGAATTACGTGGATGAACGGCTTCGTTCGGTCGGCCTTTTCCCCAGTAATTTCTTTGATCGTAGATAGCACGGGTCCAGCCGCGCTATCATTGTCTACCAACACGACAATGGCGTGACGCGATGGCACTGTCCCATACTTCTGGAGAGAGTCGCGGTAGGCGAGGAGCAGCTTTTGAAGGCCGCCGTGGCCCCCGCTGATGCCCAAGATTCTTCCAGTTCCCTTGTCTGCGTACCGGTATCGCCTGATTCCAAGTTCGATTTTCCCGCTCGCATCTACATTTGCCAGGCGAGGGTAACGCCGCGCTAGTCCTCGGATTGCGTGGGTAAGGTAAACAAGATCTGTCTTTCCTTCGCACACCAAGACCGGCTTTTCTGCTGTAAAGAAGTCCTTGAACAGAAGAAATCGCCTGTAAGTCTGCTCTTTCGAAGACAATTCTCGCTTAGCTTGAGTGGGATGCAGACTCTCGTTGTAGCGGTCGACACTGTCGATGAACCCGAGCATTCCGTGCAGGCGATTCATCTTCTTGGAGAGAGGAAGCGGGGGGTTGCTTTGCTCGTTCGCATCTTGGAGGTCGAAATCGCCCGTTCTAAAAAGGCGATGCACCATCGCTCGAACCCTATGACGATAGTCAGCGGGAATATTCACCTTCTTGTTCACGACCAATCCGGTAACAACCTGCCGAGCGGGCCGATACTGCATCCGGGTCTTGTTCTCGTTCACGCGAAATCCGGAGCGACCTATCAAGTGCCTCAACTCAGGACCCACCGTCCAGATGGAACTGCCGTCAGCGGTTGGCAGTCCGATATTCTCGGGAAAATTCTCCAGGTTCGTCGAGAAAGTCAAATCATCAGCATATCGTGTGTAACGGCAACCGTTGCGTCCTGCCAACCGCAAAAGATGTACGTCTAGAACATGTGCAAGTAGGTTGGCGATTACTGGCGAACAGGGACTACCCTGAGGGAGGCGGCCGTCAGCGCATGCGATCTGCGCCAAGATCGTGGCGACAGCGGGGTGCAGAGCGAAGTCTCGATTCTTGATGAAGAAGCCTCGTACGCGACCAAAGTTGAACGTAGGAAAGAAATCGGCCAAGTCCAAGTTGAAAACGAATCGGCGATTCCGATGTTCTCTGGCATTGGTGATGATCGAGCGTCCTCGCACAAAGCCATGGGCTACGACGTCCGGCTTTCCACCGTCATGTCGACCGTACTTTTCTTTTATCTCTTCTTCACAGTCCTGGAGAAGCGTGGCCAGTCGTCGTTGCGCAAGTTTAAGCGGTGAGTTCGGGGCCTGAATTTGCCGGGTTCCACCAGAACGCTTGGGTATTTCGAATGTCCGGTACTTGGGAGGGGCTGCGCTGCTGTAGAGAAGGTAGTTTAGCTTCGCCGTCTTATATCCGATCATCGACGCGACATCGGCCATCGACGTGGACGCTCGAAGTTGTGAAAGGCTCGACATGCGCTTGAGATAGAAAAGGATCCGTTGGCACTCCTACGCTAGCAACGCGTGCACGGAACCAGGTGAATGGTCACAGGCATAGCTCCCAACATTTTCTTCACTTGCCACGAAGCATGGCAAAAAATCTGCCAACGGATCCAGTCACGGTTGTACCAATCGGGCAGCTGGACTTCCAGCTCACAGTATCGGGAAGTGTGGCTGTCCCCATAACGCCTCGCCAATCTGCTGCCGCGCGAGGCCTC
>CAYMQT010000268.1:3435-4882 GCA_964392575.1 uncultured Polyangiaceae bacterium
GATAACCTTGCATCGAAGGTACAACATCGCTGTTCGCGGCCAGCAGCATTGGCCAGTTAGCCAGCGCTTCAGGGGCTTCGAGAGGCAACCTTCGCGAAGCTCAGCATTGGTATCGTCCCCGTATGTGGTCGTTATAGAAAGTGCCTTTGGACCGCGCCGACAGAAAGCGGTTGAAGAGGTCCGCGGGAACGCCGCAAAAGTCGTAGTGGTGTCCTTCGACAAACTGTATCCGCATCATCCGACTCCCAGGATCGTAGCCTATGGACCCAATTGCGGATGAGCGCACCGGTATCATGTTCATTTGAGCGACAAAGTAGCATGTTGAGGTCTGGTTTGGGAGAGCAGATGAAGGATAAGGCGGATCTGGCGCCAATATGGGAGCCCGGGAGGGATCGCGACGGTTCGATTGCCCGCAAATAGCCTACTACTTGAGAATTTTGCCGTCGTCCAAAAGCAGCCCTTGAAGCTCGGGGATACTTGGCCAGGGTTTCCTGTGAAGCATTCTGTGGCAATTTGCACACACGATGGCTAGGTCTTCGAGCGTGGTGCGCACTATTCTGCGCGAGCTTGCGAGAGGAGTGCGATGGTGCACCTCTGCGAAGCCGGAACCAGCGGTGCCGTATTGCTGCTGGAAGCTGAAGCCACAGACTTCGCAATCGTGATGCTGTACTGACCTCAGCTTTGCCTGAACGAGTCCGCGAGCCCGTTCACGACGTTGATGAACGAGTAGAACCAGCCGTCCTTCCTCAGACTCGAGGTTGTCGATTTCGCTGCGAGACGGCCCACCCTGGTGTTCTCGCGACAAGAGCTCAAGGCGTATCTCGTCTGACATTTGAGGAGAGAGGGAGGGGTTCGCGTGAAGGCGGCTAAGGTAGGGCGGCCGATAGGGGGTGCGGTGCCATTCGGTCTTCCCACTTGGGGGCTGATGTGCGAACACGCCCCGATTTGCATCGAAGAAGAACAATTCCTCAGTCCCAGGATCTCGCGCCTGCTCAACATTTCCCCACTCCTCTGCTCGTGCGGTTTGGGGAGCTTCCTCGAAGTGCAAGCTGTCCTTTTCGGCGTCGTCTACCCAGACTCTGAGTTCCCGACGATCAATATCGTCATTCTGGATTCGTATCACATTGAGCAGATCTGCGACGCCTGTCAGATGACCCGTTGACTGCTGCAAAGCGCCGGACCCCACCGGGACTCTGCCGAAATGAATATTCACCCGTCCATTGGGCGAACTGCCTAGACACACTTCCACTATCGATTTCGGAACGTTGACGTGGTTGTTCTGGAGCCAACCACCGCGAACTACTATTCGTTCAAGTATTACGGTCATGAGTAATGGTTGTCTGGCTAACGCTTTGCCGTTCTGCTGCCGCGCGAGGCGTTTCAGTCTATGACGACCGGCCGCCACGACCAAAGGGAGTGAATGAGCGGCGGCCGAGCCACGGAGCCC
>CAYMQT010000269.1:0-4724 GCA_964392575.1 uncultured Polyangiaceae bacterium
GACCGCTCCCCATTTTTCCAGCTCGGCGAGGGCCATACTGACCGCTCCCGCGCTCATTTGAATGGTTTCGCTCAGCTCCGCGGCCGTCACTGGGCTGGGGCTGAGATACAGAATCGTCCAAAGCCGACCCATCGGGCGTTTGAAGCCCCAAAACTGCATGAGCCGCCCAATGGCGTCGGCCACCGCTCTTTCTGCCGAGGCAGAAGGAAGAGTGACGGCAGCAGCGCCAGATCCCGGGACGGGGGCCACGCCGTTCAAAGGATCAGCGCCCATGGGATCGGGTGGAAGGGGGCCCTCTGGTTTCAAAACTTTCTGAAACTTTACGCCCGTTGAAAGCGGGATCAACCGGCGAAATGCAGCACAAAAACAAACAATATATTTTATAATACAGTAAAAGTGTAACTTTTGCGCAAATGGGGCTGCTCTCGTCTGTCTGTGAGTCGTGGTAACATGGACCTCAGGGGGGACGATGACCGAAAGAAACTGGAGAGTCGCCGTCGTAGGAGCAGGGCCTTCGGGTCTGTATGGCGTGGACGCTCTCGTCAAGCGGGGCGCGTCTGTGGACGTCTTCGAACGACAGTTCGCTCCGTTTGGTCTCGTCCGTTACGGCGTCGCGCCGGATCACCAGAAGATCAAAAAAACGCAAGCCGTCTTCGAGCGCATTCTCAATCAGCCGGCGGTACGGTTCTTCGGCAACGTGAAAGTGGGCGAAGACATTTCGCTCGAGGAACTCAAAAAGCACTACGATCAGATCCTGATCGCGATGGGAAGTTCCGGCGCGCGTGGACTCGGTATCCCCGGGGAGCATCTGAGCGGGAGTTGGTCAGCGACGGAGCTGGTCAACTGGTACAATGGTCATCCAGAGTTCGTCGATCTCGCGCCCGATCTTTCGAGTGAGCGCGCGGTCGTCGTCGGCGTGGGAAATGTGGCTATCGATGTCGCGCGCGTCCTGCTTAGAAATCCCGAGGAACTTGCCCCCACGGACATCCCTCAACATGCACTTTCTGCGCTCAAAATGAGCCAGATCCGCGAGGTCCTTCTGCTGGCTCGTCGAGGTCCCGATCAGTCCGCCTTCGATGAAAAGGAGGTGCGGGAACTTGCGGCTTTGGAAGGTATTTCTGTCGAGGTCGATGGCCCTTTCGCCGAGAAAAAAACGCACCGCAGCGAGTTCATCGCAGCTCTTCCTCGGATCCGGGAGCTTTCCGAAGGAAAGCGCGTGGTGCTCAGGTTTTGTGCCTCTCCGGTCGAGCTTCTGGGGTCTGGTTCTTTGGCGCCAGGTCGAGTCGAGAAGGTGCGTGTGGAGGAAAATGTTCTCGTGGAGGAGGGGGACCGCGTGCGCGCTGTGGGGACGGGGAAGTTTGAGATCCTGGACGCAGGACTCGTGGTGCGCGCCGTTGGTTATCAGGGTGAAGGGCTCAAAGGAGTTCCCTTCTCGGAGGAGACCGGCACGATCCCCCACCAGGACGGACGTGTCCTTTCGGAACCCGGTGGGGATAGGATTGCGGGCCTTTACGTCACCGGGTGGATCAAGCGAGGCCCCACGGGTCTGATCGGCACCAACAAGAGCTGCGCCGTCGAGACCGTGGAGGCGATGGAGGCAGATCTGGATCAGGTGAGACCAGAAAGAGATCCGGGAGAAGTGCTCACTTTGCTCGGGGAACGCGGCATCCGTTTCATTTCCGCAGAAGATTGGAAACTGCTCGACGCGCACGAGCTCGAAAGCGGAAGGACTCAGGGAAAAGTTCGGGTCAAGCTTTTGAGCACGGACGAAGCCTTCCAGGTGCTCGGAGCTCCCATCACCGGTCGTTCCCGCGTGCGCGCGACGAAAGAAGGCGACGCTTTGCCCGCCTCAGAAAAAGTAAGCTAGCGCTCGTTCTTTTTGTGGAAGCGTTCGGCGCTCTGGTAGTGATAAGTGAGTTGTTCCCTGCCGTACATGTAGTCCCTTCCGACGGGACACGCGACCCGTGGAGCGAGCAGTTCGAGTGAACGGGGGGACAGACTCTTCGGTTCGTGGACGGGCGTCGGAGAGAGGCAGGGACGAGAGCACTTCTTGCAGGGAGATGCGGTGCCGAGAGACGCGGGGCGGGGCGGGTCTGCGAACGGGCGAGCACGGGAGGGAGCTTCGGAGCTTTCTGCGGTTACGATCACTGCCCGGAGCGCGAACCAGGGACCGTAGACGGGGTGGATGTTGAGATGAAAAGGTCCGAATTCAGCCAGTCCCGAGTGCGCCGCGAGAAACTGGATGGGGACGATGGGCTTCTCATCGCCGTGGGCGAACCCGAGATAGCTGAGGGGTAAATCAGAGGTGGCCCTTTTGAGATGATGAGTGAGGTAGCTGTCGAGTGGATCACTCCCCATGGCGCCTTCGGTCCCGGTCGTGCGGGCGTGGGAAAACTTGTCCCAGAGTGCTCTCGTATTCCCGATCAGGGCGGCTTTGCCTTCTGGGAGTCGAAAGGGACGGCCGGAATCCGCAAGCGCGCGGTTCATTTGTCCGGGCTCGAATCCATGCACGAGATCCAATCCCGAGGGGGAGAGGCGAGCTTTCAGGGTCTCGACGAGCGTATCAACCACGCGAAACGTGTAGCACCGAATCCGGCGCAAAACCTAGGGTTCGAGGGGGAGGGGGCAGAGGGACGACTTCAGATTCACAGGCTTCAGACGCACGGTCTTCAGACTCATCATAGGTCCCCAGAGTTCTGTAGGTCCTCCCGTCCGTGGGGTCGAAAAGCAGATCATTTGTTTTGTAGACGCGCGGCGTGGTGAAGAGGAGATGAAGGGCCCGCGCAAGGGGCATGCTCTGGTAGCGGGTCGGGAACAGCTCCTTGAGAAGGGCGCGTACCTTCGGCGCAAAGCGGGTGCTCATGGAGGGAAACAGATGATGTTCGACGTGGTATCCGAAACCGAGCGTGAGAAATTCTGCCCATTTTGGCACCGTGACGGTCAGTGAAGTGGTAAGAGCGTCGTTCTTTTCGGCGAGCGGATTGAGACTGTGGTTGGTGATGATGTGAGCCATCACGATGGTGTTGGCCAGGGCGAGCGGCACCAGATAAGCGAGGACGAATCCGAGCGGACCCAGAAACACCAGGAGGCTCAGCCACGCGAGCAAGGTCAAGAAAGACGTGAGCAGCGCCAGCGCGTAGGATCGAGAATTCAGATAGCCGCGTTTCTTGGAGACGAGCAGGATGTGCACACTCTGGAGCGAAAACCCGAGGACGAGGGTGATGAGTCCGCGCAGGCGTCGTCCCCGTGGGGCGGCCCAGTCGACGCTGAACCGATCCCAGGCGCTGCTTTGATATTCGGCGAGCGTCGGGTAGGCGTCGGGATCGTGGCGCGCGATGTTGGTGTGGCCGTGATGCACTCGGTTGTGCCACGCGACCCAAAGAGACGGTGCGACGAAGAACGGGGAGAAGCCGAGGAACCCGATCACGGTGCGGAGGGTCGGGTTTCTCGTGAGCGCTCCGTGAAGCGCCTCGTGGGCGACGAAGGCCAGCCCTCCGAACGAGAGACCGAGGAGGATGGGAAGGGGTACCAGAAGCCAGAGGGAGCCGGACGAAAGACCCCGTGCGATACCGAAAATCCCCAAAGCGACGAGGATCATATGGACCGGCAGCCACCACAGTCGTGACCTTGCGGGAGAAAAGAACTCACGCGGAAGGCGACTGCGGAGGGTGCCTGCGACGGTGCGATGGAAAGTTCCGGCCATAGAGAAGCTTGGCCCGCCCAGGCCAGACGTGCCGTCACGAAAGCGTCAGGTTTTTTCAAGTTTGTACCGCTTCCATCACGTTTCGGTCAGGAGTGACCTCTTGGTGGTCCGGGTCGAAAAAGGGTGAATCTTGTCCGCTAACACTGGACCTGAAGAAAAGTGACCCTATCCTTAGTTCCAACGACACTAAAACCAAGAGCGCCCCGTTCCGGGATCGAGTCCGTGCGCTCCTGCAAGCACCCGCGCCCCTGCGAAAATCATGAAGTTCAAACGATCCTCGTTCATGCCCGCCTCTGGGTTGCTCCTCATCGTGGCAGGAGTCCTCCAGGGTTGTCCCACTGGTGCGTCTCTCGACAACGCCGAAGAGCATCTGGCCTACAAGCCTGAAATTGACACCTGTGACGCCGAGCCCCTTTTCGAGGAAGAGTGCTCCGGCAGCATCTGTCATTCGTCGAAGGCGGATGGAACGGTGGCGGGCGGGGTCAATCTCGATCCGCCTGGTGTCGGCGCGCGCTTGCTCAATCAACCGGCGACCTATCCGAAGCTCGAAGGCGACGGCTGCCCTGAAGTTCCTGAACTTCTGGTGAACTCAGCGGAGCCTGAGAAAAGCCTTCTCATGTTGAAACTCAGGGACGAGCAGACCTGCGGCGACGGCATGCCGCACCCCTACCGCACCTCCAAGCTTTCTCCCTCGGAAATGGCGTGTGTCGAGGCTTGGATGGCGGAGCTGATTGAAAACGGAGCTGAAGGCACGGGCACGGGGGGACAGAGCGGAACTGGTGGTGATTCAGGCGCAGGTGGGAGTTCGAGCGGTGGTTCCGATGGTTCAGGTGGTGCGGCGAATGCCGTCACGATCGAGGTGGAAGCTGAGTGCGCGTTTTCTATGGGCTGTCCTACGGGAGTGACTGGTTCGTACATGGAGGCGGGGACGGGGCCGATGACTGAAGCGGCCAACGGGGGAACGGTGGTGGGCTACATCAACCCGGGCGTGACCTTCACTTACGCGGGGCTCGCGACGAAC
>CAYMQT010000270.1:0-4722 GCA_964392575.1 uncultured Polyangiaceae bacterium
CCCCTTCTCTAGAGCGAGAGCCGGCTCACCGCCAGGCAAACCGGTTCATCGCTCTGAAGACGGGGATCTGTCGCTCAAAGAGTCTTCGTCTTGGGGCCGTCTCAATGGGCGCGGGGCTGCATTAGCAGAGCAGAGGATTTTTAGTGATTTTCTCAAGGGCGCCTGTTATCCCTGACATATGTCAGGCCCGACCCTGTTCAACAGGCAGCGCGATCTTCTTGGATTGCTTGCGGCCCTCGGTGGGTCACGAGGTGCAACCGAGTTTCAGAAGCTCCTCTTTCTCTATTGTCACGAACGCGGGCAGGATGCGCCCTACGAGTTTGTGCCATACAAATTTGGAGCCTTCTCGTTCACCTCATATTCGGACAAGCGAAAACTTGTCGAGAAAGGGTTACTCGTTGAGGAAGAATCGGCGTGGAGATTGACAAAGGAAGGGAAACTTCTTGCGGAAAAGTGGGAACTACATCTCCGCTTTGCAAGAACCCACGGGAAGAAATCAGCTAGCGACTTGGTCCGACTGACATATGAAAGATTCCCGTACTTCGCTACCCGAAGTGAGATCGCCACGGATGTCCTCTCGGGGAACGATGAGGCTTTGAAGCGTGTTCGGAACGCTCGTCGGGTGCGAGTTCCTCGCGCCGTCACGACGATTGGGTACGAGGGCCGAAGCCTTGAAGGCTACCTCAACTTACTGATTCACTCCGGTACTACCATCCTATGTGACGTGCGCCGGAATCCGCTGAGCCGAAAGTACGGATTCTCTAAGTCAGCGTTGAAGAACGGGTGTGAGGGCGTGGATATTCGCTACGAGCACCTTCCGGAGCTGGGTATTGCCTCCGAAGAGAGGCGCTCTCTAGACTCCCAAGCGGACTACGACGCGCTGTTTGCAAGGTATCGGAAAGATTATCTTCCCTCCCAACTCTCGGCGCTCTCAAGACTGGCCTCATGGGCGCTGGAAGGTGAGCGAATAGCGCTGACCTGCTTTGAACTCCACCCGCATCAATGTCACCGCCATTGCGTGGGGGAGGAACTGGAGGCGCGCTACGGCACTGAGCTGTCGCCCCACCATCTCTAAGAAATGGCCATCGAGAAAGTTCTCATCACCGTCAAGACGTACCCCACACTCTCAAAAACGTACGGGGAGACGGTTTGCACTGCCGGTGTGCGGGAAGATGGGACTTGGGTACGGATCTACCCAGTGCCGTTCCGTCGCCTGGGATATGAGAAGCAGTATAAGAAATACCAGTGGATTAACTGTGACCTGATCCCAAACCCCAAGGACAAGAGACCCGAAACCCGACGACCTGTTAGTGAATCGTTCCAGGCACTCGGTGAGCTTGGGACGAAGGACGAATGGCGTGAGCGCCGTCGCCTCCTCACTGGAGGTCCTGGTGTCTTCGAACAATTAGCGCCTCTCCTTGAACAGGCAAAGAATCTCGAAATTTCGTTAGCCGTTTTCCGCCCCAACGAGATTCTTGACCTCGTCATCAAGCAAGAGACCGAACGAGAGTGGGACGAGAAGCGCATCGAGGAGATGCGGAAATTCTACAGTCAATATGATCTCTTCGATGACAACTCTTGGCGGGAAACATTCCGTCTGATTCCCAAGCTACCGTACGCCTTCGCGTATCGCTTTCGAGATACAGACGGTCGAGAAAGCACTCTTCAGATTCTCGATTGGGAGATTGGTGCGCTATTCGCCAAGTGCAAGGGTCGTGCACAGGGTGACGAAAGGGTCGCCGTCGAAATGGTAAAAAAGAAGTACTTCGACGAGTTCACCAAGAAGGACCTCCACTTTGTCCTAGGGACGCGATTGACTCACCAGATGAAGAACGCGCCTAATCCCTGGAGCATCGTTTCAGTCCTGCCTTTCCCTCGCATCAAACAGACGAGCTTATTCTGACGTATGACGGGGCGGCCTCATGGTGGAAGTGGGAGATTGAGCTGACGCCCCACGTCGAAAAACGGATGGAGGCTCGTGGCTTCACGGAGGTTGACCTGCGGCAAATGCTCGAACATGCCACTGGATTCCGCCCGGATGTCGTCGAGGACCGCTTCATTATCGGAGCACGGTTGCGTGGCCGGCTTTGGGAAGTGGTTGTCGAGCCCGATGAAATGGAGCATATTGTCGTGGTCATCACGGCATACCGTATCGAGCCATGAAGCAGCGTTATCTTGAGATCACGTTCCGCAAGGGCAAACCACTCGCGGCATATCTGTATCTTTCGCGTAAGAGCGGTGTTCGAGTCGCGCGCACTCTCGATGCAGGGCACGGTGTCCATGTCGACTTTGACGAACACAATGCGCCGATGGGGGTCGAGATCACTGCTCCCGGCAGCCTCAGCATTGTGGAGCTGAATACCCTGCTCACACAGCACGGCATTACGGCTCTGGATGCCGATGAGTGGGCTCCGCTCGCGGCGTGAAGAAAACCTCCAGTGCTTTCTCGGCGAAATGGAGCCGAGGCACAGAGAGCAGAGCAGCCGATTTTGGGGGAGGCTATCCTGCCACCTGCGCCCGCCGAAATGCGTGTAGGTTCCATTCCGTCTACCTGGGGAAGTTGATTGGAGTCTTTGCGATCGGGCAGCTGGCCTCGTAGAAGCGAAGAATGGGCCACGAAATGCAAACGGAGAAGCTCACCATCGCCTTCGTCGGCCATCAGTGGGCTGCTGAAGAATTGCGCAAGAGATTCGGTCAGATTGGGCATCAGACGTTGCAACTTGATCCGATGCGTTCGGAACGGTTTGGAAATCGACCGAAAGTTCGGAGAGTTCCACTCTGCGATGTGGTAATCCTGGTCGGGAAAGACTTCGCCGATCTCCAGTGGGAGTTCGTCGATCGACTCGATCTGTACACGGACAAGTTAGTGCTCGACATGACCTGCCTCGAATGGGGAGTTTCTCATCTGCAAGAGGACTCGTTGCTCGCTCACATCGAAGCGCGTGTGCCGAATGCACAGGTTGTTGCTGTGGGAAGTATTCGGGTGTGGGGGCAACTCGTGGATGGATTTGCCGAACGGGTGTACTTTTGTGGCCGTGATCCAGTCGCAAAGGCACGAGCCAATGCTCTGCTGCGTTCGCTCGGCTTCGATACGGAGGATCTCGGCGGCCCGCGAGCGGCGCGGCTTCTGCACACCATTTCCGGTATGCATGGCAGGCGTCAGAATTACAGGATTCGTCCTCGTGATACCGGTGATAGCGACGAGCCTTGGCTCGTTGCTCCGGACGAGGCCACTGAGGCAGCGCGTATCGAACTCCGTGCGGAGCGCATCTCGGATGCGACCGGAGCGTATGGCCTTTGTGAGTGGATACGGTTGAGCGTAGGTGCATACTCGATTGATCTGCTCGGGGTCCCTGATAGAAATGGGTATGTGCTCATGCGTAGGTTGTCCGATTGGATCGCGTGTTTGAGCGAGGACGAAGCGCATGTGTTCCAGGCGGATTTCATGGGCGAGAAAGACGTGGTGTCTCTCGGCCATCGACGGACCACACTGCCCGAATTCGTCGGTCTGACGATTGATAGGAAGAGAGGCAGGCGTTTCGTAGCCGTCGTGCCCCGAGCGCGCTTGCTCACGCTGCTTCTCGAGGCTCGAGAGCTACTCGATACGGCCATCAAGAAAGCGACGGCTGTACCCCAACTAGCGAAGAGCCTGTTCGCGCGTGCCGAGGGTGGTCAATTGATCATTGAAGGTATCTCATCGTTGCCCGAAGGAACTGAGGTTCGCCTGGCTCCAGTGGCTCACATCGAGCAAGAGGGGTACCACACGCGCATCCATGATCCTGGACGCTTCGACACCGAAGTGTTCCGTGTGCCGACGAAGCAAGAGGAACACGAACTGGAGTGCCCCAACACGCCAGAACCTGCGCTATCGATAGAAGCTCATTTCGAGCTTCCAGCAACTGGCTGGGCGTCTGTCACGGTTTGCGTTGGTCACCACGAGGTGCTGCTGTCCGTCTCGGATTGCGTAGAACAGTCCGTGGACATTGCGCTGCGCAGCTTGCAGGAGGCGCTCACGAAGAACACGTTACCTTATCGCTATCGTGCCGACGAAGAAGGTGAGAAGGTCTCCCTCGGCGTGCGCCTCTCGTCTGATCCGGAGTTGGTCCTGCTCACCGTGTCAAACCTGACGACCGTGGGTCTTGAAGCGTTGGTGCCGCGTGTACTGCTCTTGGAGGAGTTGACCAAGGTGAACGAGATCATCGGGCGCTACGAGTGGGTGCGCCCTCGGGGTTAGCACTACTGTATGTCCCCGAGCGGTGACGGCCACAGGCTTGGATCTGCGAACGGCCCCGTCAATCGCGTCATGCTCGTCCCGCTTCCCGCGTGCGGCGCCCCAGCTCGGTGAGCCGGTAGCGTTGCAACCGGCTGTTCGGCTTGTCCGGCAGGGTCATTTCAATGAGCCCCAGCCTGACGGCGGCCTGCTGGTAGTGGACCCGAAAGTGTTTCTCGTCCCGGAGGCTGAGCGCCGCCATCAGCTCACCACGGCTCATCTCGCCGTCGAGCACCCGCAGCAGCCGCCCGACTTCGGGGGTGACTTCGGGGGTGACTTCGGGGGCCTCACCGGCGCGAGGCTCCGGTAGGAACGTCGTGAACGACTTGTGGACGCGGTCGTTCCTGTTGATGGGCGCGGCGTGCCCAAACGCCTGCCACTCGCGCTGACGACCAGATCAGGTTGCTGCCATTGGATAGCCCCCCAGAGATTTCGCAGTATCGTTCGTGGGG
>CAYMQT010000271.1:0-4571 GCA_964392575.1 uncultured Polyangiaceae bacterium
AAGGCGGCCATGAAGAAGGCCTCGGAGGGTTCCATGAAGGGGATCCTGGGCTACACCGAGGAAGCAGTGGTAGCGACCGACTTCCGTGGCGAGAGCTGTACGTCGGTGTTCGATGCCACGGCTGGCATCGCTCTCGACGGCACCTTCGTGAAGGTGGTGTCCTGGTACGACAACGAGTGGGGTTATTCCTGCAAGGTGTGCGATCTGGTGGCAAGGATCTCCAAGTAAGCGTCAGCCTCAGGAAATGAAAAGGAGGGGTGTTTGCCCCTCCTTTTTTTTCCGTGCGCTCAGTAGTGCCAGGGGAACTTTTTGAAATCCTTGGGGCGCTTTTCGACGAAGGCCTCGCGACCTTCGGCCGCTTCTTCCGTGCCGTACGCCAGGCGGGTCGCTTCTCCAGCAAAGAGCTGCTGACCGACGAGGCCATCGTCCGGGAGATTGAAACCGTACTTGAGCATGCGCATGGCCGTGGGGCTCTTGGAGTTGATGAGCGCCCCCCATTCGAGAGCGACGTTCTCTAGCTCTTCGTGGGGGACAGCGCGATTGACGGCTCCCTGAGCGACGGCTTCATCGGCGGTGTATTCGAGTCCGAGAAAGAAGATTTCGCGAGCGAGCTTCTGTCCGCACTGACGCGCGAGAAGGGTCGAACCGTATCCGCTATCAAAGCTGGCGACGTCAGGATCCGTCTGCTTGAAGCGCGCGTGCTCTCGGGAGGCGAGAGTCAAATCGCAGACGACGTGCAGGCTGTGTCCGCCACCTGCGGCCCACCCCGGGACCACGGCGATGGCAATTTTGGGCATGAAACGGATCAGACGCTGGACCTCTAGGATGTGAAGACGCCCGAGCCTTGCCGGGTCGATGTTTTCGCGGGAGCCGGAAGTACCGTCGCTTTCGTACTTGTAGCCGTCGCGGCCTCGGATCCGTTGATCTCCTCCTGAGCTAAATGCCCAGCCACCGTCTTTTGCGGAGGGACCGTTGCCGGTCAAGAGGACGCAACCGACGTCGCTGGTCATGCGGGCGTGTTCGAGAGCGCTGTAGAGTTCGTCTACGGTCTTGGGGCGAAAGGCGTTGCGGCACTCGGGACGGTTGAAAGCGATGCGGACGGTCCCTTGACCCTTGGCCCGGTGGTACGTGACGTCCTCGAAAGAAAATCCTGGCACCTCCTCCCATTTTTCTGGGTCGAAGATGTCAGAAACCTGATTTTCTCGGCGGCTCATGGGCGTGCATGATGCACGCCCGATGAGCGGAGGGGAAGGCGCTAAGAAGGGCGCGTCTAGAGCTTTCCGAGAGCGATCAAGACCATGCGCCGGAGGGGTTCAGCTGCTCCCCAGAGCAGTTGATCTCCTGAGGTGAAGGCCTGCAGGTACTCGTCTCCGAGGCGCATCTTGCGCACGCGTCCGACGGGAACGGTCAAGGTCCCTGAGCAGGCGGCCGGGGACAGGTGCTTCAAGGTCGATTCCCTGTCGTTGGGGACGAGTTGAACCCAGTTGTTGCCCTTGGCCAGGGTCTTCTCAATTTCCGCTAGCGGAACGTTTTTTGTCAGCTTGATGGTGAGCGCCTGGCTGTGGCAACGCATGGCGCCGACGCGAACGCAGGTGCCGTCCACCGGTATGGCCGGAGAAAGTCCGAGGATCTTGTTGGTCTCCACGAATCCCTTCCATTCTTCCCGGGTCTGTCCCCCTTCGACGGGCTTGTCGATCCAGGGAATGAGGCTGCCGGCGAGGGCGGCTCCGAATTCAGCTTTGGGGAAAGTCGACGAGCGCATCAAGTCCGTGACCTGCTGATCCAAAAGCAAGGCACTGCTTTTGGCATCCGCGGCCGCCGGGGCGGAGGCCAACACGCCCATCTGATCGACGAGTTCACGCATGTTTTTTGCGCCCGCACCTGAGGCGGCCTGGTACGTGGACGCGCTGACCCACTCGACCCAGCCTTTTTCAAATAAGGCTCCGATAGCCATCAGCATGAGGCTGACGGTGCAATTGCCGCCGATGAAGTCCTTGCAGCCGGCGGACAGAGCCGCGTCTATTTTTTTGCGGTTGACCGGATCCAGGATGATCGTTGCGCTTTCGCTCATGCGAAGCGTGGACGCTGCGTCGATCCAAAGTCCGTCATAACCAGCGGCGCGCAAAGACTTGTGAACTTGCTGCGTGTAGTCGCCTCCCTGGCAGGACACGATCACGTCCATCTCGGCGAGCTGCTTCAAATCGTTGGCGGAGCGGAGCGGAGCCGTGCCCTTGCCGACATCCGGACCTTCTTGGCCAGCTTGGGAAGTCGAAAAGAATACTGGGTCAAAATGTGCGAAGTCTTGCTCGGCCTGCATGCGCTCAAGGAGCACGGAGCCGACCATGCCTCGCCATCCGACGATGCCTACGGTGGTCATGGGCGGGAGTGAATCAGACGTCCGGGCAGCGCGCAAATGAGAATCCATTCCCTGCGTCTCTCATTGACTACGGGCTCAGTATCTCGGGTTTCAGTGAGAGCGGTCGAGGATGCGTTTCTTGAGCACCAGCGCCGAATCCCGCAGGGGGGTTTCTGGGTGCTCGGCGAGCAGCGTCGCGATGAGAGCGAGGGCTCTCTGATCTTCGCCCCTCCGCTCTGAAGTCAGGGCCGATTCGAGCAGGGCATTTTGCCTGGCCAGGGAGCTAGAAGGCAGGGAACTGGAGGGCAGGGAGCTAGAGGTCACAGTGCTAGTAGCCAGAGCGCTAGAAGCAGAGACCGCACTCGCCGGGCCGCCGTTTGTCGAAGATTCTGCCCGAGCAGCAGGTTCTGCACTCGTGGAAGAGGCGACACCTGTCGACGGCTGTTCTTTCGGGGGCTGTGCTTTCGAGGAACTTGCGGAAGCCGTCCGTTCGGGATGCTGCCCCCCGGACGAAAGATCCCCCTTAGAGGTAGTCTTTCGAGGCAGGTTCTTCTTCGAGGAAGTCCAGCTTTCTCCTGCCCGGAGGGTGAGGGTCCCACCTCCATGGTGAACCACGACGAGCCCGCGCTGCACCGTCACTCGCGTACCAGGGAAGTCTTCGTCCTCGGGGTCGAGCACCGCCACCTCAAAGCGCGTGCCCTTGACTTCGACCCTGACATCCGGAGTCAGCACCTCTACTGAGCGCGGTCCTGGCACAGCCTTGGGAGGAACATCGACGACAACGGTGCCGCTTCCAAGCTTCACGATCTGGTGGGGAATGCTTTCATCGAGGACGCTGACCTGGGTCCCTGCACTGACGTAGATCTGTGTGCTTCCGGGCAGAGCGAGCGTGTGCGAATGTAGACGGGCGCCTGAGCCGCTGAGCTTGGAGCCCGCGGTTTGATCCGATGGATCAGACCCTGTCGCTCGATCGGATCCGGCGTGAGCGTTGATCTTGACAGGTGGACCGCTTGCGGAGGAATCGGTCTGGTCAGAACGGCTGGCAAGCCTCGAAGAACCGAGGAACAGCGCCGCGAGAACCGCGGCTGCCGCAGCGAAAGACAAGCACACCCGCGCCCATTTTTTCCGCGCTGCTCCAGAGCGGCGCGCTTCCCTGGCGAGTGCGATTTGGTCATCAATCCGCGCGACCACCTCCCGGCGCCGGCGCGCGACCTGGGCCGGAGGCTGTACGGGCACGGCGAGATGGAGCGCCTGCCGCAACTCACGCAGGGCCTCAGTCTCGCTGAGGGGACGTTCCACTGCTTGGTTCGTCCTCATGTGAGCCCCCGAGTCGTGGGCGTAGACAAGCGGTCTTGGAGTTCTTTTCTACCTCGGACGAGCCGTGACTGTGCGGCGCTCACCGAAAGACCTGTCATCTCGCTCACTTCCGCCAGACTATGTCCGTGGATTTCATGGAGGACGAGAACTTCGGCCGTGAGCAGACGCATTTGACTGAGTGCGAGGCGTACGCGATCCACGTCGAGATGCGTTTCGGCGCTCGGATCCGAGGTGCGGTAGTCTTCCGGATCGATCGCCTCGTCTGAGCGGCCGACAATTCGCCGTTCGCGGATGCGGGAGCGGAGAGCATTGAGGGCGACGTGAGTGGAAATGCGGGTGGCCCACGTCTTGAGGCTACACTGGAGACCAAACTGGCCGCGAGTCAGGGAACGGACGATTTGCTCAAAGCACGACTGCACGAGATCGTCATGATCATGTTCGCGGCGACCAAGAACGCGAAAGAGCGTGTGATCCACCGCGCCGATCAGACGATCATGAAGCTGAGCAGAGAGACGTCGGTCGCCAGCAAGCAACCCCTCGATCAGGAGCGCGTCGCCCAGATCTGTCGGACCAGAGTCAGGGCCAGCAGAGTCAGGGCCAGTAGAGTCAGGCCCCGCATCCGGGGAGGTGACGGCGCGGAGCCAGGGGCGCTGAGGGGAGGGAGGGGGCATGGCGGGCGTGGGTAATCAGTCACCGGTCGACCGAGAATCAGGCGGACCCGGACGGGAAAAGGTGAACTCCCGATGTTACCGCTCTTTGAGCCAGAAATCCTGTTGTTTTCCGTGGTCCCCGAAGTTCACGGGGTTACAATCCGTTCGTGAGCAAGGGGACCCAAGGGCAGCGGAAAAATCCGAGGGGGGGCAGTCGGCTCCTCGCTTCGGCCTTGGTGTGGTTCTTG
>CAYMQT010000272.1:0-3516 GCA_964392575.1 uncultured Polyangiaceae bacterium
GCAACTTCTCGGTCATAGGCCCAGATCACCTCCTCATGAAGCTTTTCGATGTCTACGAGGGGCGCGTAGAGATGCTTACTCTTTTCAAAAAAACGCTGCGCCAGGCGCGGCCCTGAATCAACCCCTGTCACGAGATCAGGAGGCAGGTCTCGAAGCTTGGGCGTGAGCTCGTCGACGAAGCGCTTCAGAAACTCCGTGTCTTTGCTCTCTGCCACGACGGTCAGCGTAGATGCCGACAACATCCGCTCATTGACTTTGGCGAGTTCGATGACGCTTGGCTTATTGTCCGGCAAGAGTTCATCAAATGCCGTCCTCATCTTGAGCGTGCTCGCCGCCCAAACACTCGGGACCAGGGTCAACAGCGTGAGTGTGAGGATCAGAACAGGATGCCGCGTCTGAAAGACGGTCACTTGGGCAATGAGTCTTTGGAGGACGCTTTGAGGGGGCTTCATCGAGGGCCGCGAAGCGTGGATCGTGGCAAAGCACAGGTCAATCGTGAAGCAGACCGCTTTGGTCGCCCTGCCTGTCGGTGCGTGGGAGTTCCGCTGACAACCGATCTATCTCAACTCTATCCCTCCGCGGCAGATCTTACCCTCCGCGGCAGATCTCAACCTCCGCGGCAGATCTCAACCTCCACGGCAGGCAAACCACGCGAGCAAGGCAAGGAGGGTTGTGGCTTGTTTGGAACGCATTTCAGGTTATGAGATACATTCTTCACGGAAACCCTCATGACCGAAGTCTTCGTCATCGCGCTCATGATCGGCGTGAACGCGCTCTATGTCGCCGCGGAATTCTCGGTCGTGGGCATTCGAAAGACACAGCTCGTGCCCCTCGTGACAGACGGGAATGAGCAAGCGAAGGGCCTCCTCCGTTTGCAGGAGGACGGCGTAGAACTCGATCGTTACATCGCTGCCTGCCAGATAGGCATCACCATTTCAAGCCTCGTGGCAGGCGCTTACGCGCAAGCTCGGCTCGCACCACATCTAGGAGCTTGGCTGAGGGACCAATTCTCATGGACGGCGGCGACGGCCAGCTCGACTGCCTTCACGATCATCCTGCTCGTTCTGACGACGCTACAAGTCGTCCTCGGTGAGCTCGTGCCGAAGTCGCTCGCCATGCAGTTTCCCGAGCGTACCGCCCTCCTCACCTATTTGCCCACTCGTTGGTCGGTGTCGCTCTACCGCTGGTTCATCTGGCTCCTCAATGGCAGTGGGTTCATCTTGCTGAAGCCGTTCGGCGTGACTCCGAGAGGCCACCAACAAGCGCACTCGCTGCAAGAGATCCGCATTTTGCTTCAAGAGTCTCAGAAGGGCGGAGAGCTGAGTTCGGGCGGACTCAGGCTCCTGGACCGGGGGCTCCATCTGTCCTCACGCACGGTTCGTCAGATGATGACACCCCGCAACGAGATCTACGCCATCGAGGTTTCCACACCTTCTGAAGATGCCCTGCAAAGAATCCTCGAAAGCCCTTACAGCAGGATCCCCGTCTACCAGGGCTCCCTCGATCAAATACTAGGAGCGGTGAACACCAGAGATCTCGTCGATTGGTTCGCTCTGCACGAAGAACTCCCCCCTCCACTCGATGTGCTCTTGCGAAAAATACCCTTCGTCCCAGAGAACCTACGCGCCCCTCATCTCGTGCGCTTCCTTCAAAGACAACAAAGTTCAAAAGCCATCGTGGTGGACGAATTCGGTGGCGTGCAGGGGATCATCAGCATCGAAGACGTGCTCGCTCATTTGTTCGGGGATATCGGAGATGAGCTGAAACAACCCGAGCTGGAGGTAGAACAGCAGGAGGACGGAACCGTACGCCTCCCAGGTTCTTTGGCGCTGGATAAGGCCGAACCTTGGCTCGGCACTCACTGGGACGGAAAAGCGACGACGCTCGGCGGGTACATCGTGGCGCACCTCGGGCGCTGGCCCAGGGCGGGAGAAAGCCTAGAAATCGACGGGGTAAGCATGACCGTGACGGAGACGAGCCCCACGGCCGTACTCTGGATCGTAGTAGAGCCCCGACAAAAGTCCGACGATGCGGAAGCTTCCCCCTCGTCCGAGAGCAAAGAGGAGGCCTGAATATGCTGGTAGCGTTCATGGTTTTCGTTTTGATTGTTCTCAACGGGCTATTCGTTGCGGCCGAATTCGCCATCATCGGGGTGCAGCGCTCCGCCATCGAAACGCGCGCACTCGCGGGAAGCCGACTAGCCAAGGTCGTCCTTACGGTGCTGCGTGACCCAAAAAAACAAGACAGCTACATTGCGACGGCGCAGCTCGGAATCACCTTCGCCAGCTTGGGGCTCGGTATGTATGGGGAGCACCAGATGGCGGTGGCGTTAGTAGAGCCCCTTGAGCGCATCGGCGTCGGTTCGTGGGTCTCCGTGCATATCATCGCCAGCGTGCTCGCGGTGGGCGCACTCACCTACTTGCACGTCGTACTAGGGGAAATGATCCCTAAAACCCTGGCTCTTCAGCACGCGGAGGAAACAGCCCTGTGGACCAGCACGCCGATGCGGTGGATCCAACTGGCGCTCTTTCCCCTCGTCGTGGGACTCAATCTCGCGGGGGTAGGAGTCTTGCGCCTGCTGGGAGTGCGTCGCGAAATGATCGAGACGGCACCGAGCGCCGAGAGCCTTCTTTTCGTCGTCGAAGACAGCCTCGAAAAGGGAGAGATCGACGCCGAAGGCGGCCAGGTTCTCCGGGAGTTGTTCGAGTTTGGCAACCTCACTGCCGCGGAGGTGATGACCCCTCGGGTCCGGATCGTTGGCTTGCGACGAGACGCTTCGTTCGCCGATCTTCGGGCTACGATACGCAGCGGCCGTCATGCACGTTACCCGGTCTACGAGGAAACCCTCGATCAGATCGTCGGCATCGTGCTCATTCATGACCTTCTTCGACTCTTGGTCGAGAGACGTCCGCTTTCCGAAGAAGCGATACGACCGGTGCCTTTTTTGCCCATGACAGCCAAGCTCGACGCCGTGCTCACCCGGATGCGCAATGAAAAAACACAGCTCGTCGTCGTGATGGATGAACATGGCGGCACGTCGGGCATCATCACGGTCGAGGATCTTTTTGAAGAGATCGTCGGTGAAATCTCCGACGGATCCGCTGATCCACAACCCGTCTTCGAGTCAAACGGGAAGCTCTGCGCGCTCGGCATGGCGCGTCTGGGGCAGGTGGGCGAGCATCTCGGAATCGATCTGCATCACCCGGAGGTCGATACCGTCAGCGGTCTCGTTCTCACGCTTCTCGACCGACCTCCCTTGACGGGCGACCAGGTGAGTTTCGCTGGGGTGACCTTCACCGTGCTCACCACTCAGGGGCGTGGCGTACGCACCTGCGCCTTGGCGGTCGGCCCCGACGCCGTCCCGACTCCCCTCACGTCGAGTCGTTTCCCTCATCCGTGAGCCCTTCTTCAGCTCTGGAAGTCTGCTCCTTAGCCCTTCTTGAAATCGATAGCCGACCGAGCCCACCCTTGCTAGCAACCGCGCCGGGGCCCCGAGCGCGCGCCCGGTCACTTTAT
>CAYMQT010000272.1:3526-4480 GCA_964392575.1 uncultured Polyangiaceae bacterium
TGCTCGGCGCCGGCGGCCAGGCCGAGACCATCGCGCGCGAGGTCGAGAAGATGACCGGCACCCGGGTGACGGCGGTGATGGCGGCGGAGATCGGCGGCAGCAACGGCGTCGCCCCCGTGGGGCCCGTTCACTTTATCCGCCCCTTTTACCCCGCGAGACTGATCGTGACAGAAATCATAGACATCTTCCTTCACCTGGACGCTCACCTCGGCTCGATGGCGCAATCACTCGGGCCCTGGATGTACGTGCTGCTTTTCCTCGTCATTTTCTGCGAGACAGGACTCGTGGTGACGCCCTTCTTGCCCGGCGACTCGTTGCTCTTCGCCGTCGGAGCGCTGTGCGCGCTCGAGTCCTCGGGGCTCCACCTCGGTCTGATGATGGCCCTCCTCATCGTGGCCGCCATCGTGGGGGACGCGGTCAACTATTCCGTCGGGCGGTACTTAGGCCCGGCGGTATTCCGGAGCGAGTCCTCTTTCCTCTTGAATAAAAAGCACCTCGTGCACACGCAGCGTTTCTACGAGAAGCACGGCGGCAAGACGATCGTGCTCGCGCGCTTCATCCCCATCATCCGGACCTTCGCGCCCTTCGTCGCCGGTATCGGCCACATGAGTTACCGGCGTTTCGCGATGTTCAACGTAACGGGCGCCTTGGCCTGGGTGATCGGTTTCCTCGGCCTGGGTTACGCCTTTGGCAATATGCCGTTCGTGAAAAAGCAATTTCACTACGTCATCCTCGGAATCATCATTTTATCGGTGATCCCCCCGGTGATCGAGTTCATTCGGGCACGCCGGGAAGCCAAGGCCGAGGCTTCGAGCTGAGCCAGAGCCTAAAAGCGCTCCGTCAATAGAGCTGCTCAGCTCTTGGCCACCCGCCTTTGGGCAAGAATCGAAAGCACCGTGCCTATCGTCAACAGCGTCGCAATCACTGCAAGCGAGATGAGTGGATCCACATGGT
>CAYMQT010000273.1:0-4450 GCA_964392575.1 uncultured Polyangiaceae bacterium
CTGCAGCACGGCAACACCCCCGACCCCCATGGCTGGATGCACCAGGTCGTTGAAACACCAGGTCGTTGAAGCACCCGGTCCGTTGAAGCACCAGGTCGTTGAAGCACCCGGTCCGTTGAAGCACCCGGTTCGCTGAACGTTGCCGGAGACGCTTTACTCGCTGGCGCGACTGAGCAATGCTTACCAAATGGGCAACCCAGCGCGCCGCCTGGCTACCTACGAAGACGTGTTGGCGGCCCCACCCCATGTCATCGCGCAGTTGATTGGGGGTGAGCTGCACCTGCAACCGCGCCCGGCGGGGCCGCATGGCATTGCATCTAGCGGGCTCGGCGCTGATTTGGTGACGCCCTTTCAGCGCGGCCGTGGAGGCCCCGGGGGATGGATCATCGTGGACGAGCCGGAACTTCACTTCGACGCCGACGTCGTCGTGCCCGATCTGACGGGGTGGCGTGCTTCGCGTCCACCTGAAATGGAAGCGGCCTTCTTCACCGTCGTACCCGACTGGACTTGCGAGGTGCTCTCCCCGAGCAGTGCCAAGCTCGACCGCGGAACGAAAGCCGATCTCTACGCGCGTGTTGGCGTGGACTACTATTGGTTGGTCGATCCAGCCGAGACCTTGGTGGAAGCCTTCCGTCGCGTGGACGAAGCCTGGCTGCGACTCGGCGCCTGGTCAGGAGATGCCAAAGTCCGTATTCCGCCGTTTGACGCTGTTGAGCTCGATCTCGAGCCACTTTGGGTGAAGAAGGCCACGGACGCCCTCTAGAGCAAGATACGTTCTAGTCGGTGATGGGGTGGAAACAGGCCACCCGGCGTGCGTGGGGCGAACGGGTATCTCCATTTTGGCGCAGAGGAACCAAGGGAGCGAGCATTGGCTCGCTTTCCGAGCATTCAGGAAGGCGACGGCGAGGACATCGAGCCACGTGCGGGCACCCCTCCATGCGTTCGGTAGGCGCCGAGGGGTCAAGTCCCTTGCCCTCGAGGAGCGCAAGGGTGACCGGATGCCCCGGATGACGCAGGACCTCCTCGCTGTCGCCTAGCTCCAGAATGCGTCCGGCATGCATCACCGCTACCCGGTCGCCGATGGCCGAGGCGAGTTGAGGCTTGCTCGTTGCCACGAGGAAGCTACGCCCAGCGGACTTCTCTGCCCTGATGGCGGCAAATATCGTTCCGCCGTCCGCATCGGCCGCTGCGACCTCAGGGGCATCGAAGAGCACCAGCTTCGGGGCCAGGACCAGGCTCCTGGCGAGGTCGATGCGCTGACTTTCCGATGCACTGAGGTGGTCTGCGGGAGAGCGGAGGAGTCGGGGCGAGAGACCCAAGCGTTCGAGCCACTCGCTCGGAGTTCCGGTAGCCTTCGGGTTCAGGGCCATGGCTTCCTCCAGATGCGCAGCGACCGTCTTCATCCCGTCGAGGGCCGCCGTGGCGTCCTGAAACACCAGCTGGACATCTCGCGTCAGTCGCCGAGCCCGAGCGCCGCGTGCGTAGGTGACGTCGTGGTTGTCGACGACAATGCTGCCTTTCTGGGCAGAAGTGAGGCCGGCGACGGTCTTCAGAAGAGTGGTTTTTCCAGCTCCAGACGCGCCCAGAAGCACCAAGCACTCGCCATGCCGGACAAACAGAGAAGCGCCATCGAGAAGGACGGCTGGTGCACGCGGACGGATCAGGGAGCGACGGCTCCGCGTGGCCGTCAAGCGGGTCACTTCAAGGAGGGGGTAGGAATGCCCCTCTGGTGCCTTGGGCTTCTGAATCAAGGGGACCGCCAGATCCCCGCTCGTCAGACTTTCCCCCATAGGAATGAGTTCATTTACGGAGAGTCCTCGTGGGGGTCGTCGGGAGGAAATCAACAGTCCCATTCCTGACGCCATGTGCTCCCCGAGGACCTCGACCCAGGCGTTTCTTCCGTGATCGTCGATTATTTCGTCCCAGCCGTCGATGAGCAGGAAGCGCGGACTTCTCTGGAGCTGGGCGGCTAGCAGGACCGAGCTTCGCTCAGATGTGGAAAGGTCCCGGAAGGGCATACTGCTGACGCGATCCGGATCGAGGCGCAGACGCACGAGCAGATCACGGATCTTCTCCTCGTCGGGCGTTTTGGGGATCTTGAGTCCGGTGGCGCGCTTGATCACGAGGGGCCAGCTGCGCAGACCCACGAGATTGTGGGTCCTGTCTGTGGGCATGGCGGCGAGTCTCGCGTCCTGGGGAACGAGCGAAACGTCTCTTGGAGGGGAGCTTCCGTACCCACGAACCCCGGGTCTCCGCACTCCGGCCAAGTGCTCAAAAACCAGGCTTTTTCCGCAGCCAGGAGCGCCTACGAGCGCCACGGTCGACCCGGCCAATAGGCGAAAGGAGACCGGCTGTGTACGGAAACCGGAAGCAGCTACCACCCCGAAATCTCGACAAGCTATCTCTTCGCGGGCCCCTTCCTCCACGGCCAGACCTTATCACAGGCGACCCTGCGTCACAGGCCCAAGCGTCCTACGCCACAGGCCCAGAGACTTCACAGGCCTAGGCGTCGTCGCGTTTCTCGGTGGTCCTCGTGGATGCTGAGGAAGGCCCGCTCTACCTGTTCTATCCCGACAGCCTGGACATGTTCGTGGTTGGCACTGGCGATCCGGGCACGCACCGAGAGGGTGGGGGCGTCCGTGAGGGACGCGAAAGACTGCTTTTCTGGGTCAAAAAAGGCAGTTCCGGAACCACGGCCCGGGTCGATGCGTCGGATCACCTCCGTCCGCACTGCTTGGATCATCGGGTCTGGAGTACGTCTGAGAAACGGGATCAGACGCTCCGGGGTCATCAGATTCGGCTCAGCATCGGGATGAAAAGCGGCAAGCGCGAAAGCAGGTACGCTCTCGCGCCCTTCCTCTTCTTCTTGACCTCCCCGACCGAAGCGGCGTGAGGCGCGCACGGACCGCAAGAGATCGTCCATCTCGAGTCGGGAGAACTGGGCGCGTGGCAGAACGATCAGAGCCAACTCGATCTCCGGTCGGATCTGCTGAGCGAGGACGCGCCGGACCTGATCTGCTGGCCCGCTGAAGTCTCCGTTCGAAAGAAAAATATCAGTAATTACATTGATTTGCACAAGGTTCGCCCGCAACGAAGGTTCGGCCCAAGGGCAAAGGCGAAAGCGCAGCACCACCTCATCGATGTAGCGATGACAGAGTCGCTCCGTCTCTTGAATGAGGTCCTGAAGATCGGTTTCGGTCTCGGTCATCTCGCTCTCAATCGAAGAAGCTGGCGCGTGAGAGTGTGCGCCGAAACTCTCCCCCTGTCACAGGCCACCTTCAGAATTTGGTCCTCTTCAAGTCACCTGATGGGTCCGATGAGCGTCTTGTGGGACGCGATGATCTTCGTCTCTCAAGGTCCAACGATCAGGTCACGTGGTGATTCGAGTAAGGGATCTCGAGGGAGACGCGGAACGAGTTGCTTGACGAACCACGAGAAAGCAGTGCAAAGTAGTCACAACGTCGACTCAAAACTTGAGGGACAAGAGAAGGAAAAAACTATGGCTGCAAGAAAGTCCAAGAAGAAAGTTGCCAAGAAGGCTGCCAAGAAGGTGGTGAAGAAGGCTGCCAAGAAGAAGGCAGGGAAGAAGAAAGTTGCCAAGAAGGCTGCCAAGAAGAAGGCAGGGAAGAAGAAGAAGGCTGCCAAGAAGAAGGCCGTACAGCCGGTAGTGCCGCCAGCCCCTGAGATGTAACCAAGAGGACCCGATAGAGATGGGTCGTCGAGAGGCGCCGCACCCGTGGGTGTGTGTGACGCTCGATGTGACGGGTGCTTCCTCCTGGGGGGCGCCCGTTTCTCTTTGAATTTGCCTGTATTTAGGCCGTTTGCATTCAGCGCCCCTCCGCCTTACGTGTGGAGTCTCCCGCAAGAGTTTCCATGAGCCACACTCCCGATCCGACCGCGCCCACCAAGAAAACGGTACTCGACCTGCTTGCGCTCTACGCAAAGGGCGAGAAGCTCGTGGCGGTCACGGCGTATGACGCAACGATGGCCTCGTTGATGGACGAGGCTGGCCCGGACATCTTGATGGTAGGGGATTCCCTCGGCATGGTCATCCAGGGACGCTCGACCACTCTCAGCGTCACGCTGGAGGAGATGAGCTATCACAGTCGCTCGGTCCAGCGCGCCCGGCCCCGAGCGCACGTCGTGTGTGACATGCCGTTTCTTTCCTATCAGACCAGCCCCGAAGACGCGCTTCGGGCCGCAGGGCGTCTCGTCAAAGAGGGACATGCCGAGTCGGTGAAACTGGAAGGCGGGCGGGTGGTCACAGATTCTGTAAAGAAAATCGTGGACGCGGGAGTCCCGGTGATGGGGCATGTAGGTCTGACCCCACAATCGGTGCACCGACTGGGGGGGTTCAAGGTACAAGGGAGGACCCGTGCGGCCGTCGCGGATCTGGTCGACGACGATGGCATACGCGCCCGCCTGCTGGAGGGCGCGGGCGTCCTCGACC
>CAYMQT010000274.1:0-4440 GCA_964392575.1 uncultured Polyangiaceae bacterium
CCCCCCTCCATTTTGCCTCCGGCACTCGGACAAACATCATGACGGTCAAGGTCACTCAATTGGAAAAGCGCTACGGCGCGCGGCGAGAAGTCGTGGGCGTGAACCAGGTGTCGTTCGCCGCCGCCGAGAAGGGGATCACTTCCCTACTCGGCCCTTCGGGCTCCGGAAAATCCACGCTGCTCCGCATGGTGGCGGGCCTCGAAGTGCCCGACGCTGGACGTGTGGAGATCGACGGGCGCGACGTGACCGACGTGCCCGTACGCGAGCGCGAGATTGGCTTCGTGTTCCAGAACTACGCGCTGTTCGGGCACATGACCGTGGCGGAGAACATCGCGTTCGGCCTCACGGTCAAGAAGGCCCCGAAGGGCGAGATCCAGGATCGCGTCGCCGAGCTGCTCGAGCTGATCCAGCTGCCCAGCTACGGAGCACGCCTGCCCAGCCAGCTCTCGGGTGGTCAGCGCCAACGTGTGGCGCTCGCGCGCGCGCTCGCGCCAGGGCCGCGCGTGCTCCTGCTCGATGAGCCCTTCGGCGCCCTCGACGCGCGCGTACGTATCGAGCTCCGTGACTGGCTGCACTCCTTCCACGAAGAGACCAAGGTCACCACGCTGCTCGTCACCCACGATCAGGAGGAGGCGCTCGAGCTCTCCGAGCACGTCGTGCTCCTGAACGAGGGGCGTGTGGAACAGGCCGGCAGCCCGAGTGAACTCTACGACGCACCAGCGAGCGCGTTCGTGGCGTCGTTCCTGGGCGGCGCGGAGATCCTGGCCGGCAGCGTGGCCGATGGCCGCATCAATTTCGACCAAGAGGGCATCTCGTCCTCGCTCGACACCACGGGCGAGACGCTGCGCAGCGGCACCAAGTTCGAGGCGTTCGTGCGCCCACACGACTTCCGGCTCGAGAAGGTGCACGATCTCTCGAGCGCCGGCGGAGCCGCTGCCATCACTCGCGCCGTGCGCGTGGGCGCCTACGTGAAGGTCACCGTGCGCCTGTCCGACGGGCGCGACGTGTTCGTGCAGGTGCCACGCCACGAGTACGAGGCGGAAGGCCTCGACACCGGTGACCGAGTGCTGCTCGACGTGCGCGGCATCCGCATGACCGCGCGCAGCACCTACTCGATCTGACGCGCGCTCCCCAGCTCCCCGAACCTCGCGCTACCGGACGCTCCGGCCAACCGGCCGACTTGACCGCGCCCTATTTGTCTACTAATTCGATCGACAAGAGTCCTTTCGAGCGAAACCACGCCGAGAGAGCCACCTCAGCCCAGGGGCGGGGGTCCAAAAGCGAAATTCAAGTACCGGAGAACATTCATGAAATTAGGACTGATCCGTCGTTCGAACCTGCGTCCCATCGTGCTGACCGGCCTCTGTGCCGTCCTGCCTGTCCTAACGACGTTCGCCTGTACCGACGACACGAATGGGGACGGCAACGGCGGACAGGGTGGAGAGCCCGATGACGACGGCGATTCCGGCGGCAGCGGCTCTGGCGCGACGGGCGGCGACACGGGCGGCACCACGTCGGGCGGCGGCAGCGGGGGCGGCGGCACCGGAGGTAGTGGTGATGGCGGCGAGCAGAATGACGACGACGTCATCCCCACCCTCCACGTCTCGACCATCGAGGAGCTCACCGACAAGTCGGCTCCCGACTACGGCGACAACGAGCACGGCATCGTCTCCGGCGGTCGCCTGAAGCGCTGGATCGACAACTGGGAAGAGGAGCGCCCCGACGGCATCGAAGGCCGCTTGGTGATCATCCAGGTCGTGCCATCGAACGTGATCACCTCGCTCCACATCACGCCCAAGCCGGAGTCCGGCGTGGTCACGCACCTGATCAGCACCGCCGAGTTCAACGTCGCGCGCAAGAACGGGCTCTCCGCATTCGAAACCGACATCCCGGACGGCGCAGCCGCCGACGCGTGGCTCAAGAAGTGGGACGTCGATCCGCGCAAGGATCTCGTCGTCCTCACCTTCGAGCAGCAGGCGAGCACGGCGAACTCCGCCGTTCAGAACGTGGGGCGCGCTTGGGTGTTCCTCAAGTACTGGGGTATTTCTAGCGACCACATCGCGATCTTGAACGGTAGCGTGGACTGGAACGCGAGCAACTACGGCATCGGCCTCTCGCCCGCGGCGCAGCAGAAATTCACCAAGCCCACCAACGCGGGCACGGTGACCGTGCGCCACCTCGGCCATGACAACACCGTCCTCTCCATCTCACTCGAAGAGGTCCTGGCGATCCTCTCGGAAGACGCAGGCGCCGCTCCGCTCGCGGGCGTGCGCATCGTCGATGCGCGCGGCGGCGCCGAGGCCTACGGCCTCAAGCGCGCGACCTCGACGGGCCGGACGGATTGCGCGAACTGGGACGTACTCGGCAACGACCTGACGTCAGGGACGGCTGCCGAAATCACGGCATCTCGGAGCGACAACAAATGCAGCACGCCCTTCGAGGGGCGCATCAAGGGCGCCAAGAGCGTGCCGTGGACCCAGTTCATCGACTCGGCTCAGAACGGCTTCCGCTTCCTGCCGTACACCACGGTGAAGTCGACCTTCGACAGCCAATCCGGCTGGGACTCGAGCGCCGATCTGACGGTGCAGTATTGCCGCACGAATCAGCGCTCCACCGTCACGGCCATCGTCGCGAACGTGATCCTCGGCTACCCGACGCGCCTCTACGAGACGTCGTTCATCGAATGGGGTCACGTCTCGGCTGGTCCGGCGGCAAGCGGCATTGGCGGCGCGCCCGGCGAAGACGATCCGCGAGTGCTGGTGGACGCCGACTTCCCGTTCCGTACGGATCTCGACGACTTCACCGAGCACGCGGATCTCACCGCGGCGGGCGAAATCAAATATCCCATCCCGGGGCGTCCGATCACGGGCAACGGCACTCTCATCGAAGGGACCGACTTCAACTGGGTAGCTGGCGCCAACTACAACGAGGTTGGCGACATCTCGCCCATCGCCTCGACCTGGCCCGCCTCCGGTTGGCCTCCGCTCGATCCCGAGGCGACGACCACTCGGCTCGCGATTGACACCGACCGCGCGTACCTGCGCGGCGTGCCGCTCGAAGAGCTCGACGACTGAATTCGAAGCAGAGAGCCCCGGACGAAGATCCGGGGCTCTCGCTCCTTTTCCTCCAACCTTCCCAAAACCTCCGAAACCAAAACGGGCCCGCGGCGAACGCCTCGGGCCCGTTTCCTTTGCTCGGCAGCGAGCGCGCCCGAAGCCGGTCGCACCGAGGTTACGACGAGAAATCTCGCCTAGCTGCCAGTGGAGCCCAGCGAGAGCGGAGACGAGGCGCCTCCTCCACCCACCACGTGCTCGAGCACGGCATCGAGGTAGGCCTCGTAGAGCGAAGGCCCGAAGAGCACGAAGCGCACGACTCGCGGCGCCCCAGCCCGACGGAGCTCGTCGAGCACCGCGGCGACCGCGACGGGCGCCGCCTCACGAATGGGGTAGCCGAACGCACCGATGCCGAACGCGGGAAACGACACCGAGTCGAACTCTTCCTCGCGGGCGAGCTCGAGGACGCGCCGAAAGCAGCGGGTGAGGGAGCCAGCCGCGCGCGCGCTGTCGGCGGAGAACGCCTCGGCCACGCTGTGCAGCACGAAGCGCGCCGGCAGGCGGTAGCCGGGCGTCACCACGACGTCGCCCGGCACCAGGGGCTCGGGCTGTGTCTCGAGGTAGGCGCGACACGCGCGCCCGAGCGCAGGGCCCGCAACGCGATGGAGCGCCATGTTGACGAGCCCGCCGCCCACGAGGGTCGCGTCCGACGGACTGACGACCGCCTCCGAACGTTCTTCGGTGAGATCACCGATGTCGAGCTCGAGGAGCGGAACCGGCTCGTGCGTGCGGCTGGACGCAGGCGCTCGTGAGACCTCCGCTCTCTGCACCTCGATCAAGCTGTGACGATGTACCGCGAAGGTACGCGCGCTCGAGCGCGGCGGCGTGGGACGGGTCGACGATCGCGGACGATCGCTCCTTCTGTTCGCATTCATGCGGTCGACGCTGACAGCCCGTAGTTTCAACCCACCTTGGCCGCGAGGGGCTGTCGGGAGACGTACTCGTCGACGGCCGTCAGGTACGCGACCAGCTGCGCCTCCCCCTGGAGAACGAAGCGCGCGAGCGAGGGCATCCTGCGAGCGCCGAGCACCGCCAGCACGCTCGCGATAGCCACTGGTGCGGCGCTCACGGCGGGGTGCCCGAACGCGCCGGTGCCGAGCGAGGGGAACGACACCGAGGTCAGGTGCTGTTCACCAGCAACCTCGAGCGCGCGGCGGTAGCAGGTGGCCAGGCGGCTCTGCCACTCCGAGTCGTCGGCGCGGTAGGGAGCCATCACACCGTGGATGACGAAGCGAGCTGCGAGCTCGTAGCCCTTCGTGATCACCGCGTCGCCGGCAACGAACGGGCGCTGACTCGCGAGCACCGATTCGTAGCAAGCCTCGGCAAG
>CAYMQT010000275.1:0-4372 GCA_964392575.1 uncultured Polyangiaceae bacterium
CGCCGCGTCACTCCTCGCCCTTTGGGCTCGCGTGCCTTGGGCTGTTCTTGCTGCGCGGTGGCTGCTGCGGACTGGGAGGTGACTGCTGCACACTTCGCCCTTTGGGCTGGTGTGCCTTGGGCTGTTCTTGCTGCGTTCCGCTCCTCCTCCCTACGTTTCGCCTGCGCTCCGGGGCCTCCCACTTGGTCGGCCGCGGTGCTCGCGCCGCGTCACTCCTCGCCCTTTGGGCTCGCGTGCCTTGGGCTGTTCTTGCTGCGCGGTGGCTGCTGCGGACTGGGAGGTGACTGCTGCACACTGCGCCCTTTGGGCTGGTGTGCCTTCTCGACTGGGGGGCGACTGCTGTGGGACTGGGAGCTTCGCCCTTTGGGCTGGTGTGCTTTTGCGGCTACATGGTCGGCCGTGGTGCTCGCGCCTTGCGCTTTGCCGCGAGAAAGATCACTTACAAAGCGCCGCCTCAGGGCGGCGCGCTCGGCGCTTCCTCTTTGGCTCCGAGGCGCACGGTCTTCGGAGGGATCACTTCTTTCTCTTCAACCATCCGTTCGCGGAAGAAATCATGAGCGGAGATCGTCACGCTCTCCTTCTGCAAGTAAAAGGTCGTGGACTCCTGGGGAGCGAGACGAGCAAACGGGAGTTTTCCCACGAAGACCACGAGCGGACGGTCCAGGACATTTTCCAGAGTGATCTCGTTTTGAGGTCGCTTCAGCGGCGCAAAAGCTGAAGCGCTTAAGTGAGCAATATCTGGCAGTGCTTTTTGCGTCTCGGCCACTAGCGGCCCCTTTTCGTCGGTCACGGGAAACACTGCTTTCGTCTCAGCCTTCGAGAAAAAGCGATTCTCTCGGGGCGGCAGTTCTCCTGGTTTGAAAATGGGGAGGTCCGGAGGGGTACGAAAGTGATCGAGGTTGAGGTCGAAGGCCGGCGCAAGCTCTGTCAGCTCAAAAACGAACTCCTGACCGCTGCTCCAAGTCACATGTAGCGCAAGCGGGATAGAACCGAGAGCGCAGATTTCTGGGTTGGCCTTGACACGGATCCATTCGAGCAGCGCGTGACAAAGCAACTGACCCGCGTAGGGAAGATCTCTCACTTCCGTCAGTTGAAGTTCAGCCGTAGCAATCGAGGAGCGGATCTGAACGACCTTCGTCGGGCGGTCGAGACGAGTGGCCACCCCACGCTGTTCGACCTTCGCTTCTACGAAGGGCACTCGATCGACGCGGCGATCGAGAAAGACGGAGCGGAGCGAACCCTCCGAAATGAGGCGAAAGCTCCTCTGATCAGGCCACAAAACCAGCGCTCCCAAGCGATCCGCGCGAAACCGAAACTCCGAATCACTGGGAAAAGGGAACGTCTCGGATTTGAGAACCCAGCGCATGCGCGCCGCGCTGTCCGGCCGCTCTCGGAGCAGCTCAACGGTGAGGGTCGGCCACAGAACTCGGTCCCCGGAGGGAAACTTCACGCTGCTCCTTGCCGTCGGCCATCTCAGCTGAGCCACCGCGCGATAGCCTCCGCCCACTCCCCGCACCTGATGATCCTCGGCGGGTGCACCGTCCAGAGGAAAGGGCTCGGGCGTTGGTCGCGGTTCGGGCGGGCTTGGGATGAGATCGAATCCGGCGCCGGAAAGTCCACCCGTTCCTCTCCGCCCGGCACCCTCGGCGAGAGGTTCCGGGAGAATCTTCGCGTTGGGGCTGGGTTCATCCTCCTGCTCTTCGGTGGAAGTGACCGGACGCGCCGCTTCTTCTCCAGAATCTTCACACGCGAGCAGACAGACGCCTGTGAAAAGCAGCAGGGAAATCAGAAGGCGCGCCACGCCTCAGTCTGCGTCAGGGTTCGGGTAAGAGGCAACACTGAAACAGAAGAGCGTCACAGCCGTCCTTGTAATACCCCTTGCGACTTCCAACCTCCTCGAAGCCCGCCCGCCTGTAGAGGGCCTGCGCCGGATGATTGTCTCGGCGCACCTCGAGGAAGGCGCGCTCAGCGCCTTCACCCACCGCTTCCGTCAAAAGCTCCTGAAGCAAGCGCGCGCCCCCACCGCGCAGGCGATGCTGAGGTGAAACGGCCATGTCCAAGATTTGGACCTCTCCGAGCACGACCCACGCGAGAACGAAACCTGCGAACTCTTCCTCCTCACCGACCGTGAGAAGTCTCAAGCGCGCATGATCTCGGGCCCGCTCCCGAGGTGCGTCAACGGTCAAGCCGCAACTTCGGGCGAGCGATTCTATCGCCGCATCATCTTCTGCCCTTGCCGGACGCACAGCGAGCACGATCCTGTGCCCTCACGCAGTCCGACGCTTCACGAGGCGCCCGTTGAGGAGCCGGTACAAGACCTTGCAGCCTTCAAAAGAGCTGCCTTCCAGCTTGTCGAGAATCTCACCCACGGTCGCATCGCCATCAATCGCTTCCAGCGCCGCCTTCTCCTCCGGGCGCAGCTCCTGTTGCTCCGAAAGGTTGCTGATGGCCATATCGTCGCGGAAAAGCACATCCGCGAAGTCAAAGCTGTCCTCGATGAGGCGCCACTCATCCACGCGCCGAAATCCTTCCATGACCAGCCCTCCCGTCCGCAGACCCAGTTTGGCCCCTTCGGCTTGTTCGTTGTTGGTCCCTTGCACGAACCGGAAACGGCCCTTGCGCCAGCGCACGACTTCATAAACGAGCTCGGAGGTTTGCTGCACGAGAGCGCCTTGAAGGATCTCCTCACCCAGAATGTCCTCGCTGGTCAGAAAATCTCCCAGCACCTTCCCCGCTTCCCTCGCCTGAGCCAGGTACTTGGTCAATTCATCCCGGGTGATGTTTCCCTTGTCGACGAGGTAACGACCCAGAAGAAACTCGTGAGGCAATCCCGCGTGGTTGGCAAAATCAAGACTGCCGTCACGGAGGAAAAGGTTGACCCGGCTCTTGGCGTTGCTGAGTGTCAGGGCACCGGTCTTGCGCTGCACTTCCAAAAGCTGAAGGATTTCAGCAATGGAGATGGACGCGAGATCCCCTGACAAAGCCTCCCCGCCGTCGGTCAAAAGCGCCGCTTCCGAAAAAGCGTGGGAGAGCTCCGCCGTGACTTCTGGAGTCAATGCAGCACCGAAAGCCATCTTCACGTAGTCAGGATCCAGCTTGGGATTGTCGAGCTTCGACAGGAGCACTTCCGACAAACGCTCAGCGATGTGAAGCAGAGTCTGATTGCGGTTGGTCTGGTCACCCCAGCTTTCTCGCCCTGAGCTTTCCTCTTCGTCGTCGGGATGACTCTTGGCTTCTTCCTTCTTTTCGAGGGCGCTCTCAATCACCGCCAAGAGGCCGCGCGCATCAAAGGGCTTGGTGATGGCGTCGAGCGCACCGGTCTGCTGCACAAACTTACCGCGGATGCGGTCACCCTTGGCGCTCATCAACACCACGGGCACGTCGGAGAATTCCGCCTTCTCGCGCACGGACATACAGAGCTGGTACCCGTTCATCCGAGGCATGACGAAATCGACCAGCATCAAATCCGGCTTACCGTGCTCAGCGAGCACTTGCATCGCGTGCACGCCATCCTTTGCATCGATCGTCTCGTAGTCGTGACGCTCTAGGATCGACGCGACCACCTTGCGGATGGTGGGACTGTCGTCCACGATCATGATGCGTGCGCCCATAGTTCTCGCGCCGCAGCGCGGCCGAGTGATAGTGCCCCAAGGCCGACCAAGCGAGCAAGCCGAGAACACCTGCCCCCAAATCCGCTCAGAGGGGATGTTTCTACATTCAATGTCCTCGGCGCTGGAAATCCCCCACCGACACTACCACTGAGCAGGGCCCGGACGCTCAGCCCCCGTCGAGAAGCTCAGCTCACGGGCTCCGAACGAATCACGCCCACATGAAGCTCCGCCAGCTGTTCATTGCTGACGGCCGTCGGCGCATCGCTCATGAGATCGACGGCTCTCTGCGTCTTGGGGAAGGCAATGACGTCGCGAAGGCTTTCCCGTCCCGCCAAGAGCATCACCAAGCGATCGAGACCGAGCGCGATCCCGCCGTGCGGCGGGGCTCCAAAGCGGAGCGCCTGCAGAAGGAATCCAAACTTCTGCGCTGCTTCTTCATCATTGATGCCGAGAGCGGAGAAGACCTTCTGCTGCACTTCGGGATCGTGCAGACGGATTGAACCACCGGCGATCTCAAAGCCATTGAGAACCAAGTCGTAGCGGTAGCAAAGCACCTTGCCAGGATCCGTGTCGATCAGCTCCACGCAATCGTCGTGCGGGCGGGTGAAGGCATGGTGCGCGGCGGCCCACTGTTTTTTCTCGGCGTCGTACTCGAACAGCGGAGGATCGACGACCCAAAGAAAGTTCCAATGATCTCCATGTCCGCTCTCAGGAATCAGCCCCAGCTTCTTGCCCAGATAGACCCGCAAGTTGGCCATGAC
>CAYMQT010000276.1:0-4343 GCA_964392575.1 uncultured Polyangiaceae bacterium
CATGCGGTCGGTAGGATCAACCAGAGCACGAAAGACAGGCCCAGGGCCCCCCGGGGGGCGTGGCGAGAAGAGCGTTTCATGATTTTGGAGGGTGTCATATGGTGTCGGTTTACGTTGCTTTACGTCAATTGAGGGGGAGGCGGTGAGCCTTATTGAGGGAGGCGCATCTGCACCATGGCGTCCACGACCGATCGATCGATTGAGCCTGGAAAATTCGGCAAGAGGCCGGTAGCTGCTGCAGGGAGAGCTTCGGGGTGAATCATCCCTACTTGAATGGTGCGCGTCGTTTCGTCCAGGAGAATGAAAAAGTAGCGATCTCCCTTGGGTCTTCTCCACACAGGACAACCGTCCGTGGTGCCGCCGACGACGATCTCGGGTCCGGTGCTGTACGCCTGACCGCCACAGGCGCTGACGACGTCTACGTCTAAGGGCAGAAACGCATCGCGATCACAGCCGGAACCACAGACGGCGCCGCCGACATGGCCCTCTTGATAGGAGCGAACCCCGGTGCTGGCAAATTCACGGTTGGAATACTGATTGTTGTCCATGACGACTTCAAACACGTTGATCTCGCCGCAGCCATCGCCCACAGAGCCCGTTTTTGAATAGCAATTGCACAGGCCATTCCATTTGCGGCCCCCGTCACGCACCAACTCCGACGCAACGAAGGCTACCCAGGGTCCGGGATGCCCGGGGTCTGTTCCGTTGCAAGCAGTGAGCTCACTATCTTCGATGTCCATCGAACCCAAAAAGACGACCAGCTTTGAGCCCACGTAGCCGTGATGCAAAATGCCTGGATCGTTCGGGCACAGGTAACCGAGGCCCCCAGGACAGCTATGAGATGGTTCTTGCATCACGTACCCAACGCAGTCATTTTTCGTCAGATCGCCGGGAAAAGAGGCTTGTCCGGCACCCGACTGCGTAAACCAGATGTTTTCTGACTTTCCGCGTTGATCCCAAGCCGTCACCCGTCCCCAGGCTGCGCCCGCTGCGTCTGTGGTCGGCTGGTAGATGGCCAGTTGTTTGACCTCGATGGCCTTTAGAATGAGGGTCATCTCTTCGTCGAAGGGTGAGATGCGATCACTTGTGGTCTCGTAGCTCTCCATGCAGCAGTCGCCGCCCCACGTGTCCGATCCGTCCTTGTAGTCACAAACGGCACCTTCTGCGTCTCGGTCGATGCGCCTCGGCCACCAGCCCGGCGCGCCGACGTTGGTGAAGGTCATGGTTCCGCCGCGTGTGATGGGCGAAGAGTCGACTGGATAGGGACCGAGCGCATCGCTCGGGATGGAAAACGTTCCTCCGGTGCCCGTTTCGCTCGGGTTTGTGCCGCCGGATCCATCGGATCCATCGGATCCGCCGCTCTCATTTTTTGCGGGACCGTTTCCTCCGCTGTTTCCCTGTGCGTCGTTGTCGCTGTCGCTGTCATTTCCGGATGTGGATGAGCCGCAGGACAGCGCACAACTTGCGGTCAAACCAAAAATCAGTAGCGCTGGTAGGGTTTTCATTGGGCCTCCGGACAGAACACAATGTCCCAATCTTCGCCCGCGCAAGCGCGCATCGGGCTCGGATCGGTGCCGTGCTGATCGTCTCCGGACCACGCGTAGGCGTCGTCACAGGCCTCGAAAAAGAGCGCCACCGGACTCATGCTGTTGTCACGGTCAGGACTCACACATGAGATGATTTGACCTTGATCGTTTTTGTACTGACCTTCTGGTGGACAGGTATCCAGCCAACTTTCGGCGCAGGTCTCCACGTGGCAATCTGGGCGATTGACCGGAACGATTTGCATGGGAAGATTGTGAGCATCGACGTGGCTGATATTGTACCAATCGAAGTCGTAAAAATCCGTGTTGAAAGTGAACTCGGCCAGAGTGTGGCGCTCGCCTCCGGGGTCTTCATCGATGTATCCCCAGTAGCGTTTGGAATTGATGGCCGCTGTTGCGTCGCCGACGTCGACACAGACGAAAGCTCCGGGAGCAATATCGCCGCCGGCAATGTCACTGCCACGGAACGTCACCGGTTGTGAGCAACCGTTGATGAAGACGAGCGTTGTTTTATCGTCGCCCTCGACGCGACAATCGATCGCGGTAGGGTCCGGAAGGGTGCCGTTGAGATCGGGACTGCTTGTGGTCCCTCCGGACGCAGTTCCTGAGCCGCCAGAGCCGGGGTCCGTGGCATCTCCATCCCCGTCCCCGTCCCCTGCGCTTTCAGACCTTCCGCCCGTGCCTTCGGGCGAAGAATCGGCCCCATCATTGGCCCCGTCGTCCGCTTCCCCGCCGCTACAGCCCCAAAGAGCCGCTCCTACCACGAGGGCAAGGCATGCTTGTGCGCGTTTTTTCGTCAGATTCATCGGCCCCATCTTGCCTCTTACCACGCCCAAAGGGAGGCGGCCTGTAGGCCACCCGCCCGAGGCGGCTCATCTGCCCTATACTGGCCAGGCCTTGGATACACAGGTCCTGATCAACTCGATCATGCGGCAAACCACCGTTTTGATCGCTCAGCTGTCATCGGCCGCGGGGGTGCGCGCGCCTTTGGCTCACGTTGCTGATGAAGTTTTTTTGCATCTTTCGCGGGAGCTTGAACAACAGGGCCTGTCGCGAAAAGTCGTCGCGGACATGTTCGGTTTGGCCTTGCGTGGCTACCAGCGGCGTGTGCGGCGACTCAGTGAGAGTGTGACGGACCGTGGGACCACTCTTTGGCAAGCGGTGTTCGAGCTGATCGAAGTGGAGGCAGCGGTTTCTCGCAAGCGCATCTTGGAGCGCTTTCAATACGATGACCCTACAGCTGTGGGCGCAGTGCTCAATGATCTCACATCGAGCGGTTTGGTTTCACGTACGGGAAGCGGCGACCAAACCATTTTCGTTTTGACTCAGGAGCGTGAGCGTCTCGCACTCGCGCGCGAAAGCAGCGTGGAGACCACGTCCGCGTTCATTTGGCTCACCCTTGCCCGAGAACCCGAGAGCTCCCTCGACAAGATCGTGACGTCCCTGGGTCTTTCGCCTGAGCGCGCGGAGGAAGCATTCGCGCAGCTCGAAGCCGAGGGTCGCGTGCGTCGTGATGGAGAGCGGCTTGTGGTAGAGTCTCTGTGTATCCCGGTGGGCGCGGAGGCCGGCTGGGAGATTGCGGTGTTCGATCATTTTCAGACGGTCTGTGTGGCGATCGCAACCAAACTGCAAGGAGGCAGCCCTCAGTCTCAAGCGAGCGATACGACGGGCGGGAAAACCTTGTCGTTTGAAATCGATGAGGACCATCCGGAGCGAGACGCGGTGTTAGGTTTGCTGGGGCGTTTTCGGGTCGAGACGGACGCACTTTGGGAACGTGTGGAAGCGCACAACCGCGCTGTTCCACGCGAAGGAAGAAAGCGCGTGCGATTTTATCTGGGACAGGTTGAGATGCCTCAGGAGGATGAATCGTGAGACGAGGGTTCGCTGTGCTGAGCGCTGTATGCGCGCTGGTTGGATGCTCGGGCGGAGAAAATAAGGTCGGCACCAACACCAACTGGATGGTCCCGTGTGATCGACAGGCCGACTGCGGCGATGAGCTGAGTTGTTTGTGTGGTCGCTGCACCGAGGAGTGCGAAAATGATGCGGACTGTCCCTCGGGTTTTTCGTGCACGAATGACGCTGCGGCACGCCTCGAATGCCAAGGTGAAACGAGCCAAGGTGAAGCGACGCGCACCTGCCAACCGGACTGTTTGCCCGAGGTCGGTTGCGGAGACGGGCGCACGTGCCAACACGGCGTTTGCGTCGATCCGCTCCCGCCCAAGTCCTGTACGGACGATGCGCTGTTTTGCGAGGATTTTGAAACCGATATAGACGAAGTCACAGAGGTGATCACTTCGGGAAACGCCGCTCAAAGGAGGCGGGCGCCGTCCCCGTCAGGCGAGTACTTGCTTGAAGCGACTGTCCAAGCAGCGCCATCGGTAGCGTATTTGCGGGGAGATTTTGCGCCCCAGAGCGTGGGCGAGCTCTACCTGAGCGGCTGGGTGCGTGTTCCTATGGAGGCCATTTACGACGCATCGCCGCTCGCCTTTTGGTCGACCAACGACGAAGCTTGGGCCCTGCGCCTCGTCATCAAGGACGGTCGTTTGGGAGTGTGGACAGACACCACTCCGATCGCAGGACCTTTCGATCTGGTGGCAGGTGCCTGGCACTGTCTGGGCGCGCGCATTCAGATCGGCGACGTTACTCAGGGGAGTGTTGAACTGTCCGTCGACGGAGAGCTGCTCACCACGAGCACGGACGTGAACACGTTGCCCATGGGCGGGATCGACGCAGTGGCGATGGGAGTGCTCTGGGCCGGGACACCCGTCACGATGCAGGTGGACCGCGTGGTGCTGAGCG
>CAYMQT010000277.1:0-4279 GCA_964392575.1 uncultured Polyangiaceae bacterium
GCACGGCAAACCTGTGGGGCAGCAATGTGCTACCTCAGCGACCGGGCCTAGGCACATATCGCCTTCAACCAAGTCACAGTTGCGCTCCGAGCACGCTCGCGACCCATCCTGCTGAATGTAGCAGCCCTTGTTTCCACAACAGTCTGAATCGGAATCACAGGGGCCTTCGTCGTGGCACTCCGGCGGTCCGCAAATCCCAGAGCCGTTCGTGTTGCCGTTGCAAGTGTCCCCTTCCGTACAGCAGTCCGCGTCGCGGCCACACGCTTCGCCCCTAAAGGAGCATTGCTTGCAGAGTTCATCGTAATAGAGGTCCTTGACCTTCCCCTGATCGAAAGGCTCCGATTTCGTGAGGGGAGAGCTTGGCGTCTTGAGGCGATTCAACTTGAGGAAGGGAACGCTCTCGAAGCTCTGCTTCCAGGGAGTTTCTGCGTTCTCGACGATCCCAGGATACTTACTCCCCGCGCCGAGCTCGGGGTCTAGCTCTGTTCCTCCCCCTCCGCTGATCAACATGATCGGTTCGATCTTGGCACCGCTGCGGAAGGTGGCGATGCGCTGACTAAACTTCTTGCTGAAGAAAGCAAACTTCACCTTCAAGGTCCCGTTGAGGTACCCCGTGAGGATGTCCGTGACCTCGAAGCCGATGCCGTACTTGTAGTTGAAGGTATATGCGTACTGACCCAAGCCACCTCTTTGCGGAAACAACACAGTTTCCGAAGGGTCGATGACGTTCACGAATTCTGGCGGAAGCGGCCTTTCATTGGACTGCTCTCTGATGCGATCCAGGTTCAAACCGGCGGAAACAACCGCAGGCAGAGAAATGTGCCCCAGGGTGACGCCGCCCTCCACGCCGATCGCCAGCTTGAGGATGCCGATGTTGAAACCCGCTCCGACGAAAAGAGTAATACCGCTGTTGGCGTAGGGGCCCACTTCGGCTCCGACCTGAGCGAAATTACCCTGTCGGCCGATCAGGCGATCTGGGTCGAGCAGGAGTCCGAATCCTCCCTTGATGCCGTAGTCGACGTAAGAGGTCACCTCGAGGAGGCACGGAATCGGGCCGACGAAGAACTGAAGCGAAATGAGGGTGACCGACTCTTTCTTGGCGATGCCAAGATCTGCAAACATGGAGTACCCGTTGTCATTCGGTACCGGAACATTGAACGCTGCTGAAAGCACTTCCCCCAGCTTCGCGCCGTTCACGACAGCGGCACTCAGCTTATCGACCGCAGCAGGGATCCGTTCGAGAGCCTGCTTCTCGTAGTAGTCGATGAAGCGATTGATCACCTGGTGAGGTTCTTCCGGACACGCTCCCTTCATGCCGGGCGGGCGCATCCCGGGACCTGCCACGGTCTCGCAGAAACCTTCGCTGAAGGTGAGCCCCTGTTCTTCGAGGGCCTTGTACTGAATGATCAGCTCTTGCGCGTCGCGCAGGGCCTTTTTCGCCCGGTCGAAGGCATCGACGTACTCAGCGACGGCCTTTTCACAGTTTTCGGAAAAGCTGAGTCCGTCGGCAGCACCGGCAGGGAGTTCGAGATAATCGTCGGAATCGAAGATCGCCGCGGAGGCTATCGTCGGAAGGAAATCTACACCTACGACTTCGAGCCGGGAGTTCGCCGTGGTGGCACGGCAAATCGTCGCGGAGATCTCCGCGCGCAGATCGATCACCTCGACCGAACCCCGCGTCCCCAAAACGTTGAAGTCGACGACGGCCCGCACCCCTGCGGCGGCCTTCGCCTCGAAATTCGCTACGCCATAGGGCAGCGGATCGAGCGCAAACTTGAGATCCGAAACGGGCTCGATACGAAAGCTCACCGGCGTCCCGGACTCACCCCGGCGGCCGGACCGCGCGTCCGTCTCCGAGTATTCTTCCGCCTGACGGTCGACGACGTCGTTGGTACACCAGGGGTGGCGCCTTCGGACTCGCTCGTTGCAGATCTCATCATGATCGCCAAGCAAACAACCGTCCACACACGACTCTGGGAAGTTTTTGTTGGAGCAAGGATCCGCAAAGTCGTTGGGGTATCCAGGGATGACGTCCGGCTCTTGAGGCAGGGGGGTGTCTTCGAAAGGTGCCCGCTCATCGAACTCCGCGGCGACGACTTCGTCCGTGTAAGCCGGCCCGCACAGATTGATTTCGTCGCAGCGTGCGGGGTCCTGCGGTAAGGAACCAGTCAACCTTCGCACGAGTTCAAGCGTAATTTCCGCATCAGTGACACCACAACCAACGAGAGAGAAACACTGCCCGATGCAGACGCCCTCCGCATCCGTACGATTGGCGGGAGGACCTTGCGTCAGGCTGTCGGTGTCCACGACGACGTCCTGACAGGCGTTCGCCAAGCCGGGATCTACGCAGAATTTCTGCGTGCATTCGTCTCCAGGCAGGCATTCGCAGCGATTTCTCGGACAATTGCTGTCCTGTTCACACGTCCTGGGCACGCCTGCACCATCGAGATCCAGACACACGGTCTGCACACCACAGTGCAGCTCGAGCTCGTCGAGGAGGGACCCATTTTGCAAAGGAAGGTGAGCCCCTGAACAGTCCTGCGCCGCTCGCAGCGCTTGAAGTTTCTGAGCTTCAGTCAGGCCGGGAGAAAGTACAGCGAGATCGAGCACCTGACAGCTTCCCACATCGATGTGATCCAGCTCTGCGAGGGGGCGGAGCAGCGGAGTACAAGCTTCTCCTTGAGGAGCCGTCACGGAGCGTCGACAGTGCTGCGCCTCACATTCCTCGGTTTCGTTCTCGTTCAGATCCGCATCTTCTCCGCAATACTCTTCGCATTCTTCGGAGTCCGTTTCGGCCTGAGCACGGTAGGCCGCGATACTCGTGCCGGGGGTCGTCGGATCCGTGCAGATGTATGCGTCAAGGTTACCGTCTCCGTCTTCGTCACGATCCTCAGGGGGGATAAAGACGGGGTACCCGACGGGAAGCCGATCATCGAGACCGTCGCCGTCCGTGTCGTAGGGACCGTTGCCCCCTGGATAGCGATCGAGCCAACCGGGAATGATCTCCGCCGGACCCTTGGGTGGGTCGAAAATAATCCCCGCGTCGACGCTGAGATCGTTGGCGAAGGGGAACTCACACACGTAGGGATGAGGCAGAGAACAGTCCGTCGCCCGCCAGCGACCGTCGGCATCGAGGGTGGCGCAATTTTTCTCGTCGTCGGTCGCGGGTTTATCGCCTGCCCACGCGGTGAACGCGCCGTGGACGCGGCGCCCGCTGCTTCCTCCGGACCAGAACTGTGTCGTTTCACTGCCGTCACGGCCACGCCAGTACCAGGAGCCTTCCGTCGTGAAGTCGGCGGCTCCGATCCAAGAAGGGCCCTCGACGAGGGACGCGAGGAGGGCGTTTTCTTGATACGTCGAAAACTCGACGAGGCGTCCCCCGGGGGAGCGGGCACACAGCGCCGCTGCACCGTCTGGATCACCGCTCGTGGCCGGCCTTCCGGAGCCACCACTACCAGGACAGATCCAGAACCCGCGATTTCCGACCGTCTTCAACCAACAATCAAACTCGGGCTTGATCCCGGCCGGGTCATCGTCCCCACACCATCCCTGTCCGTCACAAACGAACTTGCCCGGCACGAGCCCATCGTTACAGGGCGTGCCCGCAGGGGCGACGTCGGGATCGCTGGGGCATTTGCACATGCCGCGCGACTGAATACTGGCGTCGAAGCGACATTCATCCATGCAATCAGGGACGCCATCCGCGTCCGTGTCCGTGTCCGGCGTTCCGCAATCACAGATCCCTGGATCGGTTTTGTTCGGGTCGCGCCAGCATTCGTCGAAACAGTCGAGCACACCATCGCCGTCCCAATCGTCAGACGGACAGGCAAAACTGAAGTCGAGAGGCTCGTGAAGGACGGTCGCATCGGAGAAGACGTGCACTTCCTTTCCGAAAAATGCACCTCGATGAGGACGTCCGCTCGCCGGGCGACGCAGTTCGATGGCGCTGTTGGGCGCAACCACGGCCGCCACGAGAGACTCTTCAAAGAGAGCCGGTTGATTGCCTAAGTACCCGAAGAGAACGTCGGCGTCGTCTCCCACGAAAAGCAAGCTCGAGCGCAGGCGCAGGGTGTCGCGCACGTAGATCTGAACGGGGCCGTTGCTCACGTCCATGATGAGTTCCGCTTGGGGCTCGGTCACGAGGGAGTTGATGAAGTACGTCCCGGATTCGAAGACGAGGCCAGCGCGGGAAAACACCTGGATTGAGTCCCAGGCGCCGGGTTCGAGGAGGATGGCCGGAGAATCAGGGGGGCGCGACCCGTCACGGGTCACGTTGGTC
>CAYMQT010000278.1:0-4240 GCA_964392575.1 uncultured Polyangiaceae bacterium
GATTGAGAAGGCATTTTGCACGATTCGTTCCGCCGTCTCCGCATCGATCGGCCTAAGGACGTCCTCTTCATCGAAGCCGAGCCCTGCGTGGTAGAGCGTGAGCAGATCAGGCTGATCCGACAAAGCTTCTTCCAAGGTGCGCTCTTGCTCCCTCGTCAGTTGACCGCGACGAGCGAGGACGATGAGATCTTCTAGGTGCATTTCAAAGGCCATCTTTTTCCTCCACAAGCGCGAGATGAGGGCGTCCCAGCAGTTTGCTTCGGAGCGCCTTTCGTCCCAATCGAAGGCGACTGCGGACGGTTTCCTGTGGGCATCCACAGCTGGCCGCAATTTCCGAGATGGTGAACCCCAGAGCCGAATGAAGCAGGAGAGCTTCTGCCTGCTCTGCCGGCAAGGTGAGCATGAGTTCTCGCACCGCGGTGACGGCTCTCCTTCGCTCCAGCTGGGCTTCCGCTGTAGAGTCTTGTCGTATGATCGCGTCGACCTCCAAATCTGCACGTCGCAGCTGTGAGCGTTTCTCAGCTGCATGTAAGCGTTTTTGATTGATGGCGGTTTGGACCGCAATTCTGCAGGCGAAATGCGTGACCGAACACCGTCCTTCGAAGCGCGTCAGAGCGTTTACGAAGGCGAAGACCGCTTCCTGAGTCACGTCTTCCTCCTGGTGGGAGCGCCCAAAGATGCGCCGCACCACGGTCAGCATTTTCGGGGTGACAGCCGAGAGCAGGGCGCGAAGAGCCTGCTGATCCCCGGCGGAGGCAGCTTGAACAAGCCCGGCCAAGCGGTCCGCCGGGGGAGAGGCCATGCCCCCCATGCCCCCAGTTCGCCCGTCCGACTGATCTTCCAAGGAATGGTCCATCCGCTCCTATACCAGTAGCAATCCCAGCCGAACTGGGTCACTAGAGCTTGAGTTTTTCGGATAATCAGGAACTAGAAAAGCCCCCTGCTTTCGCAGGAGGCTTTTCTAGTTCCGTCGGGGCGAGATGATTCGAACATCCGACCCCTTGTCCCCCAGACAAGTGCGCTAACCAGGCTGCGCTACGCCCCGGACACCCTTATTCGTGGATGACGAGTCACGCGGGCTCTCTTTGGGGGAGGGGCCGCGGTCGCCGAGAGCAAAAAGCCCCCGGGCGAAAAGGCCCGCGGAACTTAGCCGGATGGATCCGTATTTCAAGGGCGAACCTAGAAATTCGACTCCACGAGGGGTCTAAAAGTCAGTTCGTGCACGACCACATCCGCAGGGGCAAAAAGCACGTCTGCTATCATCTGTGCTGCGCTTTCAGGTCGCAGGTAGTCGGGGCGCTCGACCGACCGAAATCCAGTGTCGGTCCCGCCAGGGTGCACCAACGTGACTTTCACTCCATGCGGCCGTGCTTCCTTGATGAGGACCTTCGTGAGTCCAGAGAGTCCGCACTTCATCGTTGAGTAGAGTCCCATGGTTTCGATGCCAAGATGCACGACCGTACTTCCCACGTTGACGATGTGCCCGCTTCCCCTCTCACTCATTTTGAGAAGAGCTTCGCGACAGAGGATCGCGGGGGCCCTCAGATTGATCTGCCATTGCCGGTCGAGTTCCTCGTCCGTCGTTTCAATCAAGGATGCCTTGCGACTGTTGAAGCCTGCGTTGTTCACGAGGAAGTCGGGCGCTCCACCGAAGTGAGCCACGGCCCGGTCGAAAACCGTCTTCGCAGCGAAGCTCTCCGCGAGATCCGCCGAAAGAACCGTACACCCGTGATCACGGGAGAGTTCCCGAAGGGCAGCATCGTTTCTCCCCGTCGCAAATACGTCGACCGCTCTCTCGCGAAGCAAAACTGCGAGCGCGCGCCCGATACCACTGCTAGCCCCGGTGATCAGGGCAGTCTGATTCATCCCTTCAGCTTACACGGGATTTGACGCGCTCCCGAAGCGTGACGTAAACGCCCAGGTGCTCGCTCCTCATCCGCTTCGTCTCCTCGTCGCCGTCCTCACTCTGGCTTCGCTCTGTATTCTTTGGGGGTGTAGCCGCAACAAGGCCAAAGGCCGCGACACCGATCCGCCGCCAGCGGCATTTGCGGCCCCCGAAGTGCCGGCGCGCCCCCAGCCCGAAGGCCCATACTTGCGCCTGTCTGGACCAGAACTTATAGAAGAGCTGCGCTTTTCAGACGCAAAGGCTACCCTCGTCAATGCGTGGGCCAGCTGGTGCGGACCCTGCCGAAGGGAGTTTCCACTCCTTGTGAAACTGTCTGGTGGTTTGAAGGCTCGTGGGATCGACGTCCGGTTCGTCTCGGTCGAAGACGCTCCCGCAGCGGTGGACTTTGCTAAGGACCAGGGACTGGAGCCTCCCATCTGGACGGCCAAACATCCCCTCGGTCCGTTCAAGGCAGCGCTCAACCCCAAATGGCCCGGGATGCTGCCAGCCACTTTCCTGTTCGATAACACGGGAAAACTGCGCTATTTCTGGGGTGGTCCCGTCTATGAAGAGGATCTGATGCCGATCATTGACGGATTCCTCCGTGGCGAGCCCATCGATGGTGAGGCGGAGTTTGGTCTCCTCCCGGGGAAAGAATTCCATTAGTAAAACAATTTTCTCATGTAGATTCATCATAGAAAGGGAAAATGGGGGAAACTTGGCCCCAAAACTGCCTCTTCGTTATGTGTAGAGTCATGGGGCTCTTCCAAGTCACTCGGGTCATCCTTCAATCGGCCGCCCGGCGCAGCCTGCCGTGGGCGGCGCTCGTCATTCTGTCGTCGGGATGCGCAGCCTCGAACGCCAATCACCCCAAGGGCGATCTCGTCAAGATGAGCCAAAGCGAAGTCGGCCTGGCGGCTGATCTCTGGCAACGACAGGGTCAGACGCGGGACGCGCTCGACCACGCCCTGAAGGCTGTGGAGTACGATCCAAAAAATCCTGATGCAGCGCACATCGCAGCACTTTTGTACCTGGATTTTTGCCGCTTTAGTCGCATCGGGGAATGCAGGCTGGATGAAGCTGAACGGCACGCCCGTAACGCCATTTCGAACAAGCCAGACTTCTTGGAGGCAAAGAACACCCTGGCCGTCGTCCTGATCCACCGCGGCAAGGCCAAAGAGGCCATCGACGTGCTCGTTCCCATCACCGAGGACATGCTCTATTCCACGCCAGAAATCGCCTGGGGCAATCTCGGCTGGGCGTATATGGAACTCGGCGACAACAAAAAGGCCATCCCGGCGCTGCGCCGTGCCGTAGCTGCCCAGCCTCTCTTCTGTGTAGGAAGCTTCCGTCTGGGAGTGGCCTACCACCGCACCGGAGCCATGGAATCAGCCGTGGAAGCGCTCAATCGGGCTCTAGAAACGGATGCGCCCGGCTGCGAGCACATGCAAGACGCCTACCTCGAGCGCGCTCAAGTCCACCTCGCGCTCGGAGAAGAACGAAGCACCCGGGAAGATCTCGACCGCTGCGTCGACCTGGCCAAGTCGACCCGCACAGGCAAGAAGTGCAACCAGCTGATGGCCGAGATGGACTGAGTCACTCACAAATTGGTCTCGGAACTCCTCGCTCCGGGCGCCCACCAAAATCGTCCGGACGCCTCTGGCGCGCCTTCCAATCAGCAACGTTCCGGGTAGTCTCGGAGCTGCGTAAACGCCGGTTGGTCGGGCGCTTCGCAACGTTTCCAGGGAAACGCAAAAGACGATTTTCGAAATGGCTTCAGTCGGACAGTTCCTCCGTGAGAAGCGCGAAGAGCGACGCATGAGTATCGCTGAGGTCGCGCGGGCTACGCGTGTCCCCGTTTCCAGCGTGGAGCGGATCGAGTCAGATCAGTTTGACGAACTTCCCGCCGAAGTATTTGTGCGAGGGTTCCTCAAATCCTACGCCCGTGCGGTCGGTGTCTCAGAAGACGAAGTCCTTGCCAGATACACGTCCAGTCGACGGGTCGCCTGGAGCACTCCGCTCCCCCTCCCCTCCGCTGTGAAACCCGCTCGTGGGCGTCGAGTGGGAGTGGCCGTGGCCTTTGTTCTGTTGCTCATCCTTTTTACTCTCGCCCTCAGCATCGTGCTCAAGCCTCGCGGAGGCGACATGCCACAAGAACTCTCAGCGGCGCCCACTCTCTACACCGAGTCCGCCCGTCTCGACGTTTAGGTCGAGTGACTTCCAACACCACCTTCGATGCGCGGGCGCTCCTCCTTGGACGCATCACCTACGGTGAAGCGGATCTGATCGTTCATCTGTTCACCGACACAGTGGGCAAGGTCTCTGCCCTGGCCCGGGGAGCGCGCCGCAGTCAAA
>CAYMQT010000279.1:0-4212 GCA_964392575.1 uncultured Polyangiaceae bacterium
TCCGGAACCGAGGTGAGTCTCAAGGTTCCGGATGGCGCCACAGAAATGCCGTTGTGGGTGATGGCAGAAACGGCCCGATTGAACTCGTCCTCAGAAACCAATAAGCGCGCGTTTTCAGCATCACCGAACACCACGGTCAAACGAACGCCGTGACTCTGGGCAGCCCTGGTTGCCTCGGCAAAAAACGGCCCCAAGGCCTCAGAAACCGTGATCACGACGGGTGGACGACCGGGACGACCCGAGAGGTCGCGACTGACCACTTCGAGAGAATCCGTGATCCGACCCAGAGCTTCTACACTGAGCTGAATGTCATCGAGCGCCTCACGATCGTCGGCGGAAAGATCCTTGAGCACCATGGAGAGAAAGCTCGCATTGCTCATCAGCGCCGCGAGCGGATTTCTCAGATCATGAGCCAAAAGCGCAAGAACGCCCCCCAGAGTGTCGTGCGAATCCTCTCGCAACGACAGCTCAGGTCCCCCCCCGGGTTCCTTGCGGGCTGCGGTCATACTTTTCTTCCGATTTCGATACCTTTTCCGAAATGCTTCGTAGGTTTCGGATGAACGACGCTACCTTGGACGAACGACGCTACCTTCGGACGAGCGCCGCAGTCGGTTCACTCGTCAGGACCGTCGTCGTCGTCGATGTCGTTGACGCTGGGGATCTTTTTGATCTCGGCGCGCGCGAGCTTCCACGCCCGCTGCACCACCCAGGAAAGGGAGCGATCCAAACGGGCCGCCTCGTCCTTGATTTCCTGGAGCATGATCTCCGGAAAGTACAGACTTTGCTTGCGTTTATCGCTGCCAGTCCGGTTTTGTGTCGAATCGTCTGCCACTTTGCACTACCTCAAGCTAGGGAAGAATCTGGTACGAAAGGCCCAAGGGCGGATGTGGGCAACTATGCCAAATGAGGGAGCCCGCCCTAGTTTCGGTCCCCCTGTAGCTCTCTGGTCTCCAGAGTAGAGAATTGTGGTGCCGCTGGCAACGAGATACCCGACTGGGTACGAACACTTCATGAACCGCCGAAAAACGCGCCCCAGCACGACCGAGGGCGCCGCTGGTCGAACGTGGGTCGGGTCGAGCGTGGTCGGTCGAACGTGGGCCCACTCTGCTCGAACGTGGGCCCACTCTGCTGCTCGCTCCTCTGATCCGCGGTGCTGCGTTCGCGGCATGCTACGATTCGCAGGCATGTCGCGCTCGGTCACCCTTCTGAGCTCCTGCGTCCTTTTGCTCGCGGGCATGGCTCGTGCCGCCGATCCGGAAGCCGACGCCGAAACGAGAACGGACCCGTATGAGCTGCTCGACCACATGGGTCAGGCGCTCATGCTCATCGAGCGCGAATACTACGAGCCCGCGGATCAGGAGACCCTTCTCAAGGGAGCGGTCCGAGGAATGGTGGCGGAACTCGATCCACACTCGGATTACTTCTCTCGCGAAGACCGAGCGGTCTTCGAAGGTTCGACCTCAGGTCGATTCGGAGGGATCGGAGTCGAGGTCGAGTTCAAAAGCGGTGAAGTGATCGTGATCGCTCCGGTCGAGGGCTCCCCGGCGGACCGCGCCAAGATTCGCCCAGGTGATCGCATCATCGCTCTTGATAAAAAGCCCATCACTGCACTTTCGCCTCATGAGTTGGTCAAGAGGATGCGCGGAAAGATCGGATCTACCCTGCATCTCACGGTCAAGAGCAAGAAAGGCGGAGCCTTACGCGAGGTCGACCTCGTCCGAGAGGAGATCAGCGTAGAGAGCGTGCGCGGACAGCTGATGGACGGAGGGATTGCTTACTTACGCATCAAGGCTTTCCAAGACGGCACGCACAAGGAATTCCTGCGAGAACTGGGGCGCCTCCGCGCCAAGACACCCGACCTGTCTGGCGTCATCCTCGATCTCAGGAACAACCCCGGTGGCCTGGTCCGCGAAGCGGCGGCGCTCGCAGACGAGTTTCTCACCCGAGGCAATATCTACTCGACTCGCCATCGAGGGCGAACTCTGAGCGTCATGAACGCCTCGCGCGGAGGAGCGCTCACCAGAGGTCCCGTGGTCGTGCTCATCAACGAATTCAGCGCCAGTGCAGCGGAACTGGTCGCTGGCGCTCTTCGGGATTCAGGAAGGGCACGGCTCGTGGGAGCGCAAACCTTTGGCAAGGGCAGCGTGCAGACTTTACTCCCCCTGGGCTACGGCGGCGCGCTCAAGCTCACCACAGCCCTTTACTTCACGCCTGGGGGACAAACCACCCAGGCAAAGGGCGTCTCCCCCCACATCCCTGTGGACCCCGGTTACGACGAAGAGACTTCCTCCTTGATCGTCCGCGAGAGCGATTTATCCGGACACTTGAAGGCACAGGGGCAAACGGAACCAGCCCTTGGTCCTGCGCGCGGAATCCCTCCTACCAATGACGCCCTGCACTTGGGAGTAGCGCGCACGACTCCCCAAAACCCCCTCGGCGGACCAGACTTGGCCCTCGCCGTGGCCTATGAAACGGTGCTGAGCCTCGAAAAATCGGAGTGACGAAAACCGGTTTTTCGTGATACCCGCCCCACCCGCTCCCCGACAGAGCCCCTGCCCACGCCCCGCCTTTCCGTGAGAAAACACACCATGCTCGAAGAATACCGCAAACATGTAGCCGAACGCGCCGCCGAAGGCATCGTCCCGAAACCCCTCAGCGCCGAACAGACCAGCCAACTCATCGAACTTCTCAAGGGCCCTCCAAAAGGAGAAGAGGAGTTTTTGATGAATCTGTTCACTCAGCGCATCCCTGCTGGCGTGGATGACGCCGCCTACGTGAAGGCCGGATTTCTCTCAGCGCTCGCCAAGGGCGAGACAACTTGCGGACTCATCTCGAAGAGCCGCGCCGTTGAAATCTTGGGTACGATGCTGGGCGGTTACAACATCACGACCCTCGTCGATTTGCTCAAAGACGATGACGTGGGCGACTTGGCCACCGAACAACTCAAAAAGACCCTGCTCATGTTCGATGCCTTTCACGATGTCGATGAAATGGCCAAAAACGGAAACCCGCGCGCCCAGGCCGTCCTTCAGTCTTGGGCGGACGCCGAATGGTTCAGGAATAAGCCGCTTTTGCCTGAAAAAATCACGCTGACGGTCTTCAAGGTCAGCGGCGAAACCAACACCGACGATCTCTCGCCCGCTCAGGATGCTTGGTCGCGTCCGGACATTCCTCTCCACGCACAAGCGATGTTGAAGGTGCCTCGCGACGGCATCGACGATGCTCTAGCGCAGGTGAAAGCCACCAAGGCCAAAGGACACCCCGTAGCGTATGTGGGCGATGTCGTCGGAACCGGATCTTCTCGCAAATCTGCCACCAACAGCGTGCTCTGGCACTTTGGTGACGACATCCCCTTCATTCCCAACAAGCGCACCGGTGGATTTTGTTTGGGCGGGAAGATCGCACCCATCTTCTTCAACACCATGGAAGATTCCGGCGCCTTGCCCATCGAGCTGGATGTTTCGACCATGAACATGGGCGATGTCATCGTGCTCTATCCTTATGCGGGAAAAGTCGAAGACGAAAACGGAAAGACGATCAGCACCTTCTCCCTCAAAACCGACGTCTTGCTGGACGAGGTGCGAGCCGGAGGTCGCATCCCCCTCATCATCGGGCGTAGCCTGACGCGGCGGGCCCGCGAATCGCTCGGCCTCGGACCTTCGGAGGTGTTCCGACGACCCGAAGACCCAGAAGACACTGGAAAAGGCTTTACCTTAGCACAAAAAATGGTCGGCAAAGCCTGCGGTGTCATGGGCATTCGACCGGGAACGTATTGTGAACCGACGATGAGCTCGGTGGGTTCTCAGGACACGACAGGCCCGATGACGCGCGATGAGTGGAAAGAGCTTGCGTGTCTGGGGTTCAGCGCCGACCTGGTCATGCAGTCCTTCTGTCATACCGCCGCCTATCCTAAGCCCGTCGACATCGAGACCCAGCACACCCTGCCCGATTTCATCACGAACCGAGGCGGCATCTCCCTGCGTCCGGCGGACGGAATCATTCATAGCTGGCTCAACCGCATGCTGCTGCCGGATCAAGTCGGGACGGGCGGAGACAGCCATACACGTTTTCCTCTCGGGATTTCATTTCCAGCCGGTTCTGGTCTGGTGGCGTTTGCGGGCGCCCTGGGCGTGATGCCTCTGGACATGCCTGAAAGCGTCCTCGTGCGCTTCAAGGGCGAGATGCAGCCCGGCATCACGCTGCGCGACCTGG
>CAYMQT010000280.1:0-4203 GCA_964392575.1 uncultured Polyangiaceae bacterium
CGCTTTCAATCTTGGTGGTGTCCCGGGAGGCGTCCATGCGTAAGTTCCGTTCTGATTCTCATTTGTTGATCACCGCGATCCTCGGGCTCGCCCTCGTCTTCGCCTGCGCCACGAAGAGTGACGAAGCGGATAGTCCGGGAGATGGGGAGGACGACACTGAGGGAGACGGCGATGGTGACGGAGACGGAGACGGAGACGGTGACGGTGACGCTCCAGGGGGCGGAGGCACCGGCAATGGGACCGGCGGGGGCTCGAACCTGGGGATGGGTGACGAAAACGAAGGAGGCGGAACCACGCCTCCCGGTTTCTCCTCGTGTGCTCTCACCTCCACGATTGCCGATTTGGGTGGCGCTTACAGCACCGCAGACAACAACGGCCCGGACGATCACAGCTCGATGTATGGGGCCAAACCCCGGCTCATCCCTGCGCCGCGCAAGGACGGCTCATTCGATGTCGCCTGGCAAACCGGCGTTGATGTCGACACTCTCTACATCAGCCACGTCGAAGAATCGGGCGGAGTCTATCAGGCCACCTGGCATCTGGCGGTGCCTTCCCTCGGGATCTTGGGCGGGCTCGCCGTGGCAGAGAACGGAGACATTGTCCTCATCACGGCGGTCGACGAGGCCATCGCGGGTGACGTCGAGCCCGTCGAAACTCATCGTCCTGACATCATGCAAGTGGTGCGCATGGGGAGCGACTGCATGGAAGTGTACCGTCAGGACCTGCGTACAGACTTTGACGGAAACGGAGGACGACTCCCGCTGTACTCGCCCTTTACGGCCGGCACCTCGCGCCTCGCTGTAGGCGGCGGCACTTTCGTCGTGCACTATTCGCAGAATACCGAGTTTGATGAGGGCGTAGACTCCAGGCATCAAATCGGTCGCTACATCGTCGGATCGTTTGATACCGGCGCGGTCACCCACGTTCAGGACAACATCAGCCATTCTTTCGATCAACGGATCCGCTACGACGGAACGGGGTTCGTCAGTCTCTCGCTCGGTGACGCCAGCTTGCGTGGCATCGCTCTCAGTTACACCACGGTCTCCGGCCAAAAAGATCAACGGACGCTTTTTGCCGTCAAGGGCGGCGACGGAGATACAGGAGGCGGTTACAACAACACCTTCACGCGCCTCGGCAGTGTCGCGCCCTCGATGTCGGGCTACGTCTCAATCTTCTCCACAGAGGCCGAAACAACCAGTCGCCCTGAAAGGGTGAACGATTCACGCAACGTCGGGCTGGTTCATTCTCCCGCCAACTTTGCCTCGATAAGCCAGTCGGATAAGTACGATGTGGTCATTGCCGATACGGCGATGGGGAACGAAAACACGGAAAGCTGGGACGTGGATATCCTTGACTATTGGGGAGCTGCCGCCACGGGTCGCAACAAGCAGGTGGCGTGGATCACTGACTATGACGACCGCCTCACCGCTCACGCGGAGCGCCCCAAGCTCGTGCGCTGGGGCGCGAACGCCTTTTTCGTCATCTGGGAAAAGTGGACCCTCGACGACTATGAAGCCACTTACGCGGCCGTCGTAGACGAATGGGGCAACACGCTCGTTCCTGCGAGCTCCCTGGGTACGGCACGGCTTCCCCGTGGGGACGATGCCTTCCTGCTCAACGGACAGGCTGCATGGCTCGAAGGAAGCGACGGCAACATCATTTTGCACTTGGTCGACGCCAATCTGAACCACACGACGCACACTTTGTAGCTTGCGCTGGGAAGATACTTCGGCCGCAGCACCCGCTTGCGGCCTCTGTAGCCTAGATTTGTATCATGCGATGGTGAGACTGATCATCTTCACGGGCGTTTTCGGGCGATCACGTCCGTCCGTGGGCGTGTTGTTGATGGCCGTGACGACATCCATCCCGGAGGTGATTTTTCCAAACACCGGATGCTTGGAGGCGCCAGGGCTGAAGTAATCGAGGAAGTCATTGTGCTTCGTGTTGATGAAAAACTGACTGCTACCGGACTGAGGGCCGGCGTTGGCCATCGAAAGGGTGCCGACTTCATTGGACAGGCGGACATCTGCCGGGTGCTCATCCGGGATGCTTCCGTGGGGCGACTGACCAGTGCCGGCACGCGGGCTTTCGGGGTCCTTGCTATGAGGGCAGCCGAACTGATTCATGAAGTTTGCGATCACGCGGTGAAAGTGCAGGCCGTTGTAAAAGCCCTCTTCCACCAACTTGACGAAGTTGCCACCTGTGATGGGCATCTTGTCGACGAAGATCTCCGCCTCAAACGTGCCCATGGTTGTTTCGAATTTTGCCGTAGGGTTGCTCATAGGGCAAGGCGTACCGAAGGGCGCGCCGAGCTGCAAGCGGTGCTATAAGGCAGCTCATGATACAGCTCGTCGCGCTTGCCCGGGGGGAGCAACGTAGGCGGTAAAAACCGGCGCAATCCTTGCATCCCGCTTTGACTTGTGGGGGACCCGGTGTCCCGGTAGTCGAGAGGGATGGGGAAATGGTATTCGACCCTGAAAGAGACCTTTGCGGTCGATCTCCGCTCCTTGGCGGTCCTCCGGATTTCCCTCGCGACGATGATCCTGGTCGATCTCGCGATCCGCGCGGTGGACGTTCGCGAGCACTATTCAGACGCGGGCGTTTTGCCTCGATCTTATCAGGAGATTCAGGGATTTGCGAGGTTTCCCGGACGTTTTAGCTTCCACATGATGAGCGGGGATGCGTCTACGCAGGCGTGGCTCTTGGCTCTTGCGGCGCTCTTTTCTGTCGGTCTGCTTGTCGGGTATCGCACGAGACTCTCGTGCTTAGGCTCGTTCCTTCTGATGGTTTCGGTGCAGAACCGGAACATGGAAATAGAAACGGGTGCCGACTACCTCATCAGGTTGGTTTGTTTCTGGTGTCTCTTTCTTCCTCTTGGTGCACGCTTCTCCCTGGACCGTCGTTTTGGCCGTGTACCGGTGCTCAGCAAATACACCCGCACGACTCAGCAATACGTTTCCGCGGCCAGTGTTGCGCTCATCTTGCAGATGAGCCTTTTGTACTTCTTTAGCGCCCTGCATAAATCGCATCCCATTTGGCGCACGAAACACACAGCCATCCACTACGCGCTTCACATCGACGCCTATGATACGTCTTTGGGCGAGTTCTTGCGACAGTTTCGCCCGCTCACCATGGTTCTGACTCGGCTGACGCTCTCGTTCGAGTTCATCGCGCCGTGGTTCATTTTCGGTGCGGGGACTTTAGCGCTGATCCCTTTCTTGCGGGAAATGCGCGACTATCAGGGCCCGTTTCGGAGCTTTGCGACTTTAGCTTTCATTCTCTTTCACTTGGGCCTCGGCGCGACGATTTCGCTTGGCACCTTTGCCTGGTTCGCCGCTGCGATTTGGGTCGGGATGTTTCCGGGCTTTACTTGGGAGAGTCTGGCGGCGTTCCGTGAGGGGAAGACAAAAAAACCGGCTTTCGTCGCGCGGGCGCGGGCGCAGCTCGAACCGGTGTTTTCGCGTGTACAGGGGTGGGTTCAGGCTGTCGAAGGAAATGCGAAGAGGAGGCGCCCCTTGTTTGCGGCTCCTGCTCGTCGCCTTGGCTCTTGGATAGAAGAGCTGTTCGTCGTCCTTTGCCTTGTGATTGTGGGACTCTGGAACATGAACACTTTGGAGAGCCGCCCGTGGGGATCTTTGCTCCGCGGCGGCAGCTTTCTTCCCGACACCATGCCTCTCGTGAATGCGGTTCGTCTGGATCAGCATTGGGGCTTGTTTGCGCCCTACCCACGGACCAGCGATGGGTACTATGTCGTGCTTGGAACCCGGGCGGACGGGAGCGAAATCGACTACTTGAAAGACGACCTCAAGCTGACTTGGGAAAAGCCCGACGACGTATCAGGGAGCTACAAGACTTTCCGTTGGCGCAAGTACTTCAGGGACCTTCGTCGAGGGAGCAAACGAAGTCATCTCGCCTTCTATTCTGACTTTGTTTGTCGAGATTGGAATCAGTCTCATGCAGGACAGGAGCGGCTGACGACCGTCGACATCTACTTCATGCGCCGCACGACTCGGGAAAAGGGGGGGTATGAACCCACGAAGAAGGAGCGCCTCTGGCGCTACTCCTGCGACAGAACAGGGGCGACGGGAAGAGCGATCGAAGCGGGAAGGATCCCGTGACAGCTCTCAGGCGCGCGGATTTTGAGGGAGAGCTCAGGCGGGGTATCCTAGGGATCTAGGAGCGCGACGGCCAAACGTCGCGCTC
>CAYMQT010000281.1:0-4196 GCA_964392575.1 uncultured Polyangiaceae bacterium
TCAAGGACGCCATCAACGAGGCGTTCCGCGACTGGGTCACCAACATGGACACGACGCACTACGCCCTCGGTACCGCTTGCGGCCCTCATCCGTTTCCGGAAATGGTCACCTATTTTCAGTCCATCATTGGCCGTGAGGCGCGCGTTCAGATTCAAGCGCTGAGCGGTCAGTTGCCCCGGCGCGTGTATGCTTGCGTGGGGGGTGGCTCGAACGCCATGGGGATCTTTTCTGGATTTCTCGAAGATGAGGGTGTCGAGCTGGTGGGGGTCGAAGGGGGCGGACACGGTCCCGGGGTGACGCGCCACGCGGCTCGCCTCGCTTACGACGACGCTACGGTCGGTGTTGCTCAGGGTTACAAGACGTATTTTCTCCAGAACTCAGAGGGGCAAATGGAGGAGACGCACAGTGTCGCGGCGGGTCTCGATTACGTCGGCATCTCGCCCATTCTCTCTCACTTGCATGAGACGGGGCGCGTGCGCCTAGAGGCGGCCACGGATGAAGAAGTGGTGCAAGCGCTCAAGGACACGGTGCGTCAGGAGGGCCTGATTCCGGCGCTGGAATCGTCCCATGCTTTTGCTGGTGCTTTCCGTGAAGCGCCTCAGCTTTCCAAGGACGATGTGATCTTGATCAATCAATCCGGACGCGGAGACAAGGACATCTTCACCATCGCTGATGCGATCGGTGACCCCAAATGGGAAGAGTTCATCGAGCAGAAGGCGGACGAGTATCGCGCGCGTCGAGCGCAAGGGCGCGCCCGGGGGGAGCCGTGATGCTCGAGGCGTACGTGAGACAAAAGCGCGAGGAGAAGCCTATTCTCCTCATGACGCACATCGTGCTCGGCTACCCCAGCTTTGAGAACTCGGAGGCCATCGTTGACGCAATGGTGGCGTCCGGGGTGGATCTGATTGAGCTTCAGATCCCTTTCTCTGAGCCTATGGCCGACGGACCCGTGATCCTGCACGCCAATCAGAAGGCGCTCGCGGCGGGCTCGACGGTGAAGCGCTGTTTTGAGATGGCCGCGCGACTTTCGGCGAAGCACCCGCACGTGCCCTTCTTGTTCATGAGCTACTACAACATTGCTTTCAAGCGCGGGGTGATGGAGTTTTGCGCGGATGCCCGTGCGGCGGGGATCCGGGGCGTCATCATTCCTGATGTCCCCCATGAGGAAGCTGGCGAACTGTTCGAGGGACTTAGGAAGCAAGAGCTCGATCCCATCCTGCTCTTTTCGCCGCGCACTGGGGACGCGCGCATGCGTGAGATCGCTAGCTATGCGAGCGGCTTCATCTATTGCATCGCGCGCAAAGGGGTCACCGGGGCGGCGACGGACTTTGGCGCTCTTCGTGCTTACATCGAGCGCTGCCGGAGCGCGACGAAATTACCTTTGGCGCTTGGGTTTGGGGTCAAAGATCGCGCGGACGTAAAAGCGCTCACCGGTCAGGTGGACATCGCTGTCGTCGGCTCAGAGACCATCAAGGTGATTGATGAGCATGGGGTGGGCGCGGTGGGTCGGTTTGTGGCGGAGCTGAGGTAAGTGTGTGGCCTTGCGCTGTTGCTTTCGGTCCCGGGGGCCGCTCTCCCCGAGACGCGCGCTCAGGTGGAGCAGATGCTCCAGGCGATCCGACACCGGGGACCGGATGATGGCGGGACGTGGTCCGACGACGCGGTCGGGGTGCACCTGGGGCAGCGGCGACTCTCGATTCTAGATACGTCTGAACGCGGGCATCAGCCGATGGTGTCGGCGAGCGGACGCTTCGTGATCGCCTACAACGGTGAGATCTACAACTACCGCGAAGTGCGCGCCGAGATGAGCGACGTCGAGTGGCGGAGCGAAAGTGACACAGAAGTTCTCTTGGAAGCGATCGAGCGCTTTGGGCTGGAAGCGGCCCTTGGGAAGATGGCGGGCATGTTTGCGTTTGCTCTTTATGATCGCAAGGAGCGAGAGGTCATCCTTGCCCGTGATCGTATGGGCAAGAAGCCGCTTTATTACGGGGAAAACAGCGGCAGGTTTCTTGTCGCCTCGGAGCTTTCGGCCTTCCGCGCCGTGTGCAGCGATCTACGGATCGATGAAGAGGCCATGGGACTGCTTGCGCGCTTTGGTTTCATCGTCGACCCGTACTCGGTCTTTCGTGGCGTAAAGAAACTGCTCCCGGGTACGTACCTGCGTGCCAAAGTCGAGCAGATGCAAGCGGGACGCGCGGGGGAGCCGACGCCTTACTTTCGTCTCGAGGACGCGATCTTGGCCGGGGCTGAGTCACGCAAGAGAGAGTGGTCTTCTGAAGAAGTCCTCGCGACCGTCGAGGCAGAGCTTGAAACCGCGGTGAAGCAGCGCCTGCGCACGGATGTGCCCTTCGGGGCGTTTCTTTCCGGCGGCATCGATTCTTCTCTCGTGGTGGCGCTGATGCAGAAGCATGTGAGCGCGAAGGTAAAGACCTTCGCGCTTGGCTTTGACGATCCGGCGTTTGATGAGTCGAGGCACGCGGCAAAGATCGCGGCCTATTTGGGCACCGAGCATGAAGAGCTGATGGTCACGGAGCGCGACGTTCTGGATTTGGTTCCTCAGATGGTCGCCGTGTACGATGAACCGTTCGCCGACAGTTCACAGCTCCCGACGACGCTCGTCGCTCGTCTCGCGCGAAAGCATGTGACGGTGGTACTCACCGGCGATGGCGGAGACGAAGTGTTTGCGGGCTACAATCGGCATGTGTGGGGGGAGCGAGCGTGGCGGGTTCTCTCCTGGGTGCCCCGATCCGCGCGTGGCTCTCTTTCTCAGGCGTTATTGCGGGTCTCTGCGGAGGGATGGGACCGGATTTCGAGCGTGGCTTCGCCCGTTTTGCCGGAGCGCTTCCGGGTGCGTCAAGCAGGAGAAAAGATGCGAAAGTTGGCACGACTCTCCGCCTCTGCCACCCCTGAGGCGATGCACCTGAATCTTGCGACGCATTGGCTCACAGAAGAGAACGTCACCGGACGAAGGCCTCCCGTGCGTACGCGCGCCGAATCCGCGCCAGAGTTTTTGCGTGATCTCAGCCCTTTGGAGCGCGCTCTGTGGTTTGACACGGCGCAGGGACTACCCGGTGACATGCTGGTGAAGGTCGATCGAGCGACGATGAATGTCGGGCTCGAAGCGCGACAACCGCTGCTCGATCACCGGCTTTATGAGGCGAGTTGGAGGATTCCGGACGGCTTCAAGAGACGCGGCGGTGTAGGCAAATGGCCTCTTCGTGAAATTCTGGCAAAGCACGTCCCGCGCGATCTGTGGGAGCGACCGAAGTCAGGTTTCTCGGTTCCGCTCGACGCTTGGCTCCGCGGGCCTCTGCGGGAGTGGAGCGAGGAACTGTTGAGCGAGCGAAGTCTCGTGGAGTACGGGATCTTTGCGCGCGAGCCGGTGCGAGCCGCGTGGAACGCACACCTTTCGGGCAAGGAAAATCACGGTGCGCGTTTGTGGACGGTGCTTTCTGGGCAGGCCTTTTTACAGGCCTTCCGCGCGGGGGACGGGCGCGTGGGGAACGGGCCTCGGGTGCAGTCGTGCCCTTAGCTGCGGTGCCCTCAGTGACTCGAAGGAAGCCGCGCCTGATGTTCGTGGTCAACGCGGACTGGTTCTTTGTTTCTCATCGCCTCAGACTCGCGCAGGCCTGTCAGCAGGCGGGCTACGAGGTGCATGTGGCCGGAGGTCAGTCCGAGGCGAGTCAGGTGATCGAGGCCGCGAACATGACGTTTCACCCGATCCCCTTCGATCGCGGCGGGACCAACCCTGCAAGGGATGCGGCGACTCTGGCACGCTTGCTCGCGCTCTTTCGAAGCGTGAAACCCGACTTGGTCCATCTCGTGACCATCAAACCCAACTTATACGGAGGGACGGCGGCTCGCCTTTTGAGGATCCCCGTGGTGCATGCCGTCAGTGGGATGGGGTATGCGTTCATCGGTGACGCGGGGATGGCCCGCCGCGCCTTACGCAAGAGTCTCTTGCTGGCGTACCGGACGACTTTTTCCCGCAAACGTTGCCGGGTGATTTTTCAAAATCCCACGGACCGCGAGCAATTTATAAAAAATAAAATCGTTGCGCGGGACAAAACGAGCCTTATTTTAGGCTCCGGGGTGGATCCTGAGCGCTTTTCCGCCGTGCCTCTGCCAGACGGCGATCCCGTGGTGATGCTTCCGGCTCGCCTCTTGAAGGACAAGGGCGTGATGGAGTTCGTGGA
>CAYMQT010000282.1:0-1973 GCA_964392575.1 uncultured Polyangiaceae bacterium
CACCGCGCTCGCCGGAGCAGGGGGGAGCACGAGTCCACCACCCACCACCCCACGAGCCGCCAGTTGCCCCTGGCGCGCGTAATCGACTGCCTCGCCGAGCACCTTGGCCGTCTCCTGCGGCGCGTGGAAGCCCATGCTGTTCTCGGAAGCCACCATGTCCACGCGGAACTGCGCCTTGCGCTGCAGCTCGAGCGCTGGAGCGAGCTGCTCCGGAGTCGCGCCCGCGGCCTTGGCCGCCACGATGTCGTCGATGAGCGCGACCACGGCTTGCCCGCTCCGTTCGAGGAGCGAGTGGTTACGCTCTTGGATCACGTCCACCCTCGCCAGAATCTCGCTCTCGGTCGCGCGGTGGCAGGTTTGGCACGCGCGATTGACGTTGAGTAGGGGGCTCCGCACCCAGTGATCGCTGACCTTGGCAGCGCCCTCGCGCATGTACGGCATGTGGCAATCGGCGCAAGCAACGCCGGCGCGCGCGTGCACGCCCTGGTTCCAGGTTTCGAACTCGGGGTGCTGCGCCTTCAAGATGTGCGCGCCCGTCTCCTTGTGTTCGTAGTCGTAGAACTGCGCTCCGTCCTCGAACTTCGTCTCGTTCCAGAACTGCTCGATCTCGTCGATGGTGAGCCCCTTCCCCCACGGGAAGGTGAGCGGCATCTTGCTCGAGCAGTAGTACTCCACGTGGCATTGCCCGCACACGTACGAGCGCATCTCCGTGCGCGAGGCATCGACGTTCGGATCGTACGGCTCCTTGCGCGAGCCTTCGCGCCAGTGACGAATCGACTCGAGCGCCGGCACCTCGGCCTCGGATGCGGCAAGCGCCGCGATGCCCAGGATGAAGCCCGGGCGAGTCACGCGGAGCGCCATCGTCTTCGGATCGTGGCAGTCCACGCAGCTCACTGGATGCGCGTGACCGGAGTCGTGGAGCTTCTGGTTCAGCTCCTGGTAGCTGAACTTGTACGATCCTTCGAAGCCCTTCATCGCGTCGCCGCCACCCAGATCGCGGTAGAGCGGAATGATCGATGCGTGACAGTGGAGACACGAGCCGGTCTGCGGTTTGGTGAGGCGCTTGGTTTGCTCTTGATCGTGCAGCATGTACGCGTGCCCACGACGATCGCGGAAGTCGATGGAGAACGCGTAGCCCAGGAACATGCGCTTGAGCCACGGATCGCGTTCGATGCGCTCCTCGGGGAGCGCCTCGCTGCCCGAATGCCCGCCGTACTTGGTGGACGTGCGACGCGCGGTCATGCGGTAGCTGTCGTACTGCACGGGCCAGTTCTTGCCCCACTTGGCCGGGTCGGTGTCGTTCTCCCCCACGTCGACGAGGCGCGTGTACTTCACGCGCGCCTCGGCTTTGCGGTCCGAGATGTTCATGAGCAGCGCGGTGACGCCAGCGGTCCCCGCGGCCACGAGCGCCAGAATGCCAACCAAGAAGCCCGGACGTTGCCACAGGGGGGCCTTGGCTGGGGCTGCTGCACGAGGGGCCTGGCTCTTTTGTTCGTCGGTCATGGTGACTTCTCTCCGCGAGTGGTTGGCGACTCGAGCTCGCCCGGACGGTAGGGACCACCGAGCCCTGCGCGCTCGCCGTGGCCAACCGTGAAATGACAATGAATGCAGGGTTGCCCGGTGCTCCCGGCGTGCGCGCCGCCGGAGTCACGCGCGAGCAGGCCCTCCACGAGCGGCGCGTGGCAGCCCTCGCAGTTTGCCTGCAAGATGCGAAGGCCCGCTTCCTTGACGGTGATGGGCTCTTCGAACGTCTGCGTGGTGAACAGCTTCCCGTGACGCCAGCCGTTCTCCATCTTGGCCAGGTACTTGGGGATGAACGCGTGTGGCAAGTGACAGTCCACGCACACGGCCACCGTGTGGTGGCTCGCCTTCTGCCACGCGTCGTACTCGGGCTGCATGATGTGGCAGTTCACGCACGCCTTGGGATCGGTGCTCAGGTACGAGAGCCCCTCGGCGTAGCGGAACGTGTAGGT
>CAYMQT010000282.1:1983-4156 GCA_964392575.1 uncultured Polyangiaceae bacterium
ACCCGAAGACGGGCGAGGTGCTCTGGGGCTTCGCCGGCGAATACACCCAGCGCAACGGCCAACCCGAGCGGCCAGTACTTGGCGATGCGCGCCGCGCCTCCCATCTGCATCACTATCGGCTCACTCGCCCTACGTGGCAACGAGCAAGGGCGCAAAGGATGCGCTCATCCGGAGCGTTTTACTCGGCGCTGTCGCCCGAGCGTGACACGAACACCTGGACCGCGTCGATGTCGGTCGGTGCGTACGGTCGGTAGTGGACCATGGACACCTCGGCATCCGCGTACTGGATCTCGAACTCCTCCGTGTACTCCACGAAGTTCACGATCCTCGGCATCATCGCGACCGTCACCAGGCCCGTGGCTTCTGCCACGGACTCCACGAGGTCCTCGGTGTACGAGAACCCTCCCCAGACGATCGTCCCGTCCGTGAGGATCTCGAACTCGCTCCCGGGCGCGACGCCCGTCACCACGGTGTCGAACGCATAGACGCCCGACACCTCCGCCACCGCGCTCAGATCGACGGCCCCGAGCGGCGCCCGGAGCTGGCCCAAGAAACCAGGGATGAGCCCCTCGGCGTCCTGCGGACTGTCGTAGTCACCCACGTTGATCTCCGACAGCTCTCCCCCGTCGTTGGGGCTGGCGGCGTAGCCGAGCTTGGTGTCGGCGTCGTACCAAATGATCTCTGCCTCGTTCGCCGAGCCGCCGTATTTCTGCACGAACGGCGCGCACAAGACCACCTCGCCAATGATCAGGCGGCCATCCGCGGTGATCTCCACCTCGACCAGCTCGCCGTCGTCGAACAGACCGCCCGAGGCACTCTCGTCGAACTCGAGCGTGTGGGTCCCCACGATGTCGGCGGACACGGCCCTGGGCTCGGTCTCGTCGTTCGGGTACTCGCCGTCCTCGCAATCGCCGGCCGGCGGTGTTCCGGATTCGCCACCCTCACCGCCTGCACCACCCCCACCGTCCGTGGTCGAGTCATCACAGCCACCCGCGACGAGAGCCAAGAAAGAAACCACGATCGAAAGAGCCGAACCAATCGCGAATCGCTTCATCGGGGCGATGCTAGCCTCGCGCTACGAGTCGAGCAAACGGTCAGCCCTTCACACCCGAGGCGAGAAACACGCGCGTGTAGACACCTCCGCGGCTTCCCGTCTCCACCATTTCGAGGAGACCGAGCCCCACTCTCACCCCGCTCCAGAGCGCCGCCCGCACCGTGGACTTCACCGAGTAGCCGAACGGCACCGGCCCCTGCTCCCGACACTCGACGTCACGAAAACCGGCACGCACCATCAAGGTCGCGAGCAGCCGCGGCGAGAATGCAATCTCGTGGGTGAAATCGCCGTAGCGGACGTCGCCGAAGAATGGGCTCGCCGCGTTGGGAGTCTGCAGGACGAGGCGTCCGCCGGGTGCGAGTCGTTCGAAGCACAGCCGCAGTAACTCGAGCGCATCCTCCTTCGAGAGGTGCTCGATCACGTCGAACGACACGAGCAGGTCGAACGCCTCGGTCGACGAACGAAGGTAGGTGAGCGCGTCGCCGAGCTCCACGCGCTCGCAAGCGCGCTGCGCTACGCGCACTTGGGACTCGCTGAGGTCTACGCCCGAACAGTTCGTGTACCCGAGGCGCCCGAGCGCGAAGAGCGTCCGTCCACCACCGCAACCCAGATCGGCGATCCGAGCACCCCGCTCGCTCGGAAGCCAACCACGCAGGTAGTACCGAAGGACGGGAGCCGAGCGTTCGGCGAGCGCGAAGTCGAACTCGGCTCCGGCACCGAACGTCTGTGCGTAGTCGCGATAGAGTTCGTCCCGAACGCTCATGCTGAGTCGGATGCTACCAGCTGGGGACTCCAAACGCTCCGCCCCGCCCGCGACTTGACCCCGTGCCCCCCCCTTGTCACCGTCACAAATCAGGATGAAGCGGGTACTGATCAGCGGGATCACTGGCCAAGATGGCAGCTACCTCGCCGAGCTGCTCCCCGAGAAGGGCTACGAGGTGTGGGGCGTCATCCGCCGCTCCTCGAGCTTCAACACCGGGCGTCTCGACGGCATCTACCGCGATCCGCACGACCGCGGCGTGCGGCTGCGCCTCGTGCACGGCGACCTCGGCGACAGCTCGAGCATCGAGCGAATCCTGGGCGAGGTGGGCCCCGACGAGATCTACAACCTCGGCGCGC
>CAYMQT010000283.1:0-4138 GCA_964392575.1 uncultured Polyangiaceae bacterium
CCACCTGATCGAGCACGCCGCTCGTGCCCACGCCCTGGATGGTGATGTTCGATCAGGTGGGGCTGCACATCCGCAACTCGTCCAACATCATCGTGCAGAACCTCACCATCAAGAACGTGAGGAAGTCCAACACCAGCACGCCATCGAACGGCGGTGACGCCATCGGCATGGAGACGAACGTGGACCGCGTGTGGATCGACCACAACCTGGTCTTCGGCTCCACCACCGAGGGCGAAGAGCACGACGGCCTCATCGACTTCAAGGCCAACGTCACCAACGTCACGGTCTCGTACAACCACCTGCACACGGGCGGCCGCGGCGGCCTGATCGGCTCGAACGACGACGGCGACGACGGCTCGACCAACATCACCTTCCACCACAACTGGTATCAGAACCTGAACTCACGCACGCACCTCATCCGCGAGGCAGACGTGCACATCTACAACAACCACTACAGCGACATCATCTCCACGGGCATCAACTCGCGTAACGGCGCCACGCTCTTGGTCGAGAACAACTACTTCACCGACGCGCGCAACCCGCTCGGCACGTTCTTCTACCTGACCAACCCCGGCACTTGGGAGGTGCATGGGAACTACTTCTCGCCGAGCGTGGTGTGGCAAGCGGTGAGCGGTGATCAGGTCCCCGCCGGGCCCAACGTGCAAACCACGGGCGATACGTCGGTGCCATACAGCTACACCATGGACACGGCCGCGTGCGTGCCGGCGGTGCTGGCGACGAACGTGGGCGTGGGGAAGATTTGATTCGTGCGCGCGTCGCTCAGGTCCCTCGGCTGCCGACGCGGCGTCGCGGGACGCGCCGCTCGGGCACGACGTGCGTGACCTCTCCGGTGATCAGGTCGCGGTAGCGCACCTGGTGCAGGTAGTAGGGGGCGTTCGGGCGCTCGCTCGGCAAGAGGTAACGCTCTTCGGTCGAGAAGCCGTTCGCGCTGTCCTGGTCCGTGACCTTCCACTCGCCCAAATCGTCGGGCGGCGGGGCCAAACGCCCGCGCAAGAGCTCGAAGGGCGATGAGCCCTGAGCCACGAAGAACACGGTGAACACCACCACCCAGAACAGGAGCGCTGCTGCGACGACGGCGGTCATGCGGGAGCCGGTGGTGAAGGGGCGCTCACGGGGTCTGCTGGGGCTTCGCGCGTGCATCCGAGAAGGTACGGGTTCACCTCAGCGCTCGCCATGACGCCCGGCACGGTGCCAACGAGAGGCCAGGATTCGAGCGCCGCCACCGTGCTAGGATAGGCTCAGTCCCATGAATGAGCCCGCCCTTCGCCGCGCCACCTACCAGGACGTGCTCTCCGCGCCCGAAGGCGTGGTGGCGGAGCTGATCGAGGGAGTGCTCTACCAGAGTCCGCGGCCGGCCACGCTGCATGCGAACGCCGCCTCGGCCGTCGGTGAAGAGCTGGGGTCCCCGTTCAAACGGGGTCGTGGTGGCCCCGGTGGTTGGATCATCCTCGACGAACCCGAGATCCATCTCGGTGCCGATGTCGTGGTGCCCGACGTCACCGGTTGGCGCCGCACCACACTGCCCGAACTGCCCGACGCAGCGTTCATCGACGTAGCGCCCGATTGGGTATGCGAAGTCGCGTCACCGTCCACGCGCGCGCTCGATCGCGGCAAGAAGCTCGGTCTCTATGAGCGAGCGGGAGTCGCGCACGTTTGGCTGATCGAACCGCATGACAAGTTCCTCGAGGTACTCGAGCTCGACGGTTCCAGTTACCGCATCATCGATCGTGCCGAGGGTGATGCCTCGCGGCGCCTCCGCCCCTTCGAAGCCATCGAGTTCGATGTCGGCGCTCTGTGGGCGCGGTGAGCTCCTGGATTCCGACGCGATCGCCGAAGAGACGAAGCCGCGAAATATCGGGGATTGGAAGGAGCGCGGTCGGATTCCGTTCCACGCTGCCGCCCCGGCCGGTACACTCGCAAAATGCCCGGCGACAGGACGCTCCCCCAGGTGGACGACCTCCTCCGCGCGCCGCGTCCCCGCTCGCTGCCGCTCGCTCCGCTCGCGCACCCGGCGCGCAGGAATTTGCCGCTCTCCGACGAACCAACCGCGGTCGACGCGGTGCGACCCATCTATTGCGTGTGGGAGGTGACGCTCGCCTGCGATCTCGCTTGCAGGCATTGCGGTTCGCGCGCGGGGCGTGCTCGCCCGGACGAACTCGACACCGCGCAGGCGCTCGACCTCGCCGATCAGCTGATTGAGCTCGGCATCAAGGAGGTCACGCTGATTGGCGGCGAGGCGTACCTCCGGCCCGACTGGCTGCAGATTGTGGAACGCTTCGCACGAGCGGGGGTTGCCGTTTCGACCACCACGGGTGGGCGCGGCGTCACCGCCGAGCTCGCGCGGAGCGCCGCGAGCGCGGGTCTCCGCGCGGCGAGTGTGTCCATCGATGGCCTGCGCGACGCGCACGATCGCTTGCGCGCGGTGAAGGGCTCGTTCGACAGCGCGCTCGAAGCGATGGGGCACTTTCGCGCGGCGGGCCTGGGTGTTTACAACAACACGCAGATCAATCGCCTGAGCGTGCCCGACCTGCCCGAGCTGTTCGAGCTCTTGATCCAGAACGGCACGCGCGCTTGGCAAATCATGGTCACGGTGCCCATGGGCCGCGCCGCCGACGAGCCGGAGGTGCTGCTCCAACCGTACGATCTACTCGAGGTGTTCCCGCTGCTCGCGCGCCTCAAACAAAGAGCCAACGAAGCGGGCGTCACCATTTGGCGAGGCAACACGCTCGGGTACTTCGGGCCGTACGAGAGCGAGTTCCAGGGCTACCAGCCGAGCGGCCACGGCGGCTCGTGTGGCGCCGGCCGTACCACGATTGGCATCGAGGCCGACGGCACCATCAAGGGGTGTCCATCGCTCGGCACCGTGAAGTGGGGCGCGGGGAACATCCAGGATGCGCGCCTCGTCGACATCTGGACGCGCTCGAAGCCCATCCGCTACACGCGCACCCGGACCGAAGCCGACCTCTGGGGCTACTGCGCCGAGTGTTATTACAAGAGCGAGTGCAAGGCGGGCTGCACCTGGATGGGCGACATGCTGCTCGGCAAACCCGGCAACAACCCCTACTGCCACCACCGCGCGCTCGAGATGCACGCGCGCGGCAAGCGCGAGCGCGTGGTCCGGGTGGAGGCGCCGCCGGGGCAACCGTTCGATAGCGGGCGTTTCGAGATCATCGAAGAGCCCGTTTGAGCTACTCCTAGAGCGGCGACCACTTCAGTGGATCGCCGCTCGAACGAGCAAAGAAGCGGCACTTGCAGAGATGTGGCCAACCGTAGCCGATTCGGCCCTCACCCCTTCGGGGGCCGCAATCGGCGGAGTCACACTCGCCGCAAGTGGTCACCGCTATAGGGCACGGCCATTTCAGCGTGGGCAATGAAATTGCCGCTTTGCGGTAGCTGATCTGGTTCGCGTGGTGGCTCGCTCCACCGATTCCGCTTGGCTCCACCGGTCGACCTCTGGCACCTTGGTCACCATGAGCGCAGCCCTCGTTCCTTGCCCTGCTTGTCGCCGTCACGTGCGCGCGAGCGAAACGGCGTGCCCGTTCTGTCAGACGGAGCTGTCACGCGGCTTCGCGGACGCCACGCTCGAGGCCATCGAGGCGCGGCGCCCCTCCGGTCGCGTGAGTCGAGCAGCGCTGCTCGCGCTCGGCGCGCTCGCGGTGACTCCCACCACGGCTTGTGGTGGTGACTCGGAAGACGGCACGGGCGGCACCGGCGGTGGAGGCGGCGGCAGCGGCGCGAGCATGAGCACGGGCGGCGAGAACAACGCCGCCGTCTACGGCGCACCCGCGACCGGTGGAGACGGCGCGGACACGGGCGGTTCCACGTCGACGGGTGGCGACGGTACGGTGGGTCCCGTCTACGGCGCGCCTGCCACGGGTGGCGACGGCAACGTCGGCACGGTCTATGGCGCGCCGGCGACCGGCGGTGCCAACTGAGCGCTGCTCGGTGCGCCCTAGTTGGCGCGATTTGAGGGCGATTGAGCTGGTGAGAGCGCCGCCGTGGGCGAACTCCACTCAGCTTGCCGGCGTGACACGCAGTTCTACGCTGCGTGCGGCGGTGCCCTGCACCAGCTCAATCGTCGAAGGTGCGCTCAGCTCCACGTCGATGCGGATGCCCG
>CAYMQT010000284.1:0-4126 GCA_964392575.1 uncultured Polyangiaceae bacterium
AGCATCGGTGTTTCAGGCAGAAACGGTGGCCCTCTGCGAGCGCTACTTCCAGGCGCGCGCCCTTCGCAGTCGTGCGAGCCCTGCAACACGACGAGTTTACCCGACGGACCTCGGGCCCAGCACCCATGAGTCTGCTTCCGGCACGGGGCAATCCGGGTCAGATTGCTGCACCATGAGTCTGCTTCCGGCACGGGGCAATCCGGGTCAGATTGCTGCTGGCGGGGCGGAGGTAGATTGAGGTCAGCCTTCTTTATCGGTGATAAAATGCGATCTTAAAACATATTTCTGGCCGTCTGATAAACGACCGTCAATCCACCGATCAACCGTGGCTGCTTCTCAGTGGTCACATGATGAATTTCCACTACCGAGATGTCCCCGTCTTCTCCACCTGGAACAACCGAGAGCAACCCCTGACGGATTTCGAAAGGCAGGAGGTCGAGCGTAATTTCATTGCACGTCGCTGGCGCAGCTGTGAGAGCCTTGGCGAGAGCAGATCCCAATACCCCCGTATGCCCAAGCCGATAGGATGCGGCCGCTTTCCCGAGAGCAGCTTCCGGCGAGCGTCGAGACTTGAGCAACCTCTCTGGCGGCACAACGGTTTCCTTGCCCAAAGTCAGCTGGACCTCCGCAGGAGCACGAAACTTTCCGCGCCGAGAGGCAATCTCGTGCACGGTTGGAATCGCAAGTAGATGCTCCAGTTTTTCACGGTCCTTCGTCGGGTCGAGAGGGACTGCTTCCAACCGTGTTCCCACTGCCTCTCCGAAAATGTTGGTCGCAGCGAACGCGAAAAACCTCTCTCGCTCCCCTTTGCCCCCTGCGCCTGCGTTCCCCGCAGCACTTCCCATGAGCCCCGCAGCGTGGACGTGAACATTGTGAATTGCTGTCAGCGGATCGCTCGTCGGGTGTGCTTCGTCGTAGTGCTCATCTAAAGCGGTGCATTTGGCACGAGCCAATAGACAAACATGCCCCCCGTTCGTACTCGCCGCCTCCGGCGGCACTCCATCTTCACCTGGAGCCGTTCCCCAACCGAAATTCAAAGTGAGCGATCCATCGATCCCGGATGTCCCAGATCGAGGGTCCACGAGCCCTGACGATAGTCCGATTCGCCGCTCCGGCAGCGCCAGAAACCCAGTCGAAGGATCGGCCCAGAACAGCTCGACCTCCGTATTCGGTGCTGGAGCGTCCCCATGATTGCGTGTGACAACCTGGAGCGTCGGCTTGTCCCCTGCGTGAAAAACCGTCGACGCCATGACGATGGCAGGATTCGTCCAGAAAGGGTTCGGAGGCGAGTGGTCGTGGTCTGGTCCTAGATATAGATTTCCCATCACAATTCTCTCTTTCTTGTAGATACAACAATTACATTTAAGGAGCTATCCCCTTGATGTACATGTCTGGAGGCCTTGTGCTTACTCCCGATAGTATCGGTGCGGTCGTCGGCAAGGCCGCATAAGCATACGAGGCCCAGAGCCACGTGACCGTCCCACTGCTCAGCGTCCTGATGGAAACTCCAGAATTCGTCAAAACAACAAACCAATAATCTCCTGCGGAAAGATCGATGGGAGAATTCAGCGTGTACTCATTCTGCCCTGCGCTGGGGGTGAACGGCGGAGAGGCTACGATCAAAGACTGAGGTGCGTTTGAAGAATTCGTATAAATTCCTAAGCGCATTCCTGTAGCCGACCCGACGGATGACAATTCGATACCAAATGCCGACACTCTCGTTGCTTGCGACACGAAGATGCGGACCGCTGTGAATTCACTTACGCCAACATTTACACTGCTCGCGCTAGGTCCAAGCTGGCCATGAATGGATACGGCCGAGCAGGAGCCTGAGCCATTGCAGATCCCCCCTGTGCAATTTACCCCGAAGCTCTTCGCGTCCTCCACGCACGTATTGCTGGAGCAGATGACGGTGTAGCAGTCATTGCTCGCCGTGCACTGTCCCGTGTTCACGCATTGAACGCAACTGCTCCCATTGAGACATACGGGCGTGCCCCCCGTGCAACTAGTTCCACAACTACCACAATGGGTGCTAGTATTCAGAAGAGTCTCACAGCCATTGGTACCGACGGAATCACAGTTGCCGAAATTGCCGGTGCAGATAGGATTGCAGACCGACCCAGTGCACGGGTTCGATGACGTACCAGTCGTCTGGCATGCAATCCCACAGCCTCCGCAGTGGCTGTTGTTGCTCGACGTATTGGTCTCGCAACCGTTGTCTAGACCACCAGTGCAGTCCGCATGGGGCGAGTTGCAAGACCCGAATTGGCAGCTTCCGCCCACGCAGCTGCCCGTGCCGTTGGCCCAATTGCAGGTGGTGCCGCAGCCGCCACAATGAGAACCACTGGTATTGGTGTTCGTCTCGCAGCCGTTTTCCAGACTGGCGTCGCAATGGGCGTAGCTGCCGCTGCAACCTGCGATCACCCAGCTGCCGTCTTCGCATGCGTAGGTCGTCTGTGGCGCAGAGGGGGCAGGCAGAGGGCAAGGGGAACAGACCAGATTGTCGAGGTCGCAGCGATTTGCACCGCAGTTTTCGTCCTCTTCGAAGCCGGATCTGTCCTCGCTACAGACTTCCAATATATCGCCGGCGACGTTGCACTTTTTTTGCCCCTCGTTGCAGTGGAACTCCGTGCAATCTCCAGCCGTGGCGCTGCACGGGGCGTCCTCCGTCGAGCAGTCTCTTTCTTCGATGAAGCCGGTGTTTGTGTCGTTGCACTTCAGCAGCTTGCTTCCGTTGCAATCGAACGTGTTGGGCAAGCAGGCGGCACAAGCCGCTCCGCTCCCATACGAACAATGTTGGTTGCTCTCGCACTCGACGCTCTCCACCGTCACGAGGTCAGCACCGCAGACGTGACGAACGTTCTCTACGCAAAAGGGGACGATGGGTTGTTTCCCTTCGCACTCCGCCAGGATTTCATCACATTGGCCTCCAGGATCGCTGGCGTTGTTACAGAAGGTGCCCGCTTCGCAAGGCTCATGTTCCGTCCAAACTTCATTCTCACAAATGAGTCGAGACGTGGAGGCGAAGTCCTCACAAGCTATCTCTCCCTCGGCGTCGCAAGGTTCACCGGTCGTGCCTGGGCCAGATGACGGATCGTGATCCGGATCAGTGCCTCGACAAATCCCGCTACTTGTGCAGATTTGTCCAGTGAGACAAGCCGCCTCATTCTCCGAGCAATCGATCCTGCATTGCCCTCCCGAGCAAACGTTGCCCTCAGGACAGCGGGACGCCTCATCGTCTACTCTACAGGCAGCCTGCTCTGCGTTGACGCAGGCATTGCCCTCTTCCGTTTTGAGACAGCGGAAACCGGACGTGCAATCGACATCACCGATGCAGGGCGGACTACAAACCCGAAACAGGCAGACGTAATTTTCACCTGCATCGACGCAATCGCTGGGGAGCAGACAGGATTCACCCCCCTCCGTACCGCCAGTCCCGTCACCCTCCGTGTCGTCGATGCGGTTCGGAGGATCGATACCGACGAGCGCGTTGCAGGCCAGGAGGCCCAGGAGGAAAAATGCCGCGAGGAAACTCCAACGGGCCGCGCGCAAAAAGTGCCCTGGGGAGCGTTTCTCATGCTTCGAACTCACCATGTGGTTCCGATCTGGGCGATGCCGCCGCCAAAGCTAGGCCGTAGGCTGGCCGACCAGATCCGCTCACCCGAGCCGCTGTAGCCGCGCTCCGTCCCGCTGCTGCCACTCACGGCAGCCTTTTGAGATCGAGGCGCGGTGAAATAGAGCACCACGGCGGTACCGACCAGCACGCCTCCGGCGATGAACGCCACCGTGGACACGTTTCCTGAAGTGCGAGCAGCGTCACGCAGATCGGCTCCCTCCGTATTGCAGTCGTTGCCATTGCAACCATTCTCATTCGAACGATTAAATTTACTCAGGGCGTCGATGCCAAAGGCCGTGCCGAGCGCCACTCCCACCAGCCCCAGGGCGCCCGCGCCATAGGCCAGAGAGCGCTGTGTCGAACCGTCCCTCGCACCTTCATCCTGCACGCTGACATCGGTCGTTGCCTGCGACTCCTTGGGGTCCTTCGGTGCATCGAGTAGAGCGGGGATCGAGACCGACTGCTTGCCTGGCCCTTCCGGGATTTCGATGCTGGTTTTCCACGGTTTTT
>CAYMQT010000285.1:0-4119 GCA_964392575.1 uncultured Polyangiaceae bacterium
CACGCCGTCGCATAGTCGTCATCACAAGGCGACCCTTCGGCGGGAACAGGAGCGTCATCGCCGTCGCCGTCGCCGTCGCCGTCGCCGTCGCCATCACCGCTGTTCGCCCCTCCAAGATCGTCCCCATCACCGGTCTTGTCGTCGTCACCGGCCTTGTCGTCGTCGCCGGGATCGCAGGAAACGGAAAGAGCCAAGATGAGCGCAACAAACAACGCCCACAGGCGCGGACCAGAAACGAAAGGGCTGAAGGTTTTCATATGGGCTCTCGCAGAAAATAGCCGCGCAAGCGTCAGCCAGAACTCAACCCCCGGCCCGCTACCCCCTGAGATCGAAATCTCCCGAGGTGAGCACTTCGCGACCTTCTTGGGTACTACGTAGGGTAAGGTAGGTCAAGGCGGAACGGAACGTCCTCCTCTAGGCATCGACAAAGCTCTGAGTAAGCGTCCCGTAATTCGCCGTGCGAAGGCGTCTCCCCTACTGCCTTCACGAGGCGCTCGGCGAGGGAGCCTTGGGTCAAAATGACCTCTAGCCCGGACGCGAGCTCCGGGTGCATTTCTATCCGTGCGGCGATCCCGCGTAGCAAGTCACCCATGGTGCTCGTTTCGACGCCAAACGCAGCCGCGTAAGCGGGCTCGACCGGAGCGCTCTGACCCTTCTCCGCGGAAGAAAGAAGCAGCCCGAGAAGACGCGATTCTTCAAATTCGGCGTGGTCAAGTGCCGCGTGGTCAACGGCTGCGTGAGTGACGACGGCCGGCGCCAATCGCCCCTCATAGAGTGCCTTCACCGTCTCGACGAGGAAGGCGACGACAGCCAGATCTTGACCGGGGGATTCTTGAGCATCGACGAGCCTGATCTCAATCGCCCCCCGATCGAAGCGTGCGATACAACCCCGCGCGTTCACCCATTCATGAGCGAGATCACCGTCGGGATCGTAGGGCAAAAGGTCCTGATAAATGCCTGCAAGAAGCGCCTGGTATTCCTCCTCCGTGGACACACGCTCCGGTACCACGAGTCCGGTGACGCTCGGGATGCGGCTGCAATTGTTCCGGTAAACAAACAAGCGCGTGGAAAGTCCCTGGCCCCTCGTACCGTCCAAGAACGGACTACTCGCCGCCAAGGCAGGAATGAGCGGAAGGACGAAGCGACAGGCGGCATGCAGACGGCGAAACTCTTCGGGCGTCGAAAAAGGAAAATTGATGTGGGTGCTCTGCAAATTGGACCAGCCATGGCCATGACAACCGAAAATCCTGTCGAAGGCTCGATAGATCTCGTCGTTCTGGTGCGGCCAGAGGCGGGTTTCCTTGAGGGGAGCCATCCACGGGTGCATCCCCCCAGGCATGAGCCTCGCCCCGAGCGGGCCGAGGCGGGAGTTGAGGTCCTGCACCTGCTCTCGAAACACATGGCGCGCTTCTGCGAGATCGGGCGTGGGACCTGCCGTCTTGACCTCGATGACATGCAGGGCCAATTCATTGGACCATGCTGCTTTACCGCGCACCACGTCCATGTCTTCAGTTCCTTGGACAAACTCGAGAAGGCGATCGGCAATGGGCGCGACGTCGAGGGTATCCTCGTGCACGATCATGTACTCAATCTCGACCCCATAGCCGCTGAAAGCTGCATGAGGGTACGCTCTCATGGTTTGAGCCCCTTGCGTTCGAGTAGCGCATAAAAATGCCGCATGATGTCGAGGTAGAGCTCATCCTTTTCGATCATGTCCTCGACCCCTGCCTCGACGTTGGGGTTGTCGTTGACTTCCATGACCATGAGTCCCCCTGAGGCCTCCTTGAGATCCACTCCGTAGAATCCGTCTCCTATTAGGCCTGCCACACGCACGGCCAGTTCAAGGACGGCCGCCGGGGCATCCCCTACCCGAAGCGTTTCGTGTCGACCAAAGCTCTTCTGGCCCTCGTCTCCGTTCTTCTGAATTTGCCAATGCCCTCTGGCCATGAAGTAGCGACAAACGTAAAGCGGCTTCCCCCCTAAAACGCCCACCCGCCAGTCGAAATCAGATTTTACAAAGGCCTGCGCTACGACCAAGTCGGATTCCCCGAGGAGGGTATCGAGAAGCACCTTCAGCTCTGCTGCGTCATGCGCCTTCACGACTCCCTGAGAAAAGGCGCTGTCCGGCTTCTTGAGCACGCAGGGAAGGCCCAGCTGAGCCTCCACCACTGCGCGATTGTCTCGGTGCACGATGAGAGTTTTGGGACACGGGACCGCGTTCTTCTGAAAGAGTTCCGCTTGATAAACCTTGTTGCAGCACTTGAGAATCGAATCGGGGTCGTCGATCACGACGAGCCCCTCTTTCTGCGCGCGACTGGCGAACCTGAAGGTGTGGTGCGTCACTCCGGTCGTCTCTCGGATAAAAAGAGCGTCGTATTCGGCAATGCGGGGATACTCGTCCCGACCGATGACGAAAGCCCGGATCCCGACCTGTCGCGCGGCCTTCACGAAGCGCGCGATGGCCTTGTCATCCGACGGCGCATCGCGCTCCTCCGGATTGACGAGAATCGCCAGATCATACCGAAGCGGTTCCAAATCCTTAGCCCGAGGTTTAGAAAAGTATTTCTGGGCGCGCTCACGCAAAAACTCGTGATGAGACTCGGGCACATCAGCGACCGCAATGATCTTCAAGTCTGTCAGCTTCCAGGCGTCCGTGCGCCGAAAGGTGGCCCTCAAGAGAGGCGCCGGGAAGTGATCGAACAGGGCCTGACACAGGCGGTCATACTTTGAGGCCATGTTCTTCCCGAAGTAAACACTGAGCTCGAAGGAGTCTCCTTTCAGGCCGTAAAGGCTCCTTCCGATCACGAGGTCCAGATCCTCCGACGCAATCTTTACCAGTGGAAGTTGACGCAAATTCTGGATCGTACCAAGCGACGGAAGCGGACGATGCCCCCGGGCGGCGGCAAGAAGGGACACATAGTAGCCCTCACTCTGGTAGGCTTGGTTGCGACAAAGATTGAAGACTTTGACACGCTTCAGCTCCAAGAATTTCTGATCGGTCAGGTATTCTCGTGCCGTGACGACTTCGGCGCCGGGAACATCGAAAGCGAGAGTTTTTCGGCTCTCCACGACAAGCAGCTGAGGCATAGAAGTGGGTGCTCTTTGCTAGGGATCGCTCAAGGTGGGGGTTCGTCGGGGCTCGATGACCAGAAGGTTCGCGTCATAGGTCACGATGCCCAAGTGCATGGCCGCCAGAAGTCTCTCGATACCCACCGAATAGTATTGCTCGGGCGAACGCGGGTTGTCAGAAAGAGGATCAGCCACGAGCACACGCCGCTTGTCCTCGCTGTAGCCCTGAATGACCACGAAGTGTCCCGTCGGGGTGCCTGCTACGTCGTCAAACTGTCCGTCACTGAGCTCTCGGGGACAGTCGTAGAGGTACGTCGCCGACAGTCCCGCCAAGAGAGGTACGTCGCGGTCAATGTAGGAACGCAAAAGGTCGAGGGTAAAGCTCTCCAGCAAGATGCGACCGCCGTGCTTGAGAAAAGAGAGATACGAGTCCGTCGCGAAGCGAAGCTTCTCGCCCTGCTTCGCCGCCCGCTGCAACCGCAATTTCTCCGCTAAGTCCACGCCCGGCCGAAACCAGGTCGGATCGAAGGTCTGTAGGTTGTTGGTATAAATGACCGCGTCGAAACCCCGTCTCAGAGCATGATCACCAAGCTGCACGGCGAGCGTGCCGCCTCGCGGCAGTTCCTGGATCTCGCTGATCACTCGCGAGAGTTCGACGTCATGCCCGAAGTACTTGTAAATGCCATGCAGGCAGGTCGGTCCACAGACGTTGTCGTCCGGCTGAGGCAGGACATCGATACCGAGACTTCGTGGACTCATGACGCTGGGTTGTACGCCCGGCGTGGGGCGGCTTTCCACCGGACTCAATGGGGTGCGCCTCGCTGAGAAGCAAGAAAATTCGCGCAGGGACGGTCGATTTTGGCTCATTCGGGAGGTGCGTGAGGTGCCGTCTTCCAGACCGACTCTACTTGCGGCAGACTCCCGGGGCCCAATCTCTCTTTCCCTCGTAGTGCCTCATAGAAGGTTCCTTCCCCATGCGCGTTTCCGCAGCCCCTCTTCTCCTTCTCCTTCCCTGGACCGTCGTCTCCTGCGTCGTCGATAGTCGAGAGC
>CAYMQT010000286.1:0-1799 GCA_964392575.1 uncultured Polyangiaceae bacterium
GCGGCCGACCTGCAGCGCCCGGCTGCCGTCGAATCGATAACGAAGGTTTTCCATATCGCGTGCCCTACCAGTTGCGGAAACGTTTGGGCGGGTCGTACAGGCCGCCGGACCAGCGCACCAGGTCCTTCACCGAGCGCGCCGCCAGCAGGTCGCGGCTGGCATCGCGCACGGAGATGCCGAGGTCATCGGGACGGCCGAGCGCGCCTGAGCGCTCACGGTTCGGCCCGATCGAGCGCTCGAACGCCCCCCCGAGGCTCAGTGCAAGGGCGTGTAGGCGGCGAGCGACGCCAACACGCGCGGCTTGCCATGGCCGATCTCGAAGAATGCGGTCTCACAAGACTCGACGTCGCCCGGGGTGGGACCGCCGCTGCGATCGAGGTCGATGAGGGCGTACACCGAGTAATCGCCGGGCGGGATGCGTTCGCCGCCTTCCCGCGCCCACACGTTGAGCGCGCCCGACGTGCAACCCTGGGCCGAACAGGCGAGCGGGATGTCGACCGCGGCCACGCGCTCCACCTCCGTACGCAGGTAGAAGTCCGAACAGCTTCCCGAGAACAGCTCCACGCGCGTGGGCGCTTTGTCGAAGCCGCGGCGGAGCGGGCACACCGCTGGATCACAACGCACGAGCAACGACTCGCGCGTGACGACCGAAGCGAACGGCGGTTCGATGTCTTCACCGCGCACGGTCAGCGCGGCGATCTGCTGCAGGTACGCGGCCTCGTAGGCCGTGAGGTAGCTGGGATAGCCGAGGCCCTCGGGCGTCACGCCGGTGATCTCGTAGAAGAAAATGGCCGCCGCCAGGTACGAACCGCGCAGCGACGGGTGCGTCCCATCTGGATCGTAGAGATCGTGAACGGTGACCGGCGCGCCCGAGTCACGCGCGATCATCGAGAAGGCGTGACCCACGCGCGCGAGGCGGCCCTCCGTCTCGCTGGCGTAGAGTTCGTAGCCGGATTCGAGCGCGTCGGTGTGGCCCTCGAAGGTGCACACCTGCGCGTTGTAGTCGCAGTTGGTCCGGTCACCGTCGAGCCGGCCCCAGGTGGTGTAGTAGATGAGGTCGGTGCGCGGGTTGTTCTCGTAGATTTCGTCGGCGAGCTGCTCGACGATGGGCAGCGTCTCCTCGCGCACGTGCTCCGGCTTGTACGCCGGCTGCTGGCTCTGGTTCTGCAAGACGACCACGTCCCACGAGCGTTCGTGGATGGCGGCGAGCGTGACCGCGCTCTGAGCATGGAGCTCGAGCCGGTAGCCTCCGCTCGTTGCCCAAGCCACCTCGAGCTGGCACCCCGCCGAGCTGGCGATCTCGGCGACGGTCTTCGGCATGTCGTGATAGAAGGTGTAGCTGTTGCCGATGAACAGCACCTGGAGTGGACTATCGGCATCGCAGAGCGGAGTCACGCCCGCTTCGCCTGCCGCGAGCTCGTCGTCGGGGCGGCTCTGCATGCTGCTCGCGTAGCGGACCTTCACGCCCTTCATGGACACGGCGCTGCTGATCTTTCCGCGCGGCTCGACGACCGGCGGCAGAGGTCCCTCGAAGCCGGAGAGGCCCATGAGCCAGACACCCGCGGAGATGATGAACCCCACGGCGACGTGGAGACCCACGCGCGAAGGCGGGCGCTTCGGCGCGGCCACCTGGCCCACTTCGAGCACGACGCCGCCCGATGCGCTCGGCAGTGGAGCGCGCGGAGTCGCGAGATCGGCTGCGGCCTCGTCCACCACGGTCCCGTCAGGGTAGCTGCTGGGCGGAAGCTTTGCTCGTTTTTCGCTGATCGGGGCGGAATCCAGCCTCTTCCGAATGCGAC
>CAYMQT010000286.1:1809-4096 GCA_964392575.1 uncultured Polyangiaceae bacterium
GGCGTGACGTCTACACTGTGCTTTCCACCGGGATGACGCCCACGTTGTGCTTTACAAAAATGCGAGGTTTGTCCACCCCTCTGGAACTGCAAACCGACCACCGGCGTGACGACCTCGCTGCGCTTTACAAAAACGCGAGGTTTGTCCACCTCTCTGGAACTGCCCACCTGGAACTCTGGGGAACACCTTTCTGAGGGGGGCGCTCCGCCGTTTGGCCGCCGCGCGAGCCTCCACTCCCGCCGGGTTTGACGAAGGCGCCAACTGGCCTCAGATTCCCCGGCGTACGGTGGCCATTGCGGTCGCCGAGTGGGCTCGGTGCCCCGCGCGCACGCTTCGGTGCGCCCGAGGCAAGCGAGCAGTCCCTACCGGGTTCCCCACCCGCCGGGGGCGAAGGGCTTTCGACGTGGGGAGTGAAGCGCTGCTTGCGTGCCGTCGTGTCTGGCCGACGTAAATGCCGGGTCCGTAACAACTGCCAACGATAACGCAGTCGCTCTCGCAGCCTAAAAAACTGTAGAGCCGTCCGACCACGAGGTAGCCTTCGTAGTGCAAGGGCGTCATCACCAAGGCTGGATCGAACGAGGACGCCTCCGATAGTTCGGTCGAGATTCGCGGAGGATAGGTGCTGGCCGAATCCAGCGACTCGGGTGCCGGGGATACGGCACCTACGCACGTGAACGAAGGTAGCGTGGAGCCCTTGCGGACCCGGGTTCGATTCCCGGCGCCTCCACCAATGCAATAAAGTCGAACCACCGTCCGCGAGGTGGAGGAGGTTCAGGCTGTCCACCTTGCAGCTCACCCTGAAGTAAGGCTTGCCGACCTGGGGCCTTTCCGGCGTGAGCGTCACCGGGCCCGTGAGGCGCCGGAGCGCGAGGGCGGACTTCTCGGTCCGCTGGGCGAGCAGGTCGTTCAGCCGGCGGATCCGATCGGCGATCCAGGCCCGCGGCGGCGGCGTAAACGCCTCCTGCTTGGCGGAGGACATGCTCTCGATCTCGGCTCGGAGGGTCTTCACCTGCTCCTCGGCTTGAGCGAGCGCGTCGACCAAGGCCGGCGTGGCGCGGCCGCTGACGACGAACTCGATGAAGTTGTGCACGCGCGTCTCGGCGCGGTTCAGCTCCACTTTTTTGAGACGGAGAGTTTCGGGCACGTGGGCGAACTGCTCGCGGATCTTCCGAGCGGTGCGTTCGTAGACGACTTCCAGGATCTCCGGATCGAGAACCATGTCGTTCAGCGCCTGGACGAATTTGTTCTCGACGCGCTTCCTCGGGATCATCACCTTGTTGTCGCAGGAACGGCGCGAGGCATTCAGGCAGCCGTAGTAGCCGCTCCCCTTCCCGCTCACGAGTGCGATGGCGCCTCCGCAGGCTCCGCACTTCAAGGCCCCGGAGAGCAAGTGCCCGGGATGGGAATCCACGTAGCTCTTGCGCTTGCCTTCGAAGCCGCGCTTGCCCGGATTTCGCGGGAATACGCCATCGATCTCTTGCCAACGAGCCTGGGCTGCCGTCCATGCTTCGTCCGAGACGATGCGGATGTCGGGGCGCTCCTGGACGACCCAGTCCTCCTTGGGCCGGTCCACCTGCTTCATCTTGCCCGTGAGGGGATCCTTCACGGTCGTCGTGCGATTCCAGACGAAACGACCGATGTACTTCTCATCCTTCAGGATGCGAGAAAGGGTGGACACATTCCAGCCACCTTTGAGCCGGGCCTTGGTCGGCACACGTTCTTCGTTCAGCTCCTTGGCGATGCGCGTGACGGCCTTGCCGCCGATGAAATCGCCGAACACGCGCCGGATGACGCGAGCTTCCTCCGGCACGATCACCAGCTTGAAGCCATCGGCGCGCAGGCGGCCCTTCTTGTCGTACTTGGATTCGCCCTCGGGCACCGTCGTGTAGCCGTAGCCACGGCTCCCCACCGAGAAGCCTCGCAAGACCTGCCCCATCTGGCCGCGGTGCGTCTTCTTCTTGAGGTCCGTCAGGTACAGCTCGTTGATGATCCCGCGGAACTGGTAGGCGACCTTGGCGTGCTCCTCGCGCATGTCGAGGCCGTCGCTCACCGAGATCAGGCTGACGCCCCAGAACTGGAACAAGCAGAGCAGCGTATTGAAGTGCTGGTTGTCTCGGGAAAGGCGGGACGAGTCGTCCACCAGGACGGCCTCGAACAGCTTGTCCTCCGCGGCCTTCTTCAGGGCTTCGAGCCCGGGCCGCGAACGAATGGCCCCGGACTGCGCCTCGTCGAAGTAGATGTGCTCTTCGAGGACCGTGATCCCGTCACGCTTCGCGAACTCTTTGCA
>CAYMQT010000287.1:0-4021 GCA_964392575.1 uncultured Polyangiaceae bacterium
GGTCGCCTGAGGAGGCTCCGCAGAAGCGGCCTTTCCGTCCCGCTCCACGAGCAAAAATCGCCTCTCTTTGCGCTCGGGCTGCTTGTCTTTGATGAAGAAGATCGCGCCGCCGGCTACAGTGGCCGCCACGACACCTGCCCCCAAGAGGGTCATCAGGGTGCTCGGTCCCTTGCGTGAGGGAAGCGCGGGGGTCTCGCTTGAGAGGGCCTGCTGGTTTGAGAGGATCTGAGCAACGGGGCCGGGAGCGGTCGCGGTCGCCGATCCTGGAGGCGGGGGCCGCGCGGTCACTTGGTCGTTGAATCCGCCGATGGACCGGAGGGCCGTATCCCGAGCGATCGCTGCGTTCACCTCGCCTCCGATGTCCATGTCATGAGACGTCAGCAAGTCATCGCTCATGAGGTCATCATGCTTGGGGATGGTGACCTTGCTCGACTCGGAGCGAAGTTCCGGGGGCAGGCTCGACCGCAGGAGAGAACGCTCAGAGTCCGGGTGTGTGCCTGATTTGCGCCAGGCCGCGTCGAGATCGCTGAGAGGGGTCAGTTCCAGGACCGCGGGCATATCCCCGTCGAAATCGTTGGCCACGGCTTGGCAAAATTCCTCCGCCACTTCCGACTCGTAACGCCCCAGGACCCCGCGTAGGGCGCTCGCAAGCTCTTGAGCAGTCGCGAAGCGAAGTCCAGGCTTCTTGGCCAGACTCTTGTCGATGATGGCGCTGAGTTCCTTGGAAACGTCTGCCCGCACGGTGTGCACGGAGGGCGGGACGGATTTCAGGACCAGACCGATGGTTTCGCTCATGTGCTTGCCGACGAAGGGATTCTTCCCGGTCAGCATCTGGTAGAGCACGACTCCGACCGCGTAGACGTCCGAGGAAACGCTGGCTTCTGTGGAGCTATACACTTCTGGAGCGATGTAGGAGAGCTTGCCTTTGACGACGCCGTCTTTGGTCTCAAACTCGCTGGACTCTCCCGACGCCCGTGCAATTCCGAAATCCACGAGCCGGACATTGCCTTGAAGATCGATGAGGACGTTGCCGGGGGAGATGTCCCGGTGAATGATCTCTCGCGAGACACCCTCCTTGGTCTTTCTGGTGTGGGCGTAGTGAACTGCGTCGAGGACCTTGATGGCGATGTAGACGGCGTATTCCCACGCCATCGAACCTTGAGAGAGCACACAGTACCTGAGCCACTGTCCGAGGTGGTAACCGTGTACGTATTCGAGAACCATGACGTAGGACTCTTCGTCCTCGCCGAAATCGAGAACTCCCACGATCCCTGGATGCTGAAGGTCGGCGAGCAGGCGCGCCTCGCGGGCGAAACCCGCGCGACTCTCCTGACTCTCCATGTGGGAGAGCACCTGTTTGATGACGACCGGCTTTGCGAAGCCCGCGGCTCCTTCGATGCGCCCCAAATAAACCATCCCCATCCCACCTCGGGCGAGGGGTTGCACGATCCGATACCTGCCGAGGACGAAACGTCCGTCCGGGGCGGGCTCTTCCGCGCTCACTTCGCCCCCGCCGGCCGCCTCAAGTACACATGGGTGCCTCGTGTCGGGTGGGAAAGGCCGATCCTAAGGGCTTGGCCGTCACTGGGCATTTGCGTTTCCACGGAGAACCGGTTGCCAGCATCCTGACTGAGGGGCCGGCCGTCAACCGATGCGCTCCAGCCAGGAAGTGTCTGGCCCGAAACGGTGATCGTCCCGCCAGGACCGACACCCGTATTTACGGGAGTGTCGAGGCTGGCTGTAGAGGAAGCGTCATCAAACCGAATCGTGATGGAGGTTCTTCGGGAAACCTGCCCTCCGCCGGTCATATGGACCGTATGAGTGCCTGAAAGAAGCCGACCGGAGGAGAACGTGTAGGAAGGTTTCGCCGACGAGAAGGTTTGTGTTCCACTTCCGCTTTTGACGTGGACTTGAAAACCGGAAGCATCGGCCGGCGCCTTGTCCCATTGCACGGTCACTTGCGGGAGCTGGTTTTGATAGAGGACCGTGTAGCCGCGCCCGTTGATGTCCACGAAGGTCGAGGGTGCCTTTTTGGGCATCGGTTTCGAGCCGGTGTCATTGAGAACCGTGATCTGGCCTGCCGCGTCTGTGGGCTGCTCGATTCCTTTCTCGTCGACGCAACTGAGTTTGTACGGGACGACTCCGGGCCCGACGGGAAGGATGACCTCTCCCTTGCCCCGGGCCCAGTGCGGCCTCGCCTTGTTGGAGGTCGTCCGAATGATCCCGTCCGCGCACTTTCCGGCAAACAAGAACTTGATGCGCGTGGGCGGGGAGGGATCGTGAATGACGATTCCGCTGCCTGCCGCGAGATCGATGTCCGCTTGGGAAAGACCCCGTCCCTCCACCACCACCGTACCGTCTGTCTTAAGGATGCCCTGTTCACCGACGAAGAGGGACTCGCTCTCTTTTCCCTTGAGATCGGCAGAGCCGCTGTCCACTTTTACGTGAGAGCCGTCTGCTTTCTGGGTGATGGTGGCCGAGCCGCGGCTCGTCACGATCACTCCGCCCGGGACGCGAATGGCGACGGTGTCTTCGGTAGCGACGGTGACCGTTCCTGATTCGGCGCTGACGAGACCGGCTCCCCCGATGGTGTAGGTTCCGCCCGAGGCGAGGGTGGCTTGGTTCTGGCCCTGGGTGACGACGACCTGACTCTGGCCTGACACCTGGACCGTACTTCCGGCCGCTACCTTCGTCTGACCTGCTCCGACGGCCACGTACTCGGCCGTGCCCGGCGCCCTCATCTTGACGCCAGAACCGACCACCGTGGCGGTGATGTCCTTGGAGGTGTCGGGCTCGGGTTCCTTCTGCTCAGGCTCGGGTTTGGGCTCGGGGGTGACAGGGGTGAGCACCGCTCGACCGAGACTGATTTCAATCACCTCACCGGCTTTGACTTCGAGAGACTGACCGGAGATGGATTCGAGTTTCGCCTTGCCGAGCATCACCTCGTACCTGAGTTCATCCCCGCTGCGGCGCAGGGAAACCTTCGCCCCCCCGGTCAAACGCGCGAGACCAAAGGCCGTACTGATGGTCGCGCCCGCTTCCGGAGCCTGTAAAGATGCTGTTCCGAGCTCCAGATCGAAAGACTGTTGTTCGGATCCGGGGGCGCGATCCAAAAAGCGGATCAACGTCGATTCTTCAAGGGCGAGGACGCTCCCGTCATCCAGATCGAGCTCTGCCGCTGCTCCCTCGCGCGTGTGCACGGCGTCTCCGACTTGATATTCTCCGCCGACTTTCGCGTCGCTCCAGGTTCCCTCGGACTTTGCGTAGTCGCGTTCGACCGCCCCTGACTTTGTGACGAGCTTGGCGAGAGGAGGGTCGGTCGCGCAGCGTTCGCAAGCGGAGGCGAAAAGCGAGAGCGCGATCATGCACAGAGCCGCCCACCACTGAAAGAAGGTTCGCGTGTTCATGGGCGCTTTACTCACTGCCGGCCTGAAGGTCAGCGTTGAGGACCGTCACGCCTTCCTTACCGACGGTTAGTTTTCGCGTTTGGCTGCGATAGCCTTCGGCGCTGACGGTGACTTCGTACTTTCCGGAAGGAAGGTCCATGACAAACTGACCTTCTTCGTCGCAAGTGGTCTCGTGCTCTCCGGGGACTACTTTGATGTGCGCTTTGAGACCTTTGCCGTCATAAGCCCGCACTAGACCTCGCAATTGCGCCTTGATGGCCTCGGCTTTTTTGAGTTCCACTTTCGTCGACGGAGGCTCTTGTCCCTCGGGGGCTTCGGTTACTTCAAGGGTTTGTTCATGGTCTGCGAGCAAGTCCGCGCTGACGCGTAGAGTGACGGTCCCCACAGGAATCTCGGCGACCTCATAGACGTTCTCTTCGAGGAGCGGCACGGGCACCTCGCGGGCGGGTTCTTCTTTCGAAGCCGGAACGATGAGCACGACTTGCGCGTCCGAGATCGGATGTCCGGCGTGGTCGACCACAGTGATCGTGACCTTCGACGTCGGAATCACGACGGGTGCGGGCGCAGGCGGAGGAGGCGGTTTCTTCTCCACGGGGGGAGGAGCCTGAATCACA
>CAYMQT010000288.1:0-3973 GCA_964392575.1 uncultured Polyangiaceae bacterium
CGGCCGCACGGTGGGTGCAGGCGTGGTCTCCGAGATCATCAAGTAATCCGGAAGGCTATATCATGGTTGATACAACGAAAATTCGCATTCGCCTCCGGGCGTTCGATCATCAGCTGCTCGACAAGTCCACCTCGGACATCGTGGAGACAGCTCATAGGACGGGCGCGCGCGTCGCTGGTCCCATTCCCCTGCCTACTTCGATTCGCCGCTACACGGTTCTTCGTGGTCCCCACGTGGACAAGAAGGCTCGCGAGCAGTTTGAGGTGCGCACTCACAAGCGTCTGATCGACATTCTCGAACCCAACCCCCAGACACTCGAGGCTCTGATGAAGCTCGACTTGTCCGCGGGTGTTGACGTCGAGATCAAGAGCTAACGGAGGCCGTACTGATACGTCAGTTGGTAATTCAAAAATGGCAAAAGTAGATGTCTACAATTTGAAGCGCGAAAAAGTCGGCGAGGTTGAACTCGCGGACGAAGTTTTTGCAGCTGAAATCCGCGAACAACTCTTTCATGAGGTGGTCGTGGCTCAGCTTGCGAGCAAGCGCCAAGGTACCCGTGCCGCCAAAGAGCGTGCGGCAGTGGCTGGATCGAGCAAGAAGATCTACAAGCAAAAAGGCACTGGTCGGGCCCGTCATGGGAGCATTCGTGCGCCCATTTTCGTCGGTGGTGGCCGTGCTCATCCGCCGAAACCCCAGGACTGGAGTTACCGACCTCCGCGTCGGGTTCGTGCTTCGGCGCTCAAAGGTGCCCTCAGCCTGCTTCTCAAAGAGGGTCGTTGCACCGTCGTTGACAGCATCGAGCTGGGCGAAATCAAGACGAAGAAGCTTGCCGGTGTGCTCACAGAGCTCAAGGCCGGAAAGAAGAATCTCTTGGTCGATGACGCAGCGAATCAGACCTTGCGACTGTCAGCTCGCAACATGCAGGAGAACAACTTCCTCCCTCCCGAGGGTGTGAACGTTTACGACCTGCTTCGACACGACCATTTGATCGTATCCAAGGACGCCATCAAAGCCATCGAGGCGCGTGTTCTCGGAACCAAGAAGGCAGAGGAGAAGAAGGCATGACTCCGGAACAAGTCATCAAGCGGCCCATCGCTTTGACCGAGAAGGCAGCAACCCTGAAAGAGGACCAAAATCAGGTCATCTTCGAGGTTTCGCTCAAAGCAGACAAGGTTCAGATCCGTGAGGCGGTGGAGAAGCTTTTCGACGTCAAAGTCGCGAGCGTCAACACCCTCATTCAACGTGGCAAGGTGAAGCGCCTGGGCCGCAAAAACCACAAGCGCCCCAACTGGAAGAAGGCGATCGTGACCCTGGCTGAGGGTAGCGACATTCAATTCTTCGACGCAGCCCCGGGCGAAGAGGACCAGGAGTAAGAGATGGCCATTCGATCATACAAGCCGACTTCCGCCGGCCGCCGAGCAGCGGCTGGATCGGACTTTTCAGATTTGACGACTACCACCCCCGAGCGCTCCCTGCTCGAAGGCGGGGCAAAGACAGGTGGTCGCAACAACCAGGGCCGCATCACCAGCCGTTTTCGGGGTGGTGGTCACAAGCAGCGCTATCGCATCATCGATTTCAAGCGAGGGAAGGTCGGCGTTCCGGCGCTGGTGGCTGAGATTGAGTACGACCCCAATCGTACGGCTCGCCTGGCTCGTCTTCACTACGCAGACGGCGTGAAGGCGTACATCCTGGCGCCCGACGGTCTCAAGAAGGGCGACACCGTCCTTTCGAGTGCCAAGGCGGACATCAAGCCGGGCAACAGCCTGCCCCTTTCGGCCATGCCGACAGGCACCGCGATTCACAACATCGAAATGAAGCTCGGAAAAGGCGGCCAGCTGGTTCGTTCGGCGGGCGTGTCTGCAACATTGATGGCCAAGGACGGCAAGTTCGCCCTCATCAAGTTGCCGAGCGGCGAAGTTCGTAAGATTCACGCTCACTGCCGCGCCACCGTGGGTCAGGTCTCCAACGGCGAGCACAAGAACGCCAAGTTGGGCAAGGCTGGTCGCGCTCGTTGGCTCGGGCGTCGCCCCCACAATCGCGGCGTCACCATGAACCCTGTTGATCATCCGATGGGTGGTGGCGAAGGCCGCACCAGCGGTGGTCGTCATCCTTGTTCCCCCTGGGGTCAGCTGTCGAAGGGTCTGAAGACCCGGAAGAACAAGCGGACTGATTCCATGATCGTTAAATCTCGGAAGGCACGATAAGAAATGGCGCGTAGTATTTCGAAGGGACCCTTTGTCGATGGGCACTTGATGTCCAAGATTGAGAAGGCCCAAGCTGAAAACTCCAAGAAGGTCATCAAGACCTGGTCTCGACGCTCAACCATCTTTCCTGACGCCATCGGTCTGACTTTCGCCGTCCACAACGGTCGCAAGTTTGTTCCTGTGTTCGTCACCGAAAACATGGTGGGTCACAAATTTGGCGAATTTGCGCCGACCCGTACGTTCAACGGGCACGCTGGGGACAAGAAGAAGAAGTAGATCCAGGTCCCGGGGCCCGCTCCCTTGTCCGCTTTCCTTTTTGGAAACCAAGCGAGGCCAGGGAGCTCGGGTCCACTCGGGTCCACGGGACAGAGCCCTCAGCAGATGTTCAGGGGTCGCTGTTCCGGCTTCTGGTTATATTTTATAAACGTACGTGGAATTTTATAAGCATCGAGATTCATTGAGAAAATCTATTTCTCAAGATCCTTGCCCCGCCCCACCCCCTTTGCTAGTTAGCGGTCCCCCTTGGGACTCGACTTTCGGTCTCGCGGAACGTTCGATTTTCCGATCCTCCGCCCCGACAGTCATCTTCAGAAGCTCCTTCCGAGCAACCTGCCAGGCGAGGCGCCGATTTCGGCTTTCTCGAACCAGCAGTGACCACGGCAGAGCACATTGACCGCCCGCACAGGGCAACCGCGGATCGCTCTGGACTCCGAGCAGCCCGTCCGACCCCGCATTAGTGGAACTACCCGAAATGATCAGCAGCGCCAAAGCTAGGTTTCAGCGCATCAGCCCCCGTAAGGCTCGCGTCGTGATCAACATGGTCCGTGGCCGTGACGCCGACGAGGCACTCCAGCTCCTGGAGTTCACGCCCAAGGCTGCGGCTCCGATCGTCAAGAAGCTCCTCGCGAGCGCAGTGGCGAACGCCAAGCAGAAGTCCCCCGCAGCGGACAACCTTTACATCTCCAAAGCCACTGTCGATCAGGGGCCCAATGGACATCTTCGCCGATGGCGCCCCCGCGCTATGGGCCGCGCGACTCCCATCGAGAAGGGCGTCAGTCACATCACCATCGAACTGGACCAGCGCTAAGCGAAGCTTAGTAACTTCGCAGACCGCAGAGGCAGATATGGGACAAAAAACACATCCGTATGGTTTTAGACTCGGGGTCATTCGTACCTGGACGAGCAAGTGGTACGAAGCCAAGGGCTACACCAAGTGGCTTCACGAGGACATCCGCATCAAGCGTGCGGTGAAGTCTTATCTCGGTAACGCGAGCATTTCGAGCATCGAGGTGGAGCGCGCGGCCAACAAGGTGAAGGTCATCGTTTTCACGGCCCGTCCCGGTATGGTGATCGGCAAGGGCGGTAAGGGAATTGAGACGCTGAAGAGCGGCAATCTCAAGACCGCCGCGCGTGGCGAGACCAAGTTCCCAGGCGTTCAGTCGTTCACGGACAACGAGGTGTTCATCGACGTGCAGGAGGTCCGCAAGGCGGAGACCAACGCTCAGCTCGTCGCCGAGAACATCGCTACCCAGCTTGAGCGTCGTATCGCGTTCCGACGCGCGATGAAGAAGAGCCTGGGAATGGCCATGAAATTTGGCGCCAAAGGCGTGCGCGTTCGTTGCGCGGGTCGCTTGGGTGGTGCCGAAATGGGTCGCATCGAGACCTACCGCGACGGTCGGGTGCCGCTGCACACCCTGCGCGCAGACGTGGACTATGGGTTCGCGGAAGCCCGCACGACCTACGGCATCATCGGCGTCAAGGTTTGGATC
>CAYMQT010000289.1:0-3951 GCA_964392575.1 uncultured Polyangiaceae bacterium
CCTTCTGGGGTAGCCTGGCCAAGGCGGGCCGAGTCGAAGAACTGCGCGGTGAGGTGACACCCGAAATCGTCAGCCAAAGCATCGCCGCCTACGATCTCATCGTTTGCGAGGAGCTTGCGGACATCGCTATCGCTCTCGGCGACAAGACACTCGCTCAGTCTTTGATTCCTCATCTCGTGAACAAGGGCGATCGCTTCGGCACCGGAGGCATGACGGGGATGACTTGGAATCCGCCTGGGACGTGGTCCCTGGCGCGATTGTCCCTGCTCTTGGGTCGAAGAGACGAGGCCCGCCGCTACTTTCTGCATACGATCGAACTCCTTGAAACTGCCGAAGGCTACGGATATTTGGGGTGGACTTTGTTGGCTCTGGCTGAACTGGAGGTCGAGGCAGACAACCTTGAAGAAGCGGCTCTTGCTGCTACCCGCGCAGCAGGCTTGGGTGAAAAACTGAATTATCCTGATTTGGTTGCGCGCGCCGAGGCTGTCCTGGAAAAGCTACCTGGCAAGAGCAGCGCTCTCTCGGTGGATGCTAACAAGCGAAGCCGCCCCACCAGTAAGCCAGAGAATCACCCGCTGCACCTAGAGCTTCAAGGAGAAGTCTGGACCTTGAGGTTGGGGGATGAAACACTCCGCTTGAAGGATACAAAGGGCCTACGCCTCTTGGCGACGCTTGTAGCAGAGCCCCAGCGAGAGTTTCACGTGCTTGATCTGGAAGCACCGCTCGGCGGCGTGGATGGCGGAGACGCGGGAGAGCTTCTCGATCCCACAGCGAAGCGCCGCTACCAGACGCGCCTCTCAGAAATTGAAACTGACCTCCACGAAGCAGAAGAATTTCTTGACCTAGGGCGGGTGGAAAAACTCGCCGTTGAACGAGAATTTCTAGCCCAGGAACTTGCGCGCGCTCTGGGCCGGGGGGGCACAGCCCGCCGTGGAGGAAGCGCCACGGAGCGCGCTCGCGTCAACGTGCAGCGGCGGCTCAAAGACGCTGTGCGACGCCTCACGGAGCAATCATCCACTGTAGGACGACACGTCACGCGCTCCCTGCGGACTGGCACCTATTGTTCCTACGAGCCCTGAATACTACAGCACATCTCAAAATGAGATGTGCTCAATAAGCAAGGTCCGCTCATCGAGCAAAGATGTGGAAAAGGCTCCGCCGACGCTCGCCTCACCCCTCGAGGGTGAGCGGTGGCGGGGGTTTTTAATTTTTGAGATGAGCTCTGGGCGGGCTTGATACCGGAACATCGTTCCGAGATTCGGTACGCCAAACAGCAAAGAGGCGGTCGTAGTCGACTTCCCTCTCTCGCCCCACAATCGTTTTAGGAGTTACAAATTCTCATGTGTAATGCTCACGCGCTAGCGTCCAGTCCCACCGCCCCGTTTGAAAGCCGCTTGATCGCTACCCTCAACTCGGGGGCGACGGCACTGATGATTTCCGTCGGTCATCGCACCCGGCTGTTTGACACAATGGACGGCTTAGCCCCTTCCACTCCAGAAGAAATTGCTGAAAGAGCGCGCCTGAACGAGAGGTACGTGCGGGAATGGTTAGGAGCGATGGCCTGCGCCGGTATCGTAGAAGTCGACCGCGCCGGACAGCGCTTTCGACTCCCGGAAGAGCACGCCGCCAGCCTGACCCGCCGCGCCGGAACCAGTAATCTGGCGCCTTACACCCAATATGTCTCCACGCTTGGTTTCGTTGAATCCAAGATCGTTCGCAGCTTCAAGGAGGGTGGCGGCGTGAGCTACGACGAGTTCGAGCGCTTCCACGAGGTGATGGCGGAAGACAGTGGTCAGACTGTGCTCTCCTCTTTGTTCGACGTGATCCTGCCGCTCGTGCCGGGGCTCGAAGCCTGCCTGGAGGAAGGTATCAGTGTCCTCGATGTGGGCTGCGGCAAAGGTCTCGCTCTGATCGAACTCGCCATGGCCTATCCGAAGAGTCGCTTCGTCGGTTACGATCTGTGCGAACCACCTCTTGTCGAAGCGCGAGCACTGGCGAAGCGAGAGCGACTGTCCAATGTCGAGTTTGTAGTTCAAGACGCCGAGCTGCTCCCTGACCGCGAAAAGTTTGACTTCATCACGACTTTCGACGCCATTCACGATCAAGCTCGCCCCGATAGAGTGCTGTCCAACATCTATCAAGCGCTCCGACCCGGCGGCACCTACCTGATGCAGGACATCGACGCTTCTACCAACGTCGCAGAAAATCTCGACCATCCTCTGGGCGCGTTTCTTTACACCATCTCAACCATGCACTGCATGACTGTCTCCCTAGCCCGAGGCGGAATGGGGCTCGGCACCATGTGGGGGCGACAGCGCGCACGCCTGCTTCTGCGAGAGGCCGGCTTCGCCGATGGAGTTGAACACAGGCTGTCCCATGATCCGCAGAATCGGTATTTTGTGCTGAAGAAGTAGCCACGTCAGGGCTCAACTCTTTTGAGGGGACATGACCTCTCGGTTGCTCTCACGAGAGGTCGAACCCGAAAACAAACTCTGCTCGGAGTCAGGGCTCTTGGGCGGCCTGGCTTTGGTGTCTTTTGAATGAGCCCGGGAGCTTCTGTTCCAGCTGCCTTTCGAGCGCTTCAAAATCGAAGATCTCCGGCTTGTGGCCTCCGGGGAGCGCTGCGATGTCGTAGGTGGCGGAGCGAGCGGCATCGCGGCGTAACTTTTCGAGCCCCAGTCTATCGCCGAGCGCGCTGAGGAGTTCGTTTTCTTCTTTGTTGATGACGCCGTCCACCTTGGCGACCCAGACCGCAAAGGCGTAGGTCAAGGCGCTCTGCCAATCCGAAAGCTCCGGAAGGTCGATGTCATTGAGGGTGAGCCCGTCTTGGGCGCGCGCTTCAATCGCCGCGAGATCTTCAGCGCTGATCCCGTAGAGCTGGGGGGCCCGACGGAAACCTTCGAGTTCACCCCGGCGGATCTCACCGTCTGCGTAGACGATGCTGGGGGATAGGAATTGCAACATAGATCCCGAGGCTTGCCTCCACTTCCAGAAGTAGACAGAATGAGAATTATGGCTCCGACAGGGTTGTCGCATCGCTTCGCGACGATATCTTTGGTCAACGCGCGTGGTGTTTGGCGGATAGTCCAAATCTTCTTTCCAGCGCGGCGAATCTCTTGAACGTCCACGCGCAGGAGGGCGCGATCGGCTGGAAGGTGGAAAATTGCGAGATTCCGTCTTACGACTGCGTGTCGGTGGTCGGGGCACCCGGGCAGCTTCCGTTTTTGAGCGGATCTGTGTCGCAGCCGCAGGTCTCTGGGACTCGTCTTAAACTAGGCGTTGACGCCCAACAAGGAAGCGGAATTTCCCAGGACATAGAGCTTGATACCGGCAGATACGTTCTCTCTTGGTACACTTCTGATGGCATTGGTGGTCCAGGAGTGGGCTCGGGGCGCGTACTCAAGGAAGATGGCACTGAGTTGGATTACCTGGTGGGGAATTCGGCAACGCTACCTCGGGCAGGTTGACCTGACTCATCTGTACCTGAACGCTTGGAATACCGTGGAAATACTGCTTCCCGTCCACTTGAGAGACGCGCTCGAAAGCGACACCAATGATTGTTCGCTGAAGCTGACCCTGAACGTGCATCAGGGCCTCAGCATGTGGCACATTGATCGCATTGGATTCACGGACTGACGCCATGCGATACTCTTCAGCTAGATTCAGGTACGTAGGCAGCATACTTGTCGGCTGCCTTTTTGTCGGCGGACTTCCTGTCGCGTGTGGCGGCGACGCGACTCCTGGTGAGGGGGATGGGTCTGGTGGAGGCGGCCTTGGTGGTGGCACTTTCGAGGGAAATACTTTTGAAAGACCCTCCCCGCTCCCGGACGACTGCCCCGAGTGGGAGGACGGCCTCGAACACTGCCAATCCTGCGGTGGCGAGTATGTGGGCTGGTTTCATCGCTTCCCGAGCGAGCTTGAGCCTTACCTCAGTTCTGACGAGTTTGAGGG
>CAYMQT010000290.1:0-3910 GCA_964392575.1 uncultured Polyangiaceae bacterium
CGCTACCTCAAGCCCGATCTCACCCAGCGCCTCGTCCACGAACGACTCCGGTGTAGCCTCCGGTGCGCCCTGAAAGAAGGAGACAGCAAGTGCGGACAGGAGAAGCGCCCAACGCCGACGAGCGCGGGGGACAAACTTGGGCGCTCCGAGGCGGCGCAGGACCTCAGGCCGAAAGTGCGTCAGAAGCACCCAGCTCCCCACAACTCCAAGCACGGCGACGGAGACGAAAACGCTCAGAGCCTGCGGCAAGAGCGACAGCAAAAAATGCCCGACTAAAATCCCCACACTGCACAAAAGAACGCCGATCAGCACGGCCTGGGTGAGCCGCCACAGGCCCCCAAACTTGCTGTTGGGTCGAATGAGAAGCGCCAAAAAGCAGAGCCCATACGCGAAAAGCGGGGACCACCAACCTACATAAGCCCCCGCCCCGAGCAGGAGGCAGCCCACATAGGGGCTCAGAACACCCAGGATGAAGAAAAACGCGCTCATGTTGTCTCTCGCGCGAGATTCGGGTTCCGCGCGTGTCCCGCATGCAGCTCTAACACCCAAAGCCTCCCGGAACCCAAAAGCATGCAAAAGTGACCGGGGATGGCCCGGAAACTCCCCGCGTGAGACAAACACAGTCCATGAAGGATGCAGAGGACGGCCTCACCCACCCGCCGGTGATCTCCCATTTTCAGGCCCAACCGCTCATCGCGGCCCACGAACATGGAGAGACCTCAGCCGAAACCTCCCTGGATCTGGAGATTTCCCGCTGTCAGGTGCTGCTCGATGACCAGGGCGTCCATGCGGGTGGGCACTTCTTGATCGACTGGGCGGACTTGTCGCGCGTGGCCAAAAGCGAAAATGCCTGTTTTGAAATCACCGAAGAAGGAATCATCCCGATCCGAGCGTTCTCAGAAGACTCGAACAAGATCGTTCAACTCATGCCTACGGCTCAAGAACCCGCCCTGCTCATCTCCGGGTTCGTCATGCATCGCTTGCGAGACGTAAGCCCCAGCGAAGGAGCGCGTCGCATGGTCCGCGCTCTCTCTCCGCTGCGTGGCCGGCTCCTCGATACGGCGACGGGGCTCGGATACGCCGCCATCGAAGCTGTAAAGTACGCCTCGGAGGTGATCACGATCGAAGTCGAACCCCTCGCCCAAAGAATGGCTCGCAAGAATCCGTGGTCGAAAGGGCTCTTTACCGCTGAACGCATCAGACAAAAAATAGGAGACAGCGCCGAGGTGATTCGCACATTGGACGACGGATCCTTTCAGAATCTCCTGCACGACCCCCCGGCCATCAACACGGCCGGAGCCCTCTACTCGCTGGACTTCTACAAAGAAGCGTTCCGCGTCCTTTCGCGTGGCGGCAAGTTCTTCCACTACATCGGTGATCCCGAGAGCACGTCAGGCAAAAGAACGACGGAAGGTGTGCTGCGAAGGCTCCGCGAAGCAGGATTTCAGCGCGTCCTCAAAAAGCCCGACGCCTTCGGAGTGCTGGCTCTCAAATAGCGCTCTAAAGCCTCCGACTCTAAAGCCCCTGAAGAGCGAGCAATCCGGGCAGCTCTTCGAGAGTGTTCAAAAGGAAATCCGGACCGGAAGCTCCGAGTACCTCCGCCGTCACGAATCCCCCAAAGACTCCCACGGTCACTGCCCCCGCAGCTTTTCCTGCCCCGACATCGGGAGGCGCGTCTCCAACCATGATCAAACGCGACGGCGCAACGTCCAAGGCTCGGGCCACCCGAAGGAGGGGTTCTTTGTCCGGCTTCTTCTTTTCGTCCTCCGACGGCGCAACGACCACATCAAAGAAATCTTCCCAGCCCAGGCACTCGAGGACACGACGAGTCATCACCAGCGGCTTGTTGGTACACAGGGCGACGCATCTTTTGTCCCTCAAGCCAAGCGCTGAAAGCGCTCCGGGCATGAAGGAATTTTCCCTCACGGGATCCTCGAGATAGTGTCTCTGAAACGCCTGAAACCAGGCTTCGAGCTCTGCCTCCCTGACTTCTCCTACGATGTCCCGCAAGAGCGCCTTTGCACCTCGTCCGACAAACCGTGTGACGGTCTCGACGGCAAGCGCCGCCTTGCCTTGATCTTCCAAAGCAGCATTGACCGCTCGCGCGATATCGCGTCGGGAATCGATGAGTGTGCCATCGAGGTCAAACACGAGGGGCCGCAGCTCACGCCGATCTGTCATGCGCAGTCAAGACCTGTCATTCGCAGTCAACCGGTGCTGTGGATACGACCAAGTCATCCACATACACGGCTCCACCCGTCTGCTGGAGCCCGGTGGCTCCCAGACCGTAGACCACCCTGGACAGTCCCTCTTCCAGAAGAGTATCCGCGCTTTGGAGCGAAACGACTGGCATGCCATTGACCCTCACGAGAACACTCCCTAGCTCGCTCGATACCACCGTGTCCACCTGCAAACAAAACCATTCTCCAAAAGGGAACGCGCCCTCCTCTGAGCTGGCCGATTGGCCATCTTCCAGCGTCGTTATCTCAACCCGTTCACCCGTGTGAGCAATCAGATCGAGCCCAGGCAGTGTGGCGCCGTTGAGGGCGAGTAATTTCACCCATTCGGTGATCGACCCGGGAGGCACCTGGAGCCACATACGCAGGTAAATCGTGCCTGACACAATGGGCCGAATCGTTTCCCCCATTTCCGCCTCAGATCCGCTCAAGCCCTGGACCGCAGACAGAGAGTACGCACCCGTGTGTGCATGGTCGGTCGTTCTCCCGACGATGCCTCCATTCGTTACGTGCGGCAGCGTAGGTAGGCCGAGCTCAAATGAGCGCACGAGGAGATACGGATCCGCGCAATCTGTCGAACACGGATAGACCGGGATGCCCAGCTTCTCACCTCCGTCACCTCCCGTCCCGGGGTCGTCACCGCCACTGCCTGATCCCCCAGCCCCCGAGTGCTGCCCTCCCATACCCTGATCTTTTCCACCAGAGGCGTCACCGTCACCACCATCGCGGCCACCAAGAGGCTCTCCTCCTCCAGAAGCGTCATCGAACGCCGATCCGTCGTCAGTGAACGTATCCAGTCCGACGTACCCACATCCGCTCGTCGCCCAGAAAAGTAGAATCGCAAAAGTCGCGAAAAGGGAAGAACTTCGCACCGGGAGCAAGTGTGGCACATGCCCAAAGCTGCCACCACGAACAGCGTAAGGTCCGTAGTTGAACTGACGTCCGTGTCCTACACGTGCACACTCAGAATGCCGTGGAAACGCATAGCTTTTTTCGCAAGGTTCGATTTGTAGGGTTCGCGTTGAGTCGCAGGGTTCGAGCTGAATGTTTCGGTTCCATATCGAGGTGACCGCCTTTCGTCGGTCAGAGTGCCCTCCTAACGAGTCTCGAAATACTCGTCTTCCGAAAGGTCCTCCTCCCTCTCCTCGTGGGGGGGTTCTGGGCATTCTTCTCCCGTGTGACCCGGCTCTCCCTTGGGAATGATGCACGGGTGAACGCGGAGCAATTCCGCACGCGGCCGGTAGACGACTTCACGCGCTTCGGTTTTCTGACTTCCGTCCTTCTTCTTCACCGTACGAGAAACGCGCACGCTCCAGCCCAGCTGACCCGCACGCACGCGCTTCGCTTCACCTGGGTCCATGTCCTCGCTGGGTTCATACTCTTTGGGCGGCTGAACGACGTTGTAGCGCTGCGACTTTTCGAGTTTCACGGTCCGCCCCTCTTTGTCACCGTAAAAAAGCACTTTGATCATGGTGGGCGAGTATTCAGTCTTGATGACAAGTCCTGCCGCGGTGTCGTTTTTGAAAGCCAAATCGGGTTCGGGGAAGGACACCGTCGCCTCATGACCTTCCGGGTAGCGCGGAAAGTAGATGCTGTGTGGTTGCCTCTGGACGATTTCGTAACCCCCGCGAAGAGCCGCGGCAAAGAGAGTGGTGGCAAGCTGACTGATGCCT
>CAYMQT010000291.1:0-3804 GCA_964392575.1 uncultured Polyangiaceae bacterium
AGCGCTGCGCCAATACACCACGGATCGCTCGAAGCTCTTCGGGTCACACGGCCAAGATCGCTGGCATGCTCTCTTGAAGGAGGGACAGCCATGAGTGGGCCTCGTGGAACATTAGAGGAGGTGCGTGCAGCCATCTTCGCCTCAAAAGAGGCACGCCATACGGTGGACGCTCATGCATCACCAGAAGAAAAGCTTCTCATGCTCGAAGCCATGCAGGAACTCACCAGCGAGTTCCTGGCGGCTCGCGCAACACTCCGCACTCTCTCGAAAACCGAGGGCGAGCGCAAACCCTAAAGTGCCTCAGGAGCAGGGCTCCGTATTACTAAAACGTTTTAGTAAAGCCGTCTGAGAGCGTTCCCCGAGCGACGCATGTCGTCACCTCGCCGCTGGCGCGTCACCCTCCAAGGACGCTTTGTTCTCGTCAAAGATCCGAGCGAGTCGACTGGCACGCTCTGTGAATAGAGAGAGCTGTGACTCAGCTCCTCACTCAACCTAAACCCAAAGACGGATCCTCTCGCTCGACCTTAGACGCTCCGGCGCCGCTTTCGATGGCTCGGATCCAGACAGGAACCCTCACGGGTCTCGAATTCACGGCGGTCACCGTAGAAGTCGCCGCACGTCGAGGTCCGCCGCTCTTTGTCATGGGCGGCCTGGCGGAAACCGCCGTTCGAGAGGCGCGCGTACGACTGACCAGTGCGCTCAGCGCCCTTGGAGTGACGCTCGATGAGCACGCCCTGATGGTCAATCTCGCCCCGGCGCATCTGCGCAAATCCGGCTCTAGCCTCGACGTGGCTCTTGCGCTGTCGATCCTTGGGGCCCTCGGGAAACTCGAAACCGAGGCGCTTTCGCGGACCTTGTTTTTGGGAGAGGTCGCGCTCGACGGGGCCATTCGTGGGGTGCCGGGTGTACTTCCGCTCCTGCAAGGCGGCACCCAGGCCGGTTACACCACGGCGTTCGTACCCCGCATCAACGCCCGCGAAGCCGCCCATGCCAGGGGGCTTCAGGTGTACGCGGTCTCGACCCTGAAAGAGCTGGTCGATCACCTCACGGGAGCGCACGTCCTTCGCCCCGAACAAAGACGTCCCTGCCCTCAGAAACGCGGCGCGGGACCGCTCCTCGAAGACGTGCGCGGTCAGGCGATGGCAAAACGAGCCCTGCTCATCTCCGCAGCGGGCGGTCACAATCTACTCCTCGTTGGGCCCCCCGGCTCTGGGAAAAGCCTTCTCGCCGCTCGTCTCACCGGGCTTCTCCCTCCCTTGTCGTCGCAAGAGTCCCTGGAAGCGACCGCCATCCACAGCGTCATCGGGCTCCTGGATCCGGAAATCGGCGTCGTCAGCGCACCTCCCTTTCGAGCGCCCCACCACACGGTCAGTGGCGCTGGATTGATCGGTGGAGGACCCGTCCCCCGTCCAGGTGAAATCAGCTTGGCCCACGCAGGTGTGCTGTTTTTGGACGAAATGCCAGAGTTTCGTCGGGCGACCCTGGAGAGCCTACGCGCGCCGCTCGAAGAGCACTTCGTCAGCATCGTACGCGCGCAATCCCGCGCAAGATTTCCTTCACGCCCGCTTCTCGTGGGCGCCATGAATCCCTGTCCGTGCGGAAACTACAGAAATCCGCAGAAGAACTGTACGTGCAGCCCAGCGGCACGGGCTCGCTATCTGGCGCGTATTTCGGGGCCGCTCCTCGATCGCATCGATCTGCAAGTGTTCGTCCCTCCCGTCGATCTCAGAACCTGGAGGGGACCACAACCCGTAGAGGGCCAAATGAGCACAAGCGAGTGCCGCGCTCTCGTCACCGCTGCGCGCGCCCGGCAGCACAAGCGGAAGGTGGACGGACACGCTTCCACTTCCCTCAACTCTCAACTCGATCTCAAAGAGCTCGAAAGGGTTGCGCGTCTCGATGACGGCGCGCGCGAGATCTTGGATCGCGCCATCGCGCAGAATTTATTGTCCGCGCGAGGCTACGTGCGGGTCCTGCGTGTCGCGCGCACGCTCGCCGATCTTACCTCTGACCAGGATCTCGGCCCTTCGCACATCGGCGAAGCCCTCGGATACCGTCTACCCGATCTTTCGAGTCCGCTCTTTTGAACGGAAGCGAAAGATTAGGTTTCAAAGACAGATTTGCACCCCTCCAACATCAAAAAAAGGAACCCAAAAATGACCCGTAAACAGCATTCAGAAGAGCCTTCGGGCGATCTCGGCATCTCCTCGCTAGCCGCAGATCTCAACAAGAGATTCGGCGAAGGCGCCTTGATGAGTCTAGGCGAAGGCCCTCAGGCAGACATCCCCGTGATCACCACCGGTTCATTGACGCTCGATCGAGCTCTCGGCGTGGGAGGATACCCGCGCGGACGCATCGTCGAGATCTTCGGTCCAGAATCCAGCGGAAAGACGACGTTGGCGCTCCACGCGATCGCTGAGGTTCAGGCAGGCGGGGGCACGGCCGCTTTCATCGACGCGGAGCACGCCTTCGACGCCCGTTACGCAAAGGCCCTGGGGGTAGATCTGGCTCGCCTCTTGGTGGCGCAGCCTGACTGTGGGGAGCAGGGACTCGACATCGCCGGTGCCCTCGTCGAATCTGGGAAAATTGACCTCATTGTGGTCGATTCCGTGGCAGCGCTGGTCCCCAAGGCGGAAATCGACGGCGAAATGGGCGATCATCATGTGGGTCTCCACGCGCGACTCATGAGCCGCGGTGTGCGTAAACTGACCGCAGACGCCAGCCGTACGAACACCTGCGTCCTCTTCATCAATCAGCTTCGCATGAAAATTGGCGTGCTGTTCGGAAACCCTGAGACGACGACTGGAGGGAATGCCTTGCGATTCTTCGCTTCCGTGAGGCTGGACGTGCGGCGCATCGGAAAGGTGACGGCGGGAGATGCCAACATCGGCAATCGCACCCGCGTGAAGGTGGTCAAGAACAAGCTCTCACCCCCGTTCCAGGAAGCAGAATTCGACATCCGCTGGGGCGAAGGGGTGGACCGCCTCGGTGAGTTGATCGATCTCGGACAGAGCAGAGGAGTGGTGAAAAAATCGGGAAGTCATCTTTCCATCTCCGGCAAGAACATCGGTCAGGGTCGCGAGAAGGCGCGCGCACACCTCATGGAAAATCTCGAAGAGGCTCAGAATCTCCTCCTTGAACTGACGAAGCCAGAGCCGACGAAGCCAGAGCCGACGAAGCCAGAGCCGACGAAGCCAGAGCCGACGAAAATCCAGGCCGCCTGAACTCAGGGATCGGCTCCTCAGCGAAGCCGCCCTCACCTATCCCTTTTCCGGTGAGCGGCGGGCCCTCGCCCGGGGCTGAAAGCCGCTTGAGACTTTTTAGAATTTGCGGCCGAAAACTTGGAGATTTCGGGTTTGAAGCTAGGTTGGGGGCTGTGCAGAATTCTCTCCTCCAGCCTTTGTGGAAAAAATGGGGCTCTCGGCTGGCTGCCGCAGCTACCTTCGCCCTCCTTTTGGGAGTTTCTTCAGAGAAAATCGCTCTCGCCTCGAACAAGTACTTAGATATCCCCCCGGAATCCGAGGCCATGCAAAGCAGGGCCTATCACTACGCCAACCTGACCAACGAAGAGACTCTCAAGGAATTAGAAAAGAGAGGCCTCCCTTTCACGAGGGTCGCGCCCGTTCCGGGCGTCCGGCTCCCCGTGCGCCTCTCGGGGCGACTCCACGGCGTTTGGATCCACTCCGTCTTGCCGGCGGAACAACGTAAAACGACTCCGTTTGAAATCCTCGATGGTCGCCTGGCCTTGGCGCTCGATGACTTTTGTGAACTCTTGAGCGCCCACGGCTTCAACGAACCCGTGGG
>CAYMQT010000292.1:0-535 GCA_964392575.1 uncultured Polyangiaceae bacterium
CACGCCGTCGCATAGTCGTCATCACAAGGCGACCCTTCGGCGGGAACAGGAGCGTTATCGCCGTCGCCGTCGCCGTCGCCGCTGTTCGCCCCTCCAAGATCGTCCCCATCACCGGTCTTGTCGTCGTCACCGGCCTTGTCGTCGTCGCCGGGATCGCAGGAAACGGAAAGAGCCAAGATGAGCGCAACAAACAACGCCCACAGGCGCGGACCAGAAACGAAAGGGCTGAAGGTTTTCATATGGGCTCTCGCAGAAAATAGCCGCGCAAGCGTCAGCCAGAACTCAACCCCCGGCCCGCCACCCCCTGAGGTCGAAATCTCCCGAGGTGAGCGCTTCGCGACCCTCTTGGGTACTACGTAGGGTAAGGTAGGTCAAGGCGGACGCCGCCTAGGGCAAATGCCTGACGTTATCGTCACCCATTTTGGCCCCTCTTCTCCAAAACAGCCCCCTTGCACACTCCCTAAAAACTAATGCACCGCGCCCTAAAAACTAATGCACCGCGCCCTAAAAACTAATGCACCGCGCCCTAAAAACT
>CAYMQT010000292.1:635-3743 GCA_964392575.1 uncultured Polyangiaceae bacterium
AATGCACCGCGCCGGTCAGCCAGGCGAACGCGGGGACCAAGATCTCTTCCGGCGAGGCGCCGCCCTGGCGCACTTCTTCGGTGGTTCCCGCTTTTGTGGGATCCAGATAAAATCCGTGATCACCAAAAACAATCACCATGGTGCGAGGAGCCTGTTTGTTGATGTGATCGACGATGGCCGCCGCCGTCTCGTCGGCAATGGACTCCATGCGCTCGAGCACAGGCAGTCCGGGAGTACGCAGTTCATCCTCGACGACATCGAGCTTGAGAAGTTCCAAGCTTCCCGTCCGTACCCGTCGGGGGATCCGGGCAGCGCGACCGCGCGCGACCAGCGCAGGGGCGTCCTCCTCTACGGGACCGCGCTCTTTGAGTCCGTCGGCGCCCTTGCCTAAAAGCTCCAGCTGATACGTGGTGTTGGACGGCAAAGCCGACCACAAGAGCAGGCGCTCCGTCAGAGAAGCGTCCGCAGTCTTGCGCATCCGATCTTGAACCATCAGCCCCAAATCGAAGCGCAGGCCATCAATCAGGAGCAACTGCGTGTGTTTGGCGCCCTGAAGCCGAGACAAGCGCTGAGCCAAATCCGGTAGATCAAGCACCATCGAAGGACGCTTTCCGCGCATCCTGAGGGCGTCAAAGGCTTCAGAATAGCTCTTCTCGAAAGAAGCCTGCCACTCATTGAGAATGGGCGTTGCCTTTTCGTCCGCCACGCCTCGACGCACCGCCTCACGGAGTCGCGTGTAATCCGTGACGAACATCCGTTCGATGACGGAGAGGGGTTTGGGACCAGAAGCCGCCCGAAGATTCTTGACCCACTGTTTCCACTCGCGCGAGGCGAGCTGGTTGAAGGGATCGCTCATGTCCGGCGCCGAAACAGCGCCCTGTTCTTCCTCGACCGACGTTCGGGGGTGGGACGGCGATTCGGCTGCTTCTTCCTCGTTCGCGGCTGCTTCTTCACCGTTCACCGCATGTTCTTCCTCGTTCACTGCCAAGCGAATGAAGGGACTCCGCGCGATTTTCTTGGTCGGAAGGGGGCTCGGCTCCTCGGATTTGACCTCGGATTCGGATTCGGTCTCCTCCTCGGATTCAGCCGCCGCCTCGACCTCAGCCTGGATCAAGTCAGCATCACTGTCTTTGTCTTGATCGGCGTCGCTGTCTGGATCGACCGTAGGCGCACGGGACGAGTCTTCCTCGAGGGCGCGCAAGAATTCATCAGCGTCTAGGTCATCGAGCGGCTCTCCGACTTTGACGCTGATCCCTGCTCGCAACACCGACCGCGCCTCGACCGCAGAGCCAGGGATCACGGTTTCGGCGTCATGCACCTCGGGTCCGTAGCCTTCATGGAGAGGGAATTCTTCGTCCTCACAGGACTCGTGCGCACAAGGCTCCGAATCTGGCTCTGGTTCCGCAAGCTCCTGCTCCGCAAGCTTTCGCTCGACAAGCGACTGCTCAGCCACCGACGGCGCTCTTGCGCTTTCGTAGTCGAGCGGAAGTTGAGCGCTCTCCGCCTGAGAAGCGACCTTTCCGCCTCGCTTCGAGGGAACAGTCGGTCGAGGGACTGACTTTTCAGGGACAAGTCCGAGGGCGCGGTCGAGATCGGGCAGCTCGACGTCGCCCCAGTCCCTTTCCTCGCTCAAGTCGTCGGAACCAACGTCGGCCAGAGCAGGCTGCTCTCGGAGGGCGACTTCCGTTCCGAGTACGCTCGTATTCTCTGAAACCGCCGGGGGAGGATCGCTCAACTCCATGGTCTGAGCGCTCTCCGCCATGGCCGGGGAGGGAGGCATCGGAGTGACGGGCGAAGGCGCTACCTCAAAGAGGGCCTCGAACAGAACGGGTGACGGATATACGCGCAACTTGGTGTTCTCGTTGCTGATCACAAGGCGTACCGGGCGATCGGCAGCCGCCGCCATCCACCATCTGAGGACGGCACTGTCCTCGGCGTCGAGAGCGCGACCCAAATTCGTAATGCCCTCCAGAGACGGGATACCCAGCGCGATGCCGTGCATCTCCACCAGCCTGGCTCGGTAGAGCTGATCACTCAGGGACGCGTCGAGGCCAGTGCTCGCATGAATCCCAGGCGGAAGAGCGCCTCGCTCCTCGAGCTGCTGTTCGATGGATTCCTCAAGGTAGAGCCCCAGCCTACCCCGATACTGAGGTCCGGGACGTTCGAGAGCGATCCAAAGAAATCCAGAGGCCCGGGCCGCTGCGCCCATGGCCGTAAGACCGTCTGCGTCGACGAGAACCACCGAGGGGTGGTCAAACTCCGTCCCCAAAAGCCCGTCGCCTGGAGCGAAGGAGTCCAGAGGGGCAGGAACAGAAGGGGCAGGAGCCGCGTCCCGCGCCTCGGTGAAGAAGAGTTCGCCGCTTTCCGGCGCGGCGTCGAGCGCGAGGCTTGGTGCCTCGGACGCACTTTCATAGGTCCCAACCGCGGTCATGCTCCCCCCATGACCGGTTTGTCGCAAATTGGCCCAATTTTCCGTAAGTGCTTGTGAATCTGCCCCCTCGCCGTCGGAAAAAGCACTCTCGACGGCCACCGCACCGGAATTCAGCACAGCAGCCGGGATCAGCACAGCTCCGGGATCAACCGTCTTTGCCGCGTTCCAGGTAACGGAAGATCGTCCTTGGATCGACCCCCAGATCCCGGGCCGTCTGAGTCCGATTGCCGTTGTTGCGCTCAAGAGCCGAGAGGACATAGCTTCTTTGAAACTCTTCCTTGGCCCGCTCGAGCGGCATCAAAGGCACCTCCGCGTCCTCCCCGAGATCCAAGTCTTCCGGAGTAAGTAGGTTTTTGTCGCAAAGGACCAAGGCCTTCTTCACACGATTTTCCAGCTGCCGGATGTTGCCTGGCCAGGTGTACTTACGGATCGCCGCCATCGCGGCCGGCGAGTACCCCTTCACAGGGCTGTTGAGTTCATCGGCGTACTTGCTGAGGAGCGCTTTGGCGATGATGAACACATCGTCGCCCCGATCTCTCAAAGGGGGAAGCCAGAGATTGACCACATTGAGACGATAGTAGAGATCTTCTCGGAATCCCCCTTCCTGGATCATGTCCTCCTGTTTTCGATTGGTGGCGGCGACCACCCGGATGTCGACCTTTTCTGGGCGGCTATCG
>CAYMQT010000293.1:0-2414 GCA_964392575.1 uncultured Polyangiaceae bacterium
ACCTCGTCGAAGAGCACGACAGAAAAGGGACGGCGCCGGACAGGCTCCGTCAGCTGCCCTCCCTCTTCGTAGCCAACATATCCGGGAGGGGCGCCGATCAAGCGAGAAACTGCGTGTTTCTCCATGTATTCGCTCATGTCGATGCGGATCATCGCTCGCTCGTCGTCAAACAAGAACTCCGCCAAAGCCCGCGCCGTTTCCGTCTTGCCGACACCCGTGGGTCCAAGAAAGAGAAACGATCCCATCGGCCGGCCTTCATCTCCAAGGCCGGCGCGACTGCGCCGAACGGCGTGCGCAACAGCGGAAAGCGCCTCTTCTTGACCGATCACACGGCGGGCCAAGTTGCCCTCCATGGCCAGGAGCTTTTCCGTCTCGCTCGCCAACATCTTCGACACGGGCACCCCTGACCATTTGCTGACGATCTGAGCGATGTCCTCGTCCGTCACTTCTTCCTTGAGGAAGGACGCTCCCTCCTGGATCTTGTTCAGCGCCTCTCGCGCTTCCTCCAGTTTTACTTCAGCCGCGGGAATGCTTCCGTACTGAATTTCTGCGGCACGCCCCAGATCGCCGACCCGAGCCGCTTGCTCCTGAGCGGTGCGAAGTTCTTCGATGATGCGCTTTTGTTCTTGGATCTCTCCGATCACCTCCCGCTCCTTCATCCACTTTGCTTTCTTCGTGTCACGCTCGTTCGTCAGCACGGAAAGCTCCTCCGAAAGCGCCTGAAGGCGCTCTTTGTGGGCCCGTCCCTTCTCTCTCTTGAGGGCTTGTTGCTCAATCTGAAGCTGAATGATCTTCCGCTCCACTTGATCGATCTCAAACGGCATGGAATCGATCTCTAGCTTGATTTTACTGGCCGCTTCGTCGACCAAATCAATCGCCTTGTCTGGCAGAAAGCGCTCCGTGATGTAGCGGGTGCTCAGGGTCACCGCCGCAACCAGAGCCGCATCCTGAATCCGGATCCCGTGGTGCACCTCGTAGCGCTCCTTTAGACCACGCAAAATAGCTATGGCGTCGGCTTCCGTCGGTTGATCCACCATGACCGGTTGAAAACGGCGTTCGAGAGCCGCGTCCTTTTCGATGTGCTTGCGATACTCATCCAAGGTGGTCGCGCCGATGGCGCGCACTTCTCCCCGCGAAAGAGCGGGCTTGAGCATGTTCGCCGCGTCCATGGCGCCTTCTGCCGCGCCCGCACCTACCAGCGTGTGTAGCTCATCGATGAAGAGAATGATCTCTCCCGCGGCCGCTTCCACCTCCTTCAGCACTGCTTTGAGGCGTTCTTCAAACTCGCCGCGAAACTTGGCGCCGGCCACCATGCTGGCCAAATCTAGGGCGAGCAGACGCTTGTCCCGGAGACCGAGCGGAACGTCGCCGCTTGAGATGCGGTGGGCTAGGCCTTCAGCGATGGCGGTTTTGCCGACACCAGGTTCACCGATCAGAACGGGGTTGTTCTTGGTTCGTCGGGAGAGCACTTGCATGACGCGACGGATCTCTTCGTCTCGCCCGATGACCGGATCGATTTTCCCGTTTCGCGCCGCTTGCGTGAGATCGCGCGTGTACTTTTGCAGGACTTGAAATTTCTGCTCTGGATTTTGATCAGTCACTTTCTGTGCTCCTCTGGCCTTTTGAAGGGCCGCCTGGATCCGCTCATGGGCGCAGCCGAGGGGCGCAAGGAAAGCGGCCAGTTTCTCCTTGTCGCGGCACGCGGCCAAAAGGAAGTGCTCCGTGGACACATATTCGTCGCCGAGGTCTTTTGCTTCCTTTTCGGCCAGCGCAAGAAAAGGCGGCATCCGACGACCCAGACGCGGCTCAGCGCCTCCGCTCACCCGGGGCAAAGATCCGAGCTCAAGATTCAGTTTTTTCGACAGCTCTGCGACATCGACACCCGCAAGATCCAAAAGCGCGGGCACGATTCCGTCCGTTTGTTCCGTGGCGGAGAGAAGCAGATGCTCCGGAAGAACCTCGGGATGTCCCGCTTCCGTCGCGCGCTTGACCGCAGAAGCGAGAGCTTCCTGACTTTTCTGGGTGTATCTCTGGAGATCCATGGGACCTCTTCAACTTAAGTCCCGGATCTTGGTTCGCAAGGCGGCCCTCCACGGTTAGGACCCCGAGGGCCGGGCTGCGCTGCCTTAAAAACCGTTATTTCCCGCTCATTCGCGTCTGCACCGCCGCAAGCAAGAGCCCCTGAACGCTCCCCTCGGAAAACCCCGAGGTGACTTTTCCATCGATCACAATCACCGGCACTCCGTTTCCGCCCGAGAGTCGTCGTGCCTTCTCCTTGAGCGCCACATTCTGATCGACGTCGTAAGACACATAGCTGAGCTGATTGTGCGCGAAGTACTCCCGTGCCTGCCTACACACCCCGCACCAATCCGCTTCGTACATCTCGATGCGCACATTCCTAAGAGCCGCTTTCA
>CAYMQT010000293.1:2424-3727 GCA_964392575.1 uncultured Polyangiaceae bacterium
TCCTGGGTATGGGTCACCACAGGCGCAGGCTCCCGGGGAACTGCGATCATGTGCTCAATGAATCGCGTTTCTGCCTCCGGCAGTTCTCCTGGTGGGCGTAAGCCCCGAGGTTTCTGGGCCGTGTCATCCCCATCCCCAGATGCATCCTGACTCCTAACGGGTTTCCTCTCGACGTCTTCCTCCGGGTAGGTCTCCGGGAGGGCCTTCAGAGAGGTGTCCGCGTAGCTCACCCCGGCGCTTTTTGAGGGCCAAAAGTAAATACCACCGAAAACGAGTGCCAGAGCAAATAAGGCCGTCGGCCAGTTCTTCAGTTCATCCATCACGCTCGCGTTCAGCTCAAAATACCCTACCGCCCGCGCAAGTCCAGACGGACGACCGACGCATCGTTTTGCGCAGCAGCCTGTGCAACACCCTCTTAGATGTCGAGGTTCTGGGCGTTCAGAGCGTTGTCTTCGATGAACCTGCGGCGAGGCTCCACTTGATCGCCCATCAACACGCTGAACAGCTCTTCAGCGCGAACGGGATCGTTGACCTGAACCTTGAGCAAGGTCCGACCATCCGGGTTCATCGTCGTCTCCCATAGCTGAGTCGCGTTCATTTCCCCCAAACCCTTATAACGCTGAATGTAGATCCCTTTGCGACCTCGTTCTGAAAGGAACAGATCTAGAGCTTCCGGCGAATCCACCTCCGCGGTCTCTCCCTTTTCCGGGGTGATGGTAAAGGGAGCAGGTCCGATCGACGCCACATCCTCTTCGATGCTCACGAGCTCATGGTATTCGCCGGTAGCCGCAATCTCGGCCGTGAGACGGCCAGGTTTGCTCGAAGCTCCCGGACGAAACTTGACGTCGATGCACAGGCCCACCTCGCGCTCCTCGGTCACGGTCACGGTCAAAGGCATGAGATCCGGGTGACGAGCGAGCAGCGCTGCTTCTAAGGCGTCTCGCGCCTGCTCTACGGACGCTCGGGTGGCAAACGTCTCCTCTCGGACAGCGGCCTCTCGGATAGCGCTGGCCACGATCCGGCTGTCGCAACGCCGGTCGAGCCTTCGCAAATGTTCAGACACGCTGCGCAGACGCCCGGCCAAGCGCAACAAGGGAGTCCCGGAAATCACAGGCCCTTTCTGACTCTGAACGCTGATCCCCGAAACGGCGCTCTCGATCAGGTAGGTGTTGAGCGCCGACTGATCCTTCATGTACAGCATCTTCTTCCCCTTTTTGACGCTAAAAAGCGGGGGTTGAGCGATGTAGAGGTACCCGCGCTCGATGAGTTCGGGCATCTGACGGTAAAAGAATGTGAGCAAGAG
>CAYMQT010000294.1:0-3578 GCA_964392575.1 uncultured Polyangiaceae bacterium
CGTTGGCGTAACCCCGAAGGGCACGCCGACGTCTCCCCAGTTTCCCCCACCATGTGGGCGCGTGTGGACCATAATTGTGAGCGCTTTCACATTGCAAGAGTCATTTGGTCAGGTTCGTGAAGTTCGGCCGGCCGGTCGAGTGCGGTCACGACAGCAGCGCGCAACGAGCGCCATCGCGGGTGATGTGTCGGTCGGCGTCCATGCGGATGTGGTCGCACTCAGAAAGTGAAAGCCCGTGGAAGCCGACGCTACTGCGCAAGATGTCCGGCTCGTCACTGTCTTTCCAGACGCGTGGCGGCGCGAGCAGGTCGCGAGCGCCCTCGCTCTGACGCGGGTTGACTCGTTTGACCGGCACCGCCTCCTGAAAGCTCGTCGGGGGTCCGCGTGCAGGCCACGAGCGGAGCGCGGGAGCCATAGCTTTGACGCTATGGCTGTCAGATGACAGCATTTGCCCATGGCCAAGGATTTTCTCGCCGAGATCGTCCACGAGCGCACCCGCAGGAACCCCGCGTGCCAGTCCCAGCTCGGACATCGACCTGCTCGTCACGCTCGAGGACGGCCGAACGCTGCTCGACTTGGTTGCCATCAAGCAGGATCTGGAAGACCTGCTCGGCAGCTCGGTCGACGTAGTGACGGAGAATGCGCTCTCGCCCCGCATTCGGCCGCGGATCCTCGCTGAGGCGACGTTGCTCTCCCGAATGGCGCAGCTCCCGGAGGGCTGCGATCCGCCGTTGATCAAGAACAAGCGCGCCGCTGGCAGGCCGCAAGACCTCGCCGACGTGCAAGCACTCGGCGCGGGGTAGGCCCGCACCATCCGCAGTTCACCCGCCCGTCTCGAGGGTTGCGTCGAACACGATCTCCAGCTCTTCCGCCTTGGGCGTGTCGAACGCCAGCGTCCCCCTGAGTTTCCTCCGGTTCACGCCAAGCACCCAACCGCTGGCCGAGAAGGTGCTCGGCACCTGGTCTGCCTCCGTGGTCGCCTGGCCATCTTCATCCCAGATACCGGGGCACTCGAAGGGCGCGAGCTGCATCTCGTCGTCTTCGACCGCAAGCACCTCTACATCGACCGTCTCGCCGCACTCGACAGTCACCGTCCCCGACTCACCGTGGATCGTCACCTCCAGGGTCCTGATGCTCACCATCTCGACCGGCTCGGTGCCACCGGCAGACACGTAGACAAGAAGGCTGCCCGGCTCGTAGGTACCGGCCCCTCCACTCACGGAAAAATCGCCCGCGTCTGCGTCGTAGAGGTGTGTGTAGACGATCGACTCTGTCGGCCCCCCGTCATCCCCAAAGCAGCTCACCGGGGCGACGCCCAAGAGCACCATGGCCAAGGTGCCCCGGGCACCGAAGCGCGCTGCGGCGACGCGTGTCGCCACTCGGCGGTGGGAGGAGCACAGGAAGCCGACCTCCCGGCCGGTGGTTCGGACGACGCTCGTCATCGCATCAGCTGCACTGCCCGAGCGCCCAATCGACAGGGAAGACTCTTTCATTGGATGCAGTATGCAGCCTATCGTTGGAGGGAAGGGATGAAACATGAACTCGAGCAAGCTGAGTAGGCTCGTGCCTTTGGCACTACTGACCGTCACCGCCTGCGGAGGGGGCGAAACCGACCCCGGCGACGACACGACGCCCCCCAAGGTCGCTGTCTGCGGAGATGCCGTGCTCGACCCCGGGGAAACCTGCGACGACGGCAACGTGCTCGACGACGAGCACTGCTCCGCCGATTGCTCCATCAACCTCGCCTGCCCCGCGGGCGAGCTGGTCAGTCGGGACCTCACGGTTCAGGACGAGTCCGATCTACTGCGGGCGTCTGGCTGCACCTCCATCCTGGGTGACCTGGAAATCGTCATGTCGACGGTCGCGGACCTGGGGCCGCTTGCCGCACTACGGAGCGTGGGTGGCAACGTCGTGATCACCGACAACGCGGAGCTCCTGGCTCTCGGCGGTCTCTCAGGACTCACGAACGTGGGTGGGAACCTGTACGTCGGGAGCAACGCAGAACTCCCGAGCCTCGCGGGGCTCGAAGCTCTGACCCAGGTCGGGGGCACGCTGACGGTGCAAGACGGCGTCGTCACCTCGCTTTCGGCCTTGTCCGCCCTCGCCCAGGTGGGTGGCCTCAGCTTGAGTGGCGCATTCGCCGATCTGACCGGCCTCGAGGGGCTCACCGAGGTGACGGGGCGCGTTGGTCTCTACGGAACCGACACCTTCACCAGCCTCGCGGGGCTCGAGAATTTGCAGACCGTCGGAGGGGATTTGGTCCTCGGTGACGGCCTCATCGACATCTCCGCGCTCGCGAGTCTCCAGACGATCGGCGGAGCGTTCGAACTGTCCGAGACGTACGTCACCAGTCTGTCTGCGCTCAGTGCAGTCGCGAGCGTCGCCGACGTGCGCATCGACGACAACGTGTCGCTCGTCGCGCTCGGTGGGGCCTTCGCTCAGGTCACCGAGATTTCCGGCGACATCGTGCTCAGCAACAATCACAACCTGTTGCACCTGGATGGCTTCGACGCGCTCACGACACTCGGCGGCGCACTCTGGCTCTCGGCCGTGACGGTCACCGACGTGACCGGCTTCTCGAACCTGAAGGAGACCTGTGCGGCAGGTCCTCACGTGATTCTCGATTGCCTCCTGCTCGGTAGCTACGAGCTGGTCGACGCCAGCGGCTTCGACCAGCTCGAGGCCGTCCATGGTCGCGCCAGGATCGACGGCAAGGAACTCGTCGATGCGTTCCCCGCCTTGGTCACCGTGGACGAGTCCCTCGACATCGGCAGCCTCTCCACGACCCAATTGAGCGGCTTCAACGCCCTCGTGACCGTGGGCGGCAGGCTCAGGTTCGATACCATCTACATCGAGGCGATTTCAGGGTTCAACGCGCTGGAATCGACCGGTGATCTGCTCCTGGACAGCTTGTTCGAGATGACCGAGCTCGACGCCTTCGCGTCGCTCGAGACCGTCAGCGGGGAGCTGCGCTTCGACCGTTGCCACGCCATGACGACCCTCGGCACGTTCGGCGCGCTGAGCACCGTGGGCGGCGACCTCGTCATCAATGACAACACCAACCTGAACGACCTCTCCGCCTGGTCCTCGGTGACCAGCGTGGGCGGCGATCTCGTCATCACGACCAACCCGGCCCTCGCCACCTGCGAAGCCGAGGCCCTCCGCGACGCCATCGGCCTGGAGAACATCGCCCTCACGACACAAATCGAGGACAACGACGACGCTGGCACCTGCCTGTGACGGCGGCTTCGACAGCTGGAGCGTACCGAGGAGTACCCGTCACACTCCAAGCACGAACTTTGCGCGCTCGCGACGAAGCATTTGGTACGGCGTGCAGAAGGAAACGCCGAGTGCCACGCAGGCGTTCGGGATTTTGATCTTCCTCTGGGAGTTTGCCGGCACTTCGTGGGTCACGACGGTGTGGCCTTGCGCCGCTCCGGCGGCGACCAGAAAGCTATCGGCGATTTGCAGAAACGTAGTCACCGCTGCCTGTTCGAAGCCGCCATTCGTCGCCCACCTGGCTACCCGCGGCAGCTCGCCCAACACTCTGGCGTCCACGCTGGGGAAGAGCCACGCGC
>CAYMQT010000295.1:0-3544 GCA_964392575.1 uncultured Polyangiaceae bacterium
ACCCACGCCGATCAGAACTTGACAGGGTCGTGTTATATCAACGCCTTGCCGCTCTACTGCGGCGCTATGCCTTCCAGAATACGCCACCCGGCCGCCACGACAAAAGGGAGAAAGCCCAGTGGCGGCCGAACCACGACCTGGCGTCAAAGCGGAAGCCTTCACGACCGCCGTCATGTAGCAGCGGCTTGTTGGGCAGACTTCTAGCCGTCGTTCGCGTGATTCTGCTCTAGGATGGTTTTTACCATTGCTGAGTACTCCGCGCTGGCATCGGCCATTTCTTGGAGTTGCTTCGTGAGTAACGCCTTCATGGTTGCGTTCTTCGCATCTTTCACCCGCTCCATCAGCGTTAGGACTTCACCTATTTTTTCGACCTTGCGGCACATCAAAGGTGTCCGCTTCGGATCCAATAACTCCAGCCGTTTCACGGCGAATTCAGCGCGAGCGTTTCCCGATCGCCAGCGGACAACCGGACCACAATGAATGAACATGCTCTCAACGTTGTCTACATATGGGTCCACAAATGGGAAGTCATCGTCGTGGAAATCGCTCTTGCGACGATTACACTCATTGCACGCAATTGTTAGATTTTCCCAGTCGAAATGCCTGTCGACTACCTTAGACGATGGGATCTTGTGCTCGACATCGCCAGGAGTGTTGTGTCCGAGCTTGCTCTCGCAGTAGACGCATTTATACGACGTTTCTGTAAGGAGGGCTGTCTTGATGTCTTTATCTCGGTAGCGAGTGCGCCTCGTCGAGTTCGACGGTTCAGCCTTGTATTCGGCGAGCCACTTTGCCTCGTTCGCTCGGAGAACTTCGGGAATCTGCCCTTTGGTGATTCGCCTCATTTTAACTCATCCGGAATATCGAAATCGCCGATCCCGTCAACGATCCCTTGCTTCTTTAGATCCGTCATGATGTTGGTCACCCGCTGTTCAAGGTCAGCGAGTGCGCTGTGTTTTTCGAGAACTTCTCTGATCGTATTTTCAACCCAGATGGGTACGGTTGTTGGAACATCCAGGACCTCCCGAAGTACCTTGCCGGGGGAGGCGGAAAGATCCGCTTGAGAGAGTATGTTCGAGCGAATCTTTCGATCTTCGTCGAATGTCAACGCGACGACCGTTGCTGCAGGGTTGGACGTAACAATGAAGGGACTGTGCGTTGAAACAATGAATTTGTGCCGGGGGAATGCCTCGGCAAGATTGGGAAGGAGGGTTCTCTGCATGCTGGGATGAAGGTGATTTTCTGGCTCGTCGATTACGACCGTGCAGGGGCCATCTTGATGCGTTCCGAACAGCAGAATTTGCCACGCCATGGAGAACAATGAGTTGAGTCCGCCAGACATGGCGTCGAGAGCGAAGTCTCCCGTATTCGTAATAAGCACAACGTCGGGCACGCGAATCTCCAGACGCTGAAATCCCAGGCTTTGAGGCAGAATCTGCTTCAACACTTTCTGAAATTCTTCAAGGATTCGGACGTACTCTGGGTTAGACATGACGGTGTCATTGCCGGGACCGAAGACCGCGAGGGCAATCAACGATTTCTTGAGGACGAGCCCCGGGTTTCGCACGTTGTCGGACACAAAGGACTGCAGTAGGAGTTGTTGAAACTCCTGGTAGTGCTGCTGAGCAGCCTTCGGATCCGTGGGTATCTCGTTGATTCTCTGATAGTTCGCCGCGGGGCGATGAGACGGGATGTTGAGACCGTGCACGGGCAGCTGTCGATCATACTGGAGCGCGTACTGAGGGTTCGTCGAGGCTTTTTGGGGGACGAGCAAGGTGCAGGAAGCATCAGTAGAATAGACGATTTCGCCTACCGTCTTTCCCTGAGTAGGCCGGTCCTGATCGACCCAGTCCCGGCCGAATTCGCTATAGACGCGCTCCCGCTGTTTTTCGCTCAGGTACGGCGTCGATACGAGGTTGATGTTCCAACCAAAGTGGCGACTGAGGGTGTTCAGGATGGTCGTCTTTCCGCAACCGTTGGGACCCGTCAACACTGTTACCTGCTCCGTGAGCGGCACATTTACCTCGGCAAATTGCCTCCAGTCCGAGAGTGTGATTTTCTTGAAGGTTACGTTCATGACTTCGGTCGAGCCTACGCTCAACTGGTTGGCGGATACAGCCGGCTTGTTCTGCCCAACGCCCTGAAATTCTGCTGCAGCGCAGGGCCTTCGCAGGATACGCCAACCGGCCGCCACGACAAAAGGGAGAAAGCCCAGTGGCGGCCGCACCACAAGCTCGACGTCGAAGCTAAAGCCTAGACAGTCGCTGCCAGCAGCAATTTCTTGTTGGGTGGTAGATTGTAGCGTCGGGGCTCTGGATTATGCGATCTTCAGAACCAATCGTTGCAAAAGCGACGACCGCCGATTCATTCAGCGCCCAGCGTCTTGAGCAGCTTGACTGATTCACCTGCTCCGACGTGCTCAGCCCACTGAAGCGGCGTTGCGTCAAAGTTCGCGTCACGCGCGTTGAGATCGGCACCGCCCTCAACCAGTGCCCGAATGGCGTCCAGGGCGCCAAACTGAGCTGCGATGTGCAGCGCGACGGCGTCGTGACCGTGCCCCTCCCCGCCAAAATCATGCTTTAGGTTTGGATCGGCGCCGTGGTCGAGAAGCCAGCAGATGCTTTTCGTTTGATTGTGCGCGGCCGCATAAGTGAGCGGCGTCCCGCGGAAGGGATTGGCGTTGACGTCTGCACCGCGACTGCAGAGAGCCATCATTGATCCGACTTGCTCGTTCCTCGCGGACCAACAGAGGGCTTCGTCCAACAGCTGTTGGCGAGAGTTTGTGCGCGGGGTGAAGGGCCTCCCGCACCACCCGAGGGTGAAGTCCGTCCCCACGCTTGCCTGAGCAGTAGGCACGTCACCCTCGAAGAATCGAGCCAGCTCGCGCCCTAAGGCGGCTGCAGTACGAAGGTTATCAGGCTCAGGCGGATCGGCGAGCAACGTAGAAACGTCGCGCTCGCCGTAGAATAGCGCAAGAGAAAGTGGGGTCCCGCCCTCTGTGCCGTAGACCCGGCCCGTGCGCGGAGCGCCCGCGGCGAGGAGCCTGCGAGCTAGGTCGCTATGGCTCGCCATGGCCGCCACGTGCAGTGGCGCAAAGCCTTTTTGATCGCCTGCGGCTAGGTCACACCCGGCGTCGAGCAGCACGTCGAGCGCGGCGTCTTGAGCTGGCGTTCCACGAACGGGTGGTCGCGAAATATCTCCGGTGACGACACGGCAGGCGAAATTGACGAGCGTTTGACCGTCTTCATCCTGGGCTTGAAGGAGTTCAGGGAACGAACCGAGAACAGCACGAAGTTCGTCAGCGGCTCCTTCCTTGAGCAGCTGCTTGGCGCGATTGATGGGGCTGTCCATTAAGTACCTCCTGAGCGGAGGTAGGCGTCCAAGGCCGGCTGATACTGGCGGTTCATCACATCTTTTCTCGCTCGGATGACTGAGGACGTCAATCCTCACCTATCGAAACGCTGCGATGTCTGTCGTTCGGTAATCCACCCAACGCCTCGCCGTTGTGCCGCGGCCTGAGGCCTCACCAGAATACGCCAACCCG
>CAYMQT010000296.1:0-1604 GCA_964392575.1 uncultured Polyangiaceae bacterium
AGCCAGGGCCCTACCCCACGACCGCAAGGCATAGGTCTCCCCTCTACTTGAAAGAGCTCTTCCGAGAAAAACTCAAAGAATTGCGAGTATTCAGCGACGTTGCGGCGGCTGTTCTCGAGCGATTGCCTGACGAATTCAGTATGGTCGAGCTCAACTTGGAGATTGAAAGGGCCAACGACCGTGCGAACCCTGACGCTGAAGTGAGCCGTGCAACAAGAACTCTTCATTGGCTCGCCGCGTCCAACTACGAGAGTTCGTTTTCCGAGGAGTCGCTGATTTCCGAAAGGATCCTTTTCCCCTCTGGTCCCACGGAGAGCAATGGAATGGAAGATGCCCGCTTCGTCCGCTTCATCAACGAGGACGGCAGCGTCACTTATTTTGCCACCTATACTGCATATGATGGATTCGAGATCCTGCCCCAACTCATCGAAACGAAAGATTTCTTGAATTTTCGCATCGCCACGCTCAATGGAGCGTGCGCGAGGAACAAGGGCATCGCGCTCTTTCCGCGCAAGGTAGGGGGCCGTTACGCGGCCTTGGCGCGTTTGGACAACGAAAACAATTTCTTCATGACATCTGAAGACGTGCGCTTCTGGCATGAAAGTGAGATCATTCAACGACCCCGTCAAGCTTGGGAACTCACCCACATCGGAAACTGCGGTTCGCCCCTGGAAACGGAAGCGGGGTGGCTCGTCATTACTCACGGGGTCGGCGCGATGCGCCAGTACGCGCTGGGTGCTATTTTGCTAGATCTTGCTGATCCGAGGAAGGTCATCGGCAGCCTCAAACAGCCGCTTTTAGAACCCACGGAAGACGAACGCGACGGCTACGTTCCGAATGTCGTTTACTCGTGCGGGAGCATGATCACGGGAGGACGCCTCATCATACCTTTCGGCATTTCGGACAGCGGCGCCGGCATCGCGACCGTCGATCTCCGTGACCTTCTGAGCGAACTCACAGGCCCCGCTGGCGCCCTTCACTAGACTGGTTGCTCCGACTTCGTCGGTTAGCCTGGTTGATCCGAAGGAGCCTCATCGCTGAGGACGCTGCAATACTTATGAAAGAGACGCGCCAAGTGTCGCGCGGGCGCTTCGTAGTAGTCCTCACAGGTAAGATCGATGAAGTCGTGTTCGCTGACTCGCGGCGTGGCGGCGATCTCTGGGTTTCGGTGAGAGAAGGACAGGACCTCCTCTACCGCTGGCTTGGCGGCGCCATCCGCGTGGAACATGCCGAAGGTCCGTTCGTGAGGAGCCTGAGCGAACGGAGGTAGGCCGAAAAGAGCAGGCGCGTAGTCCGAATGACACCACAGCATGGCCCCGCTCGCTCCGCATTCATTGAGCGCGACAAGTCCCCGCCGGAGATAGCTGGCAGCTTCGGTCTCGGTGACGAGTTCAGGGCCGTTCTCAGAGCGGCTGAAGGAATCGTCGTACGGAGAGCCAGGATCTGGGAAGGTGGGCACACCAAATTCCGAGAAGAGGACTTCCTTTCCGCCACCGAGAAACCGGGTCAACTGAGCCAAGAAAGGGAGGAGTCTTTCGTCCGTGGGGCCACGAGTAAACGAGGCGTATCCCGGATAGCCGTGCATCGTCAAAAAGTCGCAAGCT
>CAYMQT010000296.1:1614-3538 GCA_964392575.1 uncultured Polyangiaceae bacterium
GCGGCTTCCTTCGGTCCCAGCTGTCGATCCTCCGAGAGATCTTCCATGTGGATGCCCACCGTGATGGGCACGTGTGGGTCTTTCTGGCGAATGGCGTCGCTGATAGAAAAAAGCCACGAGCGCGCGCTTTCCTTGTCATCGGGGACTACGCAGTTTGAGTTCTCGTTTCCCAGATCCCAAGCAAAGAGCGCTGGATGTCCGGCGACTGCGTGAGCGCATTCTGCAGCCAATCTGACCTGTGCAGTGAGGAGCGCAGGATCTGTGTACCAGTTGATGGGTTCGGCAGGAACGATCCGTCCCCCGCACACGACCGGGAAGCGCTGAGGTGAAGTCTGCGCTCGCACGGCCCAACCAGGAAACCAGTTGGCTCCGCTCATGTGACCGGTAAACAACGTGGGCATGATCATCAGGCCGGCGGCCTTCGCGAGGTCCAATGTCCTGATCAAAAGCTCGATCCTGCTTGAGTCGATCACGTCCGGGCTCGGCTGAAAGTCTTCCCAGGTAAGAAAAAGGCGCACAGAATCGAGGCCCACGCCCTTGATTTGCGAAAAGTCCCGCTCGAGTTCGTGGTCGTGAAAGTTTCTCCAAAACCCCATGGCGGAGCATGCGGGCCAGTAGTTCACACCTAAACGAAAGCGCTCGGAGGGCCTCATGCTGTCAGGGCTCGGGTCATGAGGGATGGGGCTCGACTCGTTTTGAGTTCATGATCCTTCCGTACAGTGCCAGATACTGATCCACCATTCGATCTCGGGTGAAGCGCTGCTCGACCGACGCCCGGACGACCTTCGGATCGAATCGATCGCGGTGAATCGCGACATCCTCTCCTGGGCTCACGAACGCACCGTTTTCTCCGTCGATGATCAGCTCGCGCATCGAACCTCGGTTCGTTGCAAGAACAGGAGTTCCGCATGCCATCGCTTCTACTACTGAGAACCCGAACGGTTCGTCGAAGTTGATGAGATGGAGCAGGGCACGCGCGCCTCCCAAGACCTTCGCCTTCTGCTCCCTTTTGACGGGACCGAGAAAGCGCACCCGGTCTCCGTCGATGTGAGGTGCGATCACTTCATCGAAGTAATTCTGGTCCTGAATGATGCCCGCGAGGACGAGAGGCATGTTTGCTCTTTGGGCGGACATGATTGCCTCATGGGTGCCCTTGTCCGGATGAATCCTGCCGAAAAACAAAAGGTAGTCCCGAGGTCCCGTCGCCAAAGGGAACTCGGACAGATCGATGCCGTGGTGGATCGTTGCTGCGTACTTCAGCGAGGGGTGTCGATCAGCATCGCTGATGGCCACGTAATGACCGTTTGCATTGTACTTCTGGTAGACGGGGAGAATCCTTTCGGACGAAAATCCGTGGATCGTGGTCACCATGGGCGTCTTCACCAGTCGAGAGAAACAGAGCGGCAGGAAGTCATAACTGTTGTGAATGATGTCGAATTCGTGCGCTCGTTCGAAGAAGGCGGCGAGGTGCAGACCCTCGGAGACTTTCACATCGAGGGTTGGATCTTCGGAGTAGCCGCTGGGTACGACTCCCGAGAGGGTGGCCGTCGTGATTGAGTCTTGGGTTGCGAAAAGCGTGACCTGAACACCTCGCTCGACCAAGCCTTCGGTCAAGAGTGAAACGAACTGTTCCCAAGGCCCATAGCTTCGAGGCGGAACCCTCCACGAAAGAGGCGCCAACATCCCGATCCGAAGAGCGCCCACGAGACTTTCGTCGGCGGCCATCAAGGGGTGACGTCCAGGGGCGGCGCCATGCTTTCCGTCTTCGAGGTTGCCGCATGAAGGCGGATTTCTGTGGTGAGCTGCCTCATTTCCACGAGGGCGAGCAAAAACGATAGGGTCGATTCGGCGCCCTGATTTTCGTTGGCGCGATCAGGGTGCAGGCCGTCGCGGCAGCCGCGTGTGAGCGGGTCATAGAGCGGTG
>CAYMQT010000297.1:0-3526 GCA_964392575.1 uncultured Polyangiaceae bacterium
GAGGTGAGCGTTCTGAATTCACTTCAGAACGCGAGGAGGGGCGAGTCGCCCCTCCTTAAAGAATCAGTGGACGCAACAGGACTTGAACCTGTGGCCCCTGCCGTGTGAAGGCAGTGCTCTACCAACTGAGCTATGCGTCCTTGGGGGAGCGCATATAGCGGCTGGGCATTGGACTCGCAACCGCTCAAAAACAGCGAAAAGCACCTTCTTTGCGCCCCCGAGCTGATTGGTCTAGGACCGGCGCCGCATGGAGACACCGCCTCCCGCTTCGCCCCACCCAGAACCGCCCGACGAGGATGCCGCCTCGGACTCGGAAGCCGCGGAGGTGATCGCAGGAGGAGCTGAGATCTCAGAACCGTTTCCTGAGAACTCTCCGGACGCACCGTTTCCTGAGAACTCTCCGGGCGACTTCGTGGCGCCGGCTTTCGTCCCAGAGCCGGCTGTGCCCCCTCTGCCTGGACGCGGCAAGGATATGTTCAAGGGGCTTTCCGTCTTGACGCTTGCCTTTGCTGGTTGCATGGCGCTCTCCCTTTGGGGGATGCATCACTCCACGCCGAAACGCGCTCCGGAACCTTCTCCGCCGACGGCTGAAAGGTTGCCCGGTTTCCCTGACGAGTTTCGCCCCTTCGGCGCGCTTTCCCGCGCACGTGAACTCACGGTGCGGAGCAAGTTTCAAGGCTTCGTTGCCGGCGGGGTGCGCCCGGATGGAACGATGGACTTTGCGGACGAGGCGACGTTTGTTCGTTACTCCTTTCGGAGCGGATCCGGCATCGGACCTCAGCCAGAGAGGGAGGGAGGCACCCTGCCCACCCGTCGATTCTGTGGTCAGCAGTCGGTTTTCGTGAAGAAGGAAGGTCTTTTTGCAGACGACGATCAACCCAGTCGCCCTTGCCCGAAGGACGATCCCGAAGAGCTGGCGCTTCCGAAGAACTGCACCTTGAAGAAAGTGTGGAAGACGGCCATGAAGCGCAAGATCTCGACCCATGGTGAGGCTCGGATTGAGTATTACCTGTCGGAGAAAGGTCCGGCTTTTCGCTTCAGCAAGGATCGCAGTTCGTTCGTAGTTCTTGCGGATGGCTGCACGCGGGTCCTCGTCGGTGCGGATCAGCGCGGTAGCGTTCCCTGAGGGGAAGCTTCAGGCATTTCTCCCACACCGGCGATGCGCCTGAGTTTGCGCCAGAGGGCAGTCCGTCCGATCCCTTTCTCGGACGAAAATCCAAGCACGGGTCTTCCAGCCTGCTTGGTGAGAGCGGAAAGGGCGAGCTTGTGTTTGGAAAGGGGGAGCTTGTCGAGTTTGGTCGCTACGAGAACGATTTCCAAAGGCGCGCGGCTCACGCGGGGCTCGTCTTCGAGCATCTTGACGAGTTCAGAGTCGTCCGCTTCGAGTCCGCGCCGCACGTCGATCAAAACGACGACGCCCTTCAAAGTGGGTCGTTCGAGCAGGTAAGCATCAATCAGTGAGGCCCATTCGTTGCGCTCCTGTTTGGACCGTTTGGCGTAGCCGTATCCGGGCAGATCCACGAGATCGATGACAGCCTTGTCATCGCTCACGGAACGAAACCACGACAGCTGACGGGTACAACCGGGGGTTGAACTCGTCCTGACGAGGGAGTGGCGGCCGGTGAGGCAATTCATCAGGCTGCTCTTTCCGACATTACTCCGACCGGCAAAAGCGATTTCTGCCACGACCGGGGGCGGAAACTGTAAAGCGCCCACGGCGCCGGCGAAGAACTCAGCCTCGACGATACGGTCACCGGGGCGAGCTTCTGGCTGGCCGGGTGGGGCTGGTTTTTTAGCGTCCATGATGTGGATTCAAACTTTCTTTTTGAGGCGGCGAAGCACCGGGGCGGCCACGGCCGCTAGTTCTTCACTCCGAAAGACCTGGGCGCAAGCGACAAAGGCGATCAGAAAGAAAAGACTGGCTATGGCCGTGGACCAAAGGACCGGAAAGGGCAGCTTCGAGCAGGCGCTTTCAAGGGGTCCATACGCAAAAAAGGCCGCTGCGCCCGCGATGCTGGCAGCCAGGGCGGATTTGCTGAGGGATCCAAACACCTCCCTTCCGTAGCGGTTTGGAAGCAAACGTCCGAGTGCGATCCAAAGCAGGGTGAACTGAGTGACCCTCGCTACGGTCACCGCAATACTGATGCCGACATGGCCGAGGGCGTCGCGTAGACCGAGGCTGACTGCGGCGAACACGATCAAATCGACGATGGCCACGTAGACCGGCACCTTCGTCTTGCCGAGAGCGAAAAAGACAAGAACGAGCTGTCTCACCCCAGCCACGAGAAAGATCCCCGAGCCCTGAGCCATGTAGGCGCGGGCGGTTTCGCGCGTCGCCGTGTGATCGAAGTGGCCTCGTTCGAAGATGCTAGCGACCATCGGCTCTGCCAAAGAGAGCGCCAGCGCCGTTGCTGCCGCCCCTACAAACAGGGCCAGGCGAAGGGAGTAGGCAAGGGTGCGTCCGAGCTCCTCCAGATCTCCTTTCGCGGCGAATGTGGCGAGACTGGGCAAGGTGGCAGCCGAAAGGGCCATCACGAAGATGCCCTGAGAGAAATCGCACAAGCGAAGCGCGTAGCTGAAGTACGTGACGGAGCCCTGGGACAACTCCGAAAGCAGGCGCCGCCCGATCATCACGTCGATGAAGTAGACTCCGATACCGAGCAGAGTGGGAGCAAGTCTTCGTAGCGTTTCACCCACCATGGGGTGAGAAAAGTCGAAGCTCGGCCGCGTGAGGTAGCCGAGTTTCCTCAGACTGGGCCATTGCGCGATCATTTGCATGATTCCGCCTGCGAGCCCGCCGAAAGCCATGGCTAAAATTTTCTGGTGTCCCTGTGCCCCCAGCAGACCGGGCAAGGTGAAGGCAGCGACCAAGAAGCCGACGTTGAGGAGGGCCGGCGCAAATGAGGTGACGACAAACTGACGGTGAGCGTTGAGCGCTGCGACCCCGAGTGCGCAGGTGCCCATGAACAGGATGTACGGAAAGACCCAGCGAGTGAGCTCCACGGTGCGTTCAAACTGCCCCTCCTGGTCCACGAAACCTGCTGCGAAAAGCCGGACCAGGGCGGGCGCAAAGAGTACGCCCAAAAGACTCACCATCACGAGAATGCAGAACGACAGCCCACGGATGGCCCGAAAGTACCGCTTTGCTTCTTCTTCTCCGTGCTTCTCTTTGATTTCACTCAAGACAGGGAGCACGGCCGTCTGCACCGCACCTTCCGCAAGGATCTGCCTGAGCACATTGGGGATTTGCCAGGCGATGAGCCAGGCATCGGTGGCCGCGCGAGAAAACGCGGCCGCAAGAACGATGTCCCGGGCCAGGCCCAAAATCCGACTGAAGAGGGTACCGAGCGCCACGATACTGGCGCGTCCGGTAATCTTTCTGCGTTCGTTCTCGCCCTCTTGGCTCACGGCGGGAGCATACAGAAGTTTAAGTATTCGGACTAAGAGCACGTCTAAAAACCTGCTGCGCACCCCGCAGCGTCGGTCGTCGTCCTCAAAATACCCTTGTATGTCTCGTCCTCCTTCC
>CAYMQT010000298.1:0-3470 GCA_964392575.1 uncultured Polyangiaceae bacterium
CGGCGACGGTGACGGCGACGGCGACGGCGACGGCGACGGCGACGAGTGTTCTCCTGACGAGTACACACCCGAAGAGGGAGCAGGTGGAGCAGGTGGAGCCGCGTCCGCCGGCATGTGTGAAGCCCCAGAGCCTCCGGAAGAAGAAATTGCCATCGCTGGCACCTACGACGACGGGTTCGGCGGAACCGTCACCATCACCAACGATGCCTGGAACACGGGCTATTCCGTGCACTACTTCTCGCTCGTGAACAACGAGGCCGGCTACGCCCTTGCCCGCAACGATGAGTCCGACGCCTACAACCCGTGCCTCTGGAGCAAGTTCGTTTGGACCGAAAAAGACGACCTCCTATACTACTGCCAGACGGAGTTCGCGGCCACTTCGGAATGTGGCGCCGAAGAAACCACTGACCCAGATGCCGACGATCTGGACGCCGGTTGCAGCGGATTTCCTTGGTCCCCCTTGACCGAGAAATAACGAAGCTGCTGGGCGTTTGCTTGGTTCGGATCCCGCCGCGGAGCGGCGGGATCCGCTCACCCACGACTAAAACGGACTCCGGCGCTCCACTCCCGAGAGCAGAGCGCCAAGTCCAAGCTCGAAGCTGAGTTCGTGCGATTTCGGAGCCGACCCCGCCCGCTCGAACAGGGGAGGAACGAGCCCCTGGGCGGCCGTCTGTCCGATCACGTATCCGTAGAGGGCCTCATGCGCGTAGACGCGATCGATCTCTTGAGGGATGGCTTCGCGCAGGCGTTCCAACATCCACACAGCGAAGGGCCGCGCCGCACTGCTCCCGTGGGCCGGATGAGTAAAAAAGAGGGGCAGCACCCGGGGGTGCGCGGCGAAAGCTCGGTAAAAACTGAGTGAGCCCACCTCTAACTCACGACGCCAGCGACCGTTCGGCTCCGGAAGTTTCACGTCGGCCATGAGAAGCTCCAGAAGAGCCCCGAGGAGATCCTCCTTGTGGCGGACGTGGTGGTAGAGAGCCATCGCCTGAACCCCGAGGCGCGCCGCGACCGAGCGCATCGAGAGCAACTCGATCCCTTGCTCGTCCACGAGCCCCAAGGCGGCCTCGATGACGGCTTCCCGGCTGATTTTTGGCTTTCTCGGCATGCTTTTCCTCTCTCGGATTGCTCTCCGATTTCGCTCTCGGTGCCCTGCTTGAATTTTCCTCTCGTCTTTGAATTTCCCTTCGGCAGGGTGGCGGGTCCTTGAATTTCGCCAAATTCTATATTTTTACAATGTATGTTTACATCATATCCTTATGAAGGAAACGGAGCAAGAACTCGACGGTGGCACCGTGGATAAGCTCATGCCGTTCTGCTTGGTCTTATCCGTAGATCGTGTCGTGCGATTTCGGAGCCGTCTCTCTACGGTGTGGCAAAAACGACGAGTTTGAGCGGTAAAGAAGAAGGAAACAGGGGGAGCGACTCCTGGGCAGCACTTGTTATTGGTAGCGCTTGCATCGATACTCAGAAGGAAAATCGCGCACTCCTTGCTTGGTCAGACGTCAGGTACTCGACAATGTTCCGGTGTACGCGCTCAACGCACGCATACCTTCCGAATGGAGCGTCATCATTATGTGGAAACATCGTTTAGTTTTTTGTGCCTCCTTGGTTCTACCTGCGCTCCTCGTCAGTGGCTGTTCCAAAGACGATGATAAAAAAAGCGAGGACTGCCCGGCGGGTCACGAGGGCTGCGACTGCTCCACGGAGTCCACCTGCTTGACCAACCTCATGTGTGAAAGCGGAAAGTGTGTGGCCGATGGATCGCAGGGGAGCGGAGGAAACGGATCGCAGGGCTGTGTGAGCTGTTGGGACGACCAGTGTCAAAGCGCCTACGACACCTGCACGGCAAACGAGCCCTGCACGAAAATGGCGGAGTGCTTGATGGGGTGCGTCGAAAAAGGCGACTTCATCGCTTGCCCGGTAGTCTGCCGCACACAGGAGGATGAAGCCACGAGCGAAGCCCTGCAGGCTTATGATGCTCTCCTTGCCTGTGCCAAAACATCCTGTGACGGCGAATGCACCGAATCCAACGGGGGAACGGGCGGATCTGACGGGTCAGGGGGTTCGGGCGGGAGCGACATGACGGATACCGGCGGTATAGGCGGAACAAATGACGGCACGGGTGGCATGGGGACCGGGGGCATGGGAACCGGGGGCGCCAGCAACATGATTCATTGGCTGAACTTCAACGAGAGTTGGGCTGAGGCGAGCGATCCGGACAACGCTGCCCTGGGGATCAGTGGCGGGCTGTACGCGTATGGTGATGAGTGCGCTACTTTCACATGGGATGACGAAACACGCTGCCTGTCGGGCACTTTGTGCGACCCAGGTGAGGAGTTTGAAAACTGGGGCGTAGCCGTAGGGTTTGACTTCAACAACACCGGAGAAGAAGGCGAGCCAGCCGATACAAAGATGCCCTGGAACGCTACGGCACAAGAAGTCATCGGCTTGGCTTGGCAGGTAAACGGCACCGCGCCGGGCCTCCAGATCTGGGTGACCAACATGGCCCCAGAGTGGAGCGGAGCCTGCGATGCCGGTGATTGCGCCATCGACGGACCGCCTGATGGTCGTTCGAGCACCGCGCTCAACGCCGTAGATCAAGTGCTTTTTAATGGCGCAAACTTCGTCAAAGACTATTGGGGAGGGACAGGGCAAGTTTACACTTTTGATCGGACGAACATCCTTGCTCTCCAATTCAAGCTAGCTTCGGTGGTGTCAGGCGCTGTGCCGTTCAATTTCTGCATCGAGCAGATCGGGGCCGTCAAAGTAGTTCCGTAGCCGCCCGTCCTTACGGATTTCCCACCCCGTGTGCTAACCTTCTCGGGCGAATGCCGTCCTTTGCTCCCAAGCTAGCCACCTACGCGGACCTCCTGGCCCTGCCGGAAGACGTCCGCGCGGAGGTCATCGCGGGGGACATCGTCACCTCGCCCTCGCCGCTGCCGCGACACGCGCACGTCCAGGGCTCTGCCTGCCGCTACATCGGCGGCCCCTTCCAGGACGACGACGGACGCGGGGGCCCCGGCGGTTGGTGGATCTTCGCCGAGGTGGACGTCGCCCTCGGACAGCACGACATCGTGAGGCCGGACCTTTCGGGTTGGCACAAGGCGCGATTGCCACGCCCAGGCGGCGTGCGACCGATCGAGGTGGTTCCGGATTGGGTCGCAGAGGTGCTCTCGCCGACCACCGCGGCGCGTGATCGCGTCCACAAGCGAAACCTCTACGCACGCACTGGTGTCCCGCACTACTGGTTGATCGATCCTCATGCGCGCGTTCTCGAAGCGCTCACGCTGCGGGATGGAAGCTGGGTCGAGCTGGGCGTTTACGACGACCAGAGCGTGGCACGCATAGCACCCTTCGACGCAATCGAGCTCGAAGTGGGTCGCCTCTTCCTCCCGCGCGACGCCGACGATTTATCCAATCAGGAGTGAATCCCGCGGTTTCGTAGGGGCGGGTTTGAAACCCGCCCC
>CAYMQT010000299.1:0-3430 GCA_964392575.1 uncultured Polyangiaceae bacterium
CCGACGCTGCAATTCGCGCGCGTGCGGCGGAGCTCTCGCAACCCGTGAAGGTGCTCCCCGTCTACCGGCAGCAGCTCATCGCCATTGGCCTCGGTGATGCCGCCATCGCCCGACTCGAGGCTGAGATTTTCGACCTCGAGGGGCGCGGGCTTTCCGATGGCCAGCGTGGCGCGTGGTGCGTGGCGCGTGCGATCGAGCGTCGCACAGAGGAGTTGCGTTCGGAGCTCGAGCGTGGTGACCACGCGAGCCTTCGTGATGCTGCTCTACAGATTGCAGGCGAATGTCCCATCGCTCCCGGCGGGGAGCGCGCGCAGCGCCACCTGCAGGGCGTGCTGATTGGGCTCCACGGCCGAGTGGTCGAGACCATCATGGCCGAGCTGCGGACGCGCGATGCGCTCGGCGAGGCGCGCGAGCGCGCGGCGAAGAGCGGCGCTTCGATCGATCGCGCGGAGCTCATGGAGCAGATGGCGGAGCTCATGCTCGCCGGTGAGCGAGTCACGCAAGCGCGCAAGGCGCTCGAGGAGCGCGTTCGCTTCTTCACCTCGCCGAAGATCACCGAGCAGCTCGCAGAGCTCGAGCGAGTGCTTGGTGATCTTCGTACGGAGGACGAGGTGCGCGCCGAGGCGCGGGAGCTACTTGCTCCTGTTTGGCCGCTCTTCGGGCAGATTTTGGCTCACTATCACGAGGCCCAGGCGGTGCGCGCCGAGCGATGGAAGACCGCGTGCGAGGTACGAAATCTTGCCGCGCAGTTTGGGTTTCGTGACCTCCCGCCAGACTACTGGGGTGGCGAAGGTGACCGGCTCGTGGCGTCCATGCTCGCGCTCGGCATCCAGTCACACGTCTCTGGTGAGCCAGCGCTGGCGGAGTTCCTGTCCAGGTCATCTCATCGATCGCCCACACTCACGCGGACCATCGACTCATCGCCCGAGATGTTCACGCCGGGAGCGCCATTCCCATGAAGGCGCCAACGTTCGTTCACTTCGTGACCGAGGTGCTGCGCGTGCAGCTCACGCCCGCGCAGCGTGCGCTTGCGCGCGTGGCCTTCGATCGCGTCGAGCCGGGACAGCTCGAGGGCGACGAAGCCGAAGCGGGACAGCTGCTTTTTGGCCCGGTGGAGACCATTCCGCCATCGGCGCGCAGCGTGCTCGTGGCGGTGCTCGGAGCCCGCTCCGGCAAGAGCTACGTCTTCGTTTCGCTCTACTCGCTCTGGCGTGCGCTGTTCGCGGACCTCTCGACGCTTGCCCCCGGCGAGCTCGCGGTGGCGCTCATCGTTTCGCGCGACATGAAGCTTGGCCGACAGTCGCTCCGCTACGCGCTCGGCGCGGCGAAGCAGCACACGGACCTTCGGCGACTCATCGACTCGGAGACCAGCGACGCCTTCGTGCTCACGCGCTTCGACAGGCGTCCGGTCTCGCTCGAGGTGCTCCCCGCTTCCCGCGGTGGCGGCGCGCTCCGCGGTCGCTCGCTCGTGAGTGCCTGCCTCGATGAAGCAGCCTTCTTCCACGATGAAAACTACGTGGTGAACGACATTGAGACGTTCCGCGCGGTGTCGCCGCGTGTTCTGCCCGGTGGCCTCACGGTGGTGGCTTCGACGCCCTTCATGGAGACAGGCCTTCTCCACAATCTCTACACGACCAACTGGGGCGCGCCGCGCACGGCGCTTGCTGCTCACGCGCCCACGCTCACGATGCTCAACTCGCCGAAGAACCTCGACACCGTCGAGCGCGAGATCGAGATCGACCCCGACAACGCGCGCCGCGAGTTCGGTGCGGAGTTCGTGGCAGGAGGGGCATCGCTGTTCTTTCCGCCGGGGCTCTTGCGTGATGCGACGGTGGACGCCCTCGACCTCACCACCGGCGCGGTGGTCCCTGGCTGCGCTGGTGGGGACATCGGCTTGGTCCACGACTCGAGCGCGTTCGTGGCCGTGCATCGCTTGGGGTCGGGTCGTTTCGCCACGGCCGAGGCGCTCGAGCTCCGCCCCAAGAAGGGCGAACCGCTCCGGCTCTCCGCGGTGGTGGCCGAGGGTGCAGCGTTCGCGCGGAAGCACCGCGCCAAGGTCATCTACGCGGACCACCACGTGCTCGAGCCAGCGCGAGAGCACCTGCCTCCCGACGTGCGCTTGCAGCCCGTGCCGGGCGGGATGGAGGCCAAGACGGCGCGCTTCATGGCGGTGAGGCAGGCGTTGAAGGAAGAGCGGCTCACCATCCCACGCTCGATGGCGCGCCTTCGGGCGCAGCTCGCCGAGGTGTCCTCGGTACCCATCCCCGGTGGTGGCCTTCGAGTGGTGCAGCGCCGGCGCTCAGGGGCGCATGGCGACGTCGCGAGCGCGTGGGTGCTGGCAGCGTGGGCTGCGCTCCGCACCATCGGTTGGGAGGGCACGGAGCGGCCACGCCGCGAGCGGAAGGGGCATCCGGACGCGGCGTTCCTCCGAGGCGAATCGGCGCGCCGGATGCGGGGGTTCTAGTCGACGAGGTCCTCGAGGATGTACCCGTCGCCCTGGTCGTCGGGCTCGCCGCCATCGTAGTAGTAGTCCCTGCCGTAGCATTCGTCGTGCACGCGGCGCCGTTCCTCGACTTCCTCCGGGGTCAATGGCTCATCGCGCCCCGCGTAGAACCGATCGACGACCTCCTTCGTGTCCGCACGCACCACGAGCATATAGTAGTCGTCCTTGGGATCGCGCCGGTACTCGACCTCTCGCGGCCCCATTTCCCTCCTCAGATCCGCGTAACTCCCAGAATAGCCTTCCTTGAAGATGGTCATCAACTTGTCGTTCAAGCGACGCTTGCGCACGATGAGTGGCGCGAGTTCGGCCTTGAGCTCGCGGTTCCGTTTCTTCCAGATCTCCCTCATGTGCCACCCGAGCCAAGCGAGCTCCGCGCCCACTTGCGCCATAGCCTCGCCCTTGTCGCGCGGGAGCGCCGGTGGGACCGCCGGTGGTAGCGGCATCGTGCCACGGCCGAGGATCGCTTCTTTCTCCGGCTCCTTCACCTCGCTGCCTTCCGTCGGTGCGACGGTTGCATCCATTGGAGGGTCCTTCGGCTGTTTCGGCTTCGGAGTTGGCTTGGGTCGGAGGCTCTTCACGTAGCGGTCGATCGCTTCGTTGAGGTCCTTCGACTGCTCGCCCGGGAGCGCCTCGGCGAGGTGCTTCTGGAGCTTCTCCCTCGATCTCGCCCCCTTGAGGAAAGCTGTCACCTCTTCGTGCCCGCCCACGTGATTCGCGATCGCCTCGCGCACCTTGGCTTCCAATTCAGTCATGATTCCCACCTTCCAGTAGATTGCCCGCACGTTCCGCGGCAACCAAGAGCGCAGCTGCCAGCTTTCGCGCGTCGTCGGCCGAGAGTCGGAGCGGAGCCGCGTTGCTCCACCTGAGCACAACCCGGTGCGGATTTCACCCCATGGCGATCGCCCGTTTCACGGCAACGTGATCAGG
>CAYMQT010000300.1:0-2541 GCA_964392575.1 uncultured Polyangiaceae bacterium
CGTCGCAGCGGCCACCGGCAACGCAGCGGAGACACACGCGGCCATTCGTCGTCGCATGTGCGAGACGCTGCTCGGTGCCATCGAGCCGGGACCAGACGCAGAGTTCGTGCTCGGCGCGGCCACGGAGCGCCTCACGACCAATTCGCCGCTTCGGCAGCGGCTCGTGGAGCTGTGCGGCGATCTGGCCGGGCGCTTCCTGGGGCGGACCGTGAGCGTGCGTTTCGAAGAGCGTGCGCACGAGAGCGGTGTGTTCCCGCTCGAGCGCACATCGACCGCTCCCCCCGCGTCGCGTGGGTCGTCAGCGCCCGTCAAGGCTCGGCAAGTTCGGGATCCGCTGTGGGCCGAGGGGCGATGAGCTGCGCGAGCGCCGCGTACACCAAGTTCGCCGTGCCGTAGCCGAGCCCGGCGACCACGCCGGCGTCCACGAGCCCGCGGTACGGAGGCGGGAGCGCGCGCACCAGCAGCACGGCCACGACGATCGCGCACGTGAGCGCCCAAGCGGCGATCACCGCGCGGCGCTTCGCACCGAAGAACGCCATCGCGAACAGCGGCGCGAAGAGCACCGTGAGCAGGGTCGCATCGGAGCGTGACGCCAGGTGCTGCGCGCGCGCGATCACGCGCGGTACGAAGCGAAGCTGGAACCCGCGGTAGCCTTCCAGGTAGAGGTTGACGAGCACCCAGCCGCAGTAGACCACGAGCAGGCTCGGTGAGAGCGCACCTGTCCGGAGCGGTTCGAGCGCGATGGGCCCGAGGCGAACGAGCGCCTGCGCGAGCAGCGTGAGCACGCCGCCGATGGCCCAGACGTAGACTCCTGGGCGGAACTCGGCCGCGCCGCTCTTGGGGACGGACATCGTCGTCACGGCAGCTTCGGCTCTTCGAGCGAGCCGCTGCAGTCGAGCGCGCCCAGGAACGTCACGAGCGAGTCGAGCTCGGCGTCGGTGAGCTTCTTGTCGAAGGCGAGCGGTGAGCGCGCGGGGTTCTCGTAGCCACCTTCGGCCATGAGCTTCACGGCCTCACGCAGCGAAGCGACGCTGCCATCGTGGAAATAGGGGGCGCTCTTCTGCACGTTGCGCAGGCTGGGCGGCTTGAACGCCGCGAAATCGCTCTCTTGCTTGCTCGCGGCCATGCGACCCGGGTCGACTTGGTCCTTGGGGAGCGGCGCGCCGCTTGCGTCACGCGTGCCGATGCCCACGTTGAAGTAAGCGCCATCGCCCAGGTACCCCGAAGAAAAATGGGGCGGCGCGTGGCAGGTCGCACACATGGCTTTGCCCATGAAGAGGGAGAGGCCGTCCTTCTGCGCGCTCGTGAGCGCGGTCTTGTCGCCGGCTGCGTAGCGGTCGTACGCCGTGTCGCCGCAGACGAGCGTGCGTTCGTAGGCCGCGAGCGCCTGGGCGACGGTGTTCGCCGTGACGGCTTCTCCGGGGAACGCCTTCTCGAACGCGGCCCCGTAGCCAGGGATCTTGGCAAGCTCGGTGGCCTTCTTGTCGAGGTGCTCCTTGCCAACTCCCATGTTGCCGCCGCCCCAGGCGCCGAGCGCCTGAGCTTCGAGCGTGGGGGTGCGCCCGTCCCAGTAGAAGGCGCCCAGGAAGCCCACGTTCCAGATCACGGGGCTGTGGCGCGTGAGCTGCTTGCCAAGGGCGCCCACGGCGAGCGGCGTGGCGCCGCCGTTGCCATGTTCGTTCTGGTGGCACGAGTAGCAGGCCACGCTGCCGTCGACGCTGAGTCGCTTGTCGAAGAACAGCTGGTGCCCGAGCGCGATCTTGGCTTCGGTTTGCGGGTTGTCGGCCGGGACCGGCATTTCCGGCAGGCGCGGCATCGTGAGCGTGTCCGGGTTCAGCGGCGCGGGTGTGGATGCGGCCGAGGCCGAGGCAGCGGGCCGCGACTTCTCGTCGGATGCGGCCGCGGACGACGGCTCGTCCTTCTTGCGACCACAGCCGGCGAGCAAGAGGACGAACAGGAGACCGAGGCTCGTCTTGGTCATCACGCTCCCGGCCTACCCGGCTGCTGTCCGAGGCGCAAGCGCGGTCGCTCGGCGCGGTCCATCTCGTCGAGGCGAGCGTGGGCGAGGGCCAGCGTGTCGCCCTTCGCCGCGAGGAGCGCGAGAAGATAGCGCCTGAGTTCGGCGCGCGTGTCGGCCTTCCAAGTGAGCAAGGTGCCGATGTTGGGCAGCGCATCGAGCAGCGAGCGATCGATGGCGCCATGGCAGGCACCGAGCAGCGCGCGGGCTTCCTCTTGGGTGACCTTCGCCAGACGCTCCGCCACCGTGAGCGCCATGCGCTCGGGGCTGCGCCCGAGGACGCGGGCCAGCGCGGCCGGCTCGAAGCACACCGAGCCGCGCGCGGACAGCGCAGCTCGCGCCGCCTCGAGTGGTACGCCTTCTGCCCCAGCGGGCGGCAGCCGAAACCCTTCGCTTCCGAGCAGCGCCTCGTACTGATGCGGCAAGAGCACTGACCAGAGCGAGGCAGGCGCTGCGCTCTTGGACAAGAGGCGAGCCAAGAGCGGCGAGGGGCAGCTCCCGACGAGCGCGCGACCGAGACGCCC
>CAYMQT010000300.1:2551-3389 GCA_964392575.1 uncultured Polyangiaceae bacterium
GGCCCCGTCGAGAGCGCGCGCGAGCGCTTCGGTGTCGAGCGTAGCGAGCGTGCTCCAAACTCGCGCTCCGTCGAGGAGCCCGCTCCGTTCGAGCGTGACGAGGAGAGCCTCGAGCGGGTAGGAGAGGAGCGTAGCGGCGAGCTCCGGTGAGCGTGCTCGTGGCGCGCCGGATCCGAGCGCATCGAGGAGCAAGAGCACGGGCGGAACGTCGACGCAGCCGCCGTCGTCCTGCGCCCGGAGTTCGGGGGGGAACACCTCGCGGGCGAGCGCGAGCAACGTGCTAGCTTGCACTTCGCTCCCGCTTCGAGCCACGCGCGCGGCGGCGCCCGCCGCGCTGGCCCGCACGCCGACCTGCCCCGTACGGTGCGGATCGAAGTCGAGGAGCGCGAGCGGGGCGCTGCGCGTCGCGACGGTGAGCCCCACGATGAATTCGTCGCGCTGCGAGGCGAGGAGGCGCGGCTCCACGCCATCGCCGAGCACGGTGAGCGCGTCGTTCTCCGCGCCGACGAGCTCGCTCAGGAAATGATCCGGTAAGTGCGCCCCGAGCGCGGCCGCGCGCCCGACCGCGACGACGAGCCCTTCGAGCGCGGCCGCGCGCGCGACGTCGCGCGCGTCGAAATCGTCGAGCAGGCGTTCGGCTGTCTCGAAGTGACCGCGGAGGAGCCGTTCCGTCAGCTGTGCGAGGACCGACGGGGCGCTGTCGTCGGAGAGCAGCGCGAGTCCCCACTCGGAAGGGGCGAGATCGAGCGCGTGGCTCGCCGCGCGCTCTTCGAGCAGCGTGACGAGCCAGCGGGGGCCGAGCACGACTCGTCGATCGTCACGCGGGTGCACGTGGGAG
>CAYMQT010000301.1:0-3329 GCA_964392575.1 uncultured Polyangiaceae bacterium
GTCATCCGAGGCCAGGGGGCGCGTCCAGGTCCGCACGTACGACGAGCCAGTGCGGTTCAACATCACCCGGTTCGACGGGGCTCGCGCCCTTGTGCAGCCGTACCTGCCGCGCCTGCGCGGACTGGACGCACCCACCTTCCTGATCGAGGCCGACGTAAAGCGGGCGTCCTGCGTAACCCTTGATCTCGGCGGTGAGTCTGGCGACCTGCTCCGCCGAGGCGACGTTGCGCCCGAACAAAACTACGCCCGAAACCCCCGCGTCCAGTAAACGCTTGAGCGTATCGCTGAGGTGTTGCTCGAAGAATCCAACCGTAAGAAGCCGAGCCGCCCGACGCTCAAGGGATGAACTGGTCATGGGGTTGGTGTAGCAAAAACGACGACGAAAAGCCCTCAGAAGACGCTTTGACCCCGCCACCCCTGAGAAAAGAGCCTCCCTGAGAGCATGTGCTTATTTTGAGAAGCGCTTACTTGAGAGCAGAGGTAATGTCTGAACCAAAGGCATCGAGGCTGTCCACGGTCTTTTTGGTGTTCTTCGGTGCCGGCTTGGGCGCCTTCCCCGCGGAGGGGGACTGTGCGCTGGACGGAGGAGCCGCTGCGGCCTGACGCTCTTGCTCTTTGGCTGCTTCCGCCTGCGCTTTCTTCGCGGAATCTTCCGCCTCCTCGTTGGCGGCGGCGATCATGGCCGCCTGAGTGCGCTTGAGGTGCGCCTGGCGCTCTTCCAACTCTGCCTTCGTCATACCCTGGGCCTCGTCGGCTGCCTTTTCTGATGCCGCAGCGTTGCTCTTTTTCTCGCTGTCGTCGCCACCCATCAAGGAAAAGATCAGTCCAAGCACCGCCAAGGCTCCGACGCCCGCGGCGATGTACACGCCGCTTCCAGCCTTGTTCACCGGTAGCGCGTCGCTCAGATCATCAGCGTCCGCGGCACTACTGTTTTTCTTTGCTTCTTCTTCTGCCATGGCAACCTTAAAGTAGCCCGGGGCGGACTCCCGCACAAATGAAATTCTGCCTACGATTTTCGGCTGTTCTCGATTGGGGCGGCTGTTCTCGATTGGGGCGGCGGTCGCTTACTCTGCGTAGACGAGAGCTTTTTTGTAGAAGCTACGCACGGTATTTCTGCCGCAAAGGGGGCACAACCATCCGACTTGGAATTGCTCCTGACCGGCATGGATCGCGCTCGCCGGGGCAAGAATCTCCTCTTGCCCTTTGTGGCCCGCGGTTCCGGACAAGACCACACCCTTTTCATCGAGGAGTGCGGCCAGACGGCCTTGGCATTCACATCGGGTCGATACGCGAGCTGCTTTCATAGGGTTTCTCGTTATCCGAACCCACTACAGCCGGTCAAGATGCATGCGCTAGGTGCTGGAAGCGGGCGTTTGGGGCTCTGGGCCGCTTTGCGTTGGGCCCTTTGGGGGTGTTCTGCTAACTGCCCTCCCAAAAGGACCCATGACTGAATCCAAGCACAAAGTCGCCCTCCTGACCGCAGGCGGGCTTGCCCCCTGTCTCTCGTCCGCCGTCGGCGGCCTCATCGAGCGCTACTCGGAACTCGCACCCGAAGTGGAGATCATCGGCTACATCGGCGGCTATCAAGGTCTTCTCAAAGGGCAGAGCCTCAAGGTGACACCCGAGGTGAGGGAAAACGCGCACGTTCTTCATCGCCACGGCGGCAGCCCCATCGGCAACAGTCGCGTGAAGCTCACGAATCAAGCAGACTGTGAGAAACGCGGGCTGGTGACGCCCGGGCAGTCTCCCCTCGAAGTGGCGGCTCGACAGCTGACGAAGGACGGCATCACGATTCTTCACACCATTGGCGGCGACGACACCAATACGACCGCCGCAGATCTCGCCGCTTATCTCAAGGAGAACAACTACAACCTCACGGTGGTCGGACTTCCAAAGACCATCGACAACGACGTGATCCCCATCCGGCAATCTCTGGGAGCTTTTACGGCCGCAGAAGAAGGCGCCAAATACTTTGAAAACGTGGTCAACGAGCATTCGGCCAACCCGCGCATGCTGATCGTGCACGAAGTGATGGGCAGAAACTGTGGTTGGCTGACCGCTGCGACCGCCGCCGCCTACCGAAAGCGTTTGGCGCTCTTGGAGTTTCTTCCGGGCTTCAACTTACCGAGCGGAAGCAAGGACGTGCACGCAGTCTATGTCCCCGAGATGGAGTTTGACTTCAAGAGCGAAGCGGCGCGTCTCAAGAAGGTGATGGACAAGGGCGATTGCGTGAACATCTTTGTATCGGAGGGGGCCTGCGTGGATCAAATCGTTGTCGAGATGGAGTCCCGCGGCGAAACCGTACCGAAGGACGCCTTCGGGCACTACAAGCTCGATGCGGTGAACGTCGGGCAGTGGTTCAGTAAACAATTTGCAAAGGAACTCGGCGCAGAAAAAGCGCTGGTACAAAAGTCCGGCTACTTTGCCCGCGCGGCGGCCGCCAACACAGATGATCTTCGACTCATCAAGAGCATGGTGGACCACGCGGTCGAATGTGGACTCCGGGGCGAAGCCGGCGTGATCGGCCACGACGAAGAAAAACAGAATCGCCTGCGCGCCATCGAGTTCCCGCGCATCAAGGGCGGAAAACCGTTCAACATCGATCAGTCCTGGTTCGACGCGCTGCTTTCAGACATCGGACAGCCCAAGGGCAAAAAGCAGGACGTCGCGCATTAGGCGTCTCTGATATCGCTCTCTTTACACCCCCTGCCTATCTGGCGCTGGTCGCTTGACACCTCCATGAGTGGTCCAGATAATCCGCGCGGTTGTGTGGGAGGAGCCTTGACGAGGGGCTCGGTAGCAGAAGGGACGGAGAGCGTAAGTGAACATCGCTGTCAGCAGAGCATGCGTGCTCATCGCGGGAGTTTTGCTCTCATGGAGTCATACGGCCCTGGCCAACGATGGCGCCCTGGCGGAAGAGCTCTTTCGACAGGGACAATCTCTGATGTCAGAGAGCCGCTATGAAGAAGCCTGCCCCAAGCTGGCGGAGAGCCAGCGCCTCGAGTCGAGCACCGGCACTCTGCTCAACCTAGCCGTGTGCCACGAGAAGCAGGGCAAGCTGGCCAGCGCCTGGAACGAGTTTCAGGAGGCACTGGTCGTAGCGCGGCGCGATGGTCGTGAGGACCGCATGCGCTTCGCAGAAGAGCACATCGCGTCCATCGAGCCCAACCTGTCACGGCTCACCATCACCTTGCCCAAGGAAAGCGATGTGCCCGGCCTGGAAGTGCAGCTCGACGGCACCAAGATGGGGCGCCCGGCGTTGGGAGTTGCGCTGCCCGTCGATCCCGGAGTGCACGAGATATTGGTCACCGCGCCCGACAAAAAACCGT
>CAYMQT010000302.1:0-2683 GCA_964392575.1 uncultured Polyangiaceae bacterium
GCTGTCGCTCGCGCGCGGCGAGTACCCCGTCTACCCGCGCACCGAGAGCGAATCGAGCGAGTCGGACGGGCTCTTCGATCTCTTGCTCGACGCCGGTGAGTTCCGCCTCGTCGCGCGCCCCGAAGTGACGAGCGGCCTGCCTTGGTACGTGCAGCTCGGCGTGACCGTGGAAGGTGGGGACGTGTGGATGGACGACCTCGCCGTCAGCGTGCCAGTGGTGGCCGAGGGCGCCATTCGCTCGGCCGACGTGGGTGCGGTTCCGGGCTCGCTCGTGCGCGCCTACGCGCTCCTCAAGGGCAGCAAGCCCACGGCCGACCCCGACGAGGCGACCGCTGTCGTTGGAATTGGCGAAGCGCGTGTCGACTCGAAGAGCGCCTTCCGACTGCTCCTGCCATCGACCATCGTGCGTCCACCCACGCAGGAATGAGCGTCGAGAAATGCGCCGAGGCGCGCTTTCTGGCGCTGCCCTCGCTGGGTCTTCGCGCAGGCGGAGCTTTCTTGAGCTAGCCTACCGTTGTAGCGTCTCCATCCGTGCCGCACGCTACGTCGCTGACCTCGGAGCCACCCGTGCCTGGCAAGTCTCGAGAGTTCGAGTCCAACCCGGACTGCTCCGTTCCGAGCGGTGCGCCACGCTCCAGCCGCCTCCCCACACCCGACGGCTTGCCGCGCGAGGATCTCGCGTGCGCGTTGCACGAGGTGGGCAACGCGCTCACGGTGGTCCTCGGTTGGCTCGAGGTCGCGCGTCAGGCGCAAAATCCGGCCGACGCCGAGGAAGCCATTCGCGTCGCGCTCGAGCACGCGCGTCGTGGTCGCAACATCTCCCGCCGCGCGATCGGCGACGACGTCACCACCACGGCGCCGCGCCGCACGGCGGCCGAGCTCGCCGAGTTCGCGCGCGTTTCGGTGCTCCCCAAGGCGAGCGCACGGCGCGTGGAGCTCGAGTTCGTGGCGGGGCCCGGCGCCGACTCGAGCGTCGATCACGACGAGCAGGTGCTGCAGGTGCTCACCAACCTGCTGCTCAACGCGCTCTCTTTCACGCCGGTGGCGAGCGTGATTACGCTCACGGTCACGCGCCTCGCCGACCAAGTGCTCTTCACGGTGCAGGATCAAGGTCCCGGCGTGCCATTCGAGCGGCGCGCTGCGCTGTTCTCGGCGCCCGAGAGCACGCGCCTCGGCGGCGTGGGAATCGGCCTGCCGCATTCGTTCGATTTGGCTCGTTCGGCCGGCGGCGACCTCCGCATCGTGCCGTGCGAGAGCGGTGCCTGCTTCGAGCTTTCGTGGCCCGTGTTCTGTGGCACGGGTGTTCGCCCGAGCGCTCCCGCCGAACCGCGCGCCGGGCTCGAAGGAGCGCGCATCTTGCTCGTCGACGACGACGCCGCGATCGGTTCGCTCGTGGGGCTCACGCTCGAGGCGCGCGGCGCAGTGGTGCAGGTGGTCGACTCGCGCGCTGCGCTCGAAGCTGCGCTCGCGACCTGCGAAGCCGGTCAAGCGGAGTTCGATCTGGTGCTGCTCGACCTGTCGCCCGTGCTGGGCGATCTCGAGCGCGCGCTCGACGACCTCGACCGAGCGCTGCCGAGTGCCCGGCTCGTGGTCATGAGCGGACAGCTCGTGACGCTGGCTCCGCACATCGAGGCGCGCCTCTCCGTGTGGGTGCGCAAGCCGTTCGACCTCGAGCAGCTGCTCGGCGTCGTCTGTGACCAGCTCGAACCTCCGTCGTCGATGGACACAGCGCCTCCGGAGCTTCCTTCCTCGGCCTCCTCAGCGCCGCTGTCCGACGCGAGCGCGCCCGATACCGAGCGCACGCCCGGCTGAGTTTCGAACGCAGAGCCGATTCGCGGAGCCGAAATGGGCTGCGCGAGCGCTCCATTTTTCCCGCGACTCGAGGCCGACTCTCGCCTTGACAACTCGCCGGGCCCGCCTACCTTCCCGGTCCCCAAACGGGCCCATTTGCCGGGCACGAACACCTTGCGAGGGTGGCGGAATGGCAGACGCGCTAGCTTGAGGTGCTAGTGGGGTAACTCCCGTGGAGGTTCGAGTCCTCTCCTTCGCACAGCTGAAAAGACGCTCTTCTGGGGCCGGGCCGCGAGGCCTGGCCTCGGTCGTTTTGTTCTCTGCCCCAGAAATTGCCCCACTATCGGCCCCAGAACGGGCCGCGAGCTGCTCCACGACTTCGAGCGCCTGACGCTGGTTTGCGTGCGAGTAGCGGTTCGTCGTCGTCGCCTGCTTGTGACCAGCGAGGTACCCAGCGCCGAGCAGCGAACCCGTGTTCGCCATCTCCGTGATGCGCGCATGGCGGAAGTCGTAGGGTTTGATGCGCTCAGCGATCTCCTCGGGGAGGCCGAGCTTCCGGGCGGTCGAGCGAAGTAGGGAGCGCACGGTCCCACCATGGGACTATCGTGCTTGACGTTGGTCCCGTTATGGGACCATAATGGGGGCATGAGAATCCTCTCGCATTCCACCCTTCGGGCCTTCTGGGAGGGCGGAAATGCCCTCTCGGCGGGACCGTTGAAGGCCTGGTACGCTGAGGTTTCGCAGGCCGACTGGGCCGGGATGGCCGACATCAAGAAGCGCTACCCCAGCGTCTCCGTGATCGACTCGGAGCGCGTTGTTTTCAACATCCACGGAAACACCTACCGACTCGTCGTCAAAGTCTGGTTCTCGGGGCAAATCGTCTACGTGAAAT
>CAYMQT010000302.1:2693-3306 GCA_964392575.1 uncultured Polyangiaceae bacterium
CGACAAAATCAACGTGCAGGAGCTGTGATGACCATCCGACCCATCGAAAACCACAAGGATCTCCAGGCGGCTCTGGCTCGTGCGGATGACCTCTGGCCCAAGAAGGACAAGAGCGAGAAGGCTGCCGCCGAGCTCAAGGTTCTGAGCGTGCTCATCGAGGACTACGAGCGCCGCACGAGCCCTATCGATTCGCCGAACCCCGTGGAGGCGATCCGGTTTCGGATGGATCAGCTCGGCATCAACACCTCCAAACTCGGAGAGTTCATGGGGACGACGCGCTCGCGAGCTAGCGAGGTGCTGAATGGCAAGCGCACGTTGTCGCTCTCGATGATCCGGGCGCTCGTGAAGATGCTGGGCATTGACGCGAACGCGCTCGTGCTCGGTGAGGTCCAACCCACGCCACCACGGAGAAGGGTGAGGCGGGTGCAGAAAAAACCAGGCGTGCGCCCCAAGTCGGCGGCGGCGTGAACGAGAGGCTTCTCGACCAGGCTGGTCTTTATTCCAATCTTCGCCATGTGCTTGCCGTGTTCGAGCGCATGAGCGTCTACGACTCCACCCTGGAATTGCCCCGAATCGGTGGACGGTTTCGTTACGCTGCCTGACTGAGTTTGGG
>CAYMQT010000303.1:0-3293 GCA_964392575.1 uncultured Polyangiaceae bacterium
GATCCGCGCCTCGACTTTGGGCCGCCCGGACGTCGTCTCTGGACGGTCGAAACGTCCTTCATCGTCGAAAGCGTAGGTTTCACCCCTCTGCCTTCTTCTGGCCGTTCCAAGCTGCTCAGAAAGTGACTTTGCGGGTGATTCGATCACGACGACGCCTCGGGGTTTGCCTTTGTCATCGCGGGAGAGGCCCGCCGCGAGGATCTTGCGCTCCGCACCTTCACCCTCGATCCAGAGGGAGGAGCCTCTTTCGCGGATAGTGCGAAAGGCGAATGCCGGGATCGTCTTTTGGGCGTCGAGGTCCTCACTGGATGGGTGTGAAAGCTGAATATATTTTATATTTGCTTGCTCCTGGGGATTGAGGGCAGGGGCGAATCTTTGTTTAAGCTCTGTGAGAATGCTGTTTTTTGCGCTGTTCTTGCTGAATAGAGCACGGACTTCCCCGTGCTCCGCGAGGCGCCCCGCAAGCGCCTTTCTCTCCGAGAGCCAAACCTTCACCGAGCGGACGTTTTCATCCAAGATGGCGTCGAGTTCTCGCTCGACAGTCATTTGCAGTTGTTGCTCGATCCGGTGATAAGTGAAACCAACGACCAGAGCGATGACAAGCACGAGGGTACCACCGACGACGTATCGTGCCTTCTGGATGGGCGCTGGTAGTAGTAGGGCGTCCCCGGTCATCGGAGACTCAGTAAACCGCGTGCTGCTTTCAGGCGACTGCGTATCCATCAGCGAGTTCGAATGCTCTTCGTGCATGGGCGGCTCGCGCATTCCTTCTCTTTTCAAAGAGTCAGCGGGCAGTGGTTCTACGTTCTACGGAAATTCCGAGGCGCGCCATGCGACGGTAGAGCGCCTGGCGACTGAGTCCAAGCTCGGCGGCAGCCCGACTGATCACGCCTTGGGCGCGGCTCAGGGCATCTTCGATTTCATGGGTTTCTTGATTTTCCGCTCCCGAAATCCCCGGGCGCTCACGAGGAATCGCGATTTGGAGGCTCATGTTGTCGAGGTCAAGGTCACTGGGAGTGAGTTCCTCTTCGCGACTCACCAGGGAAGCACGCTGTATCCTGTTCTGGAGTTCGCGTACGTTTCCGGGCCAATCGTAGTCGAGGAGTGCCTCCCCCGCAGCGTGGCCGAGTCGTCTGGGTCGACCGTCCGGGGCGGGGAAGCTGGGGAGGAAAGATTCCGCGATGGGGAGGATGTCTTCGGGCCTTTCACGGAGCGCGGGGACATGGATTTCGATCACTGCCAGCCTGAAGAAGAGGTCTTCGCGAAAGGTCCCCTTCTCGATGTCCTTTTTGAGATCCGCGTTGGTCGCGCTCAGGATCCGAACGTCGCACTTCTGAGTCTTGTTGGAGCCAAGGCGCTCGAACTCCCCGGTCTGTAGGACCCGCAAGAGCTTCATTTGGCCCTTGGCAGATAGATTTCCCAGTTCGTCGAGGAAAAGCGTTCCCCCGTGCGCGGCCTCGAACCGACCTTCACGGCGGGTTTTGGCACCGGTGTACGCGCCGGCTTCCGCGCCGAACAACTCTGCTTCGAGCAGTTCGTCCGGAAGTCCTCCGGCGTTGACCGTAACGAACGGCGCCCCGGCGCGGCGTGAATTCGCTTGGATTACCTCGGCCACCTTTTCCTTACCAGAACCATTGGGTCCGGTGATCAAGATGGCGGCGTCACTCTGCGCCACACTGGTCGCGAGCGTGAGGAGTTGCTGCATGGCGCGGCTGCGATAGATAATACCGCAAAGGTCGAAGTTTTCTTCGAGCTTCCTCCGCGCGCGGTCATCGCTCGCCCTGAGACGACGATTTTCGAGACGTAATTTTCGTACGCCTAGGAGCTTTTGTACGCTGTTGATGAGTTTGTCATCGTCCCAAGGCTTTCCGAAGTAGTCCTCGGCACCGTCCTTGACGAGACGGACAGCAGTTTCAAGGGACGTCCACGCCGTCATCAAAAGCACAGGGAGATCTGGATCCCGCGCCTGAATCTCTTGAAAGAGACGGATGCCCTCTTCGCCGCCGGTCGTGTCCTGCGTGAAGTTCATGTCTTGGATCACGACACCGATGTTTTCCTCCACGATGGCTTCAAGAGCCGCCGCCGGAGTGCTCATGCTCAGGGAGGGGATACCGTGTACGTCAAAGAGGGTGCTGAGGGCGGTGCGGATCCCCTGGTTGTCGTCGACGATGAGTACCTTCGCCTGTTCGCTCATACTGATCCACTTTCACTCGAACGGTCGGGAGTAGAAAGGGTTTCGTTTCCTTCCCTATCCTAAGGTACGAAATCCCCTTTCCCGAACCAAGGCAGCTTTTCATCAGAGGGTTTTCGAGGGACTTCGGTGAGGTTTATAGCTTGGGTCGGGCGCAGAAAATCATCTGCAGCGCGGTTTCTTCTTTTAGCGGCGTGGTTTCTTCTTGCAGCGCATTCTTGAGCGCTGGGTTGGGGAAGTGGGTGAGGGTTTCAGATAGAGCAAAGCCTTCGCGGGTGAGAACTCGTTTGATCTGAGCGCTTGTGATGTAATGATGCTTCATCGTGAGGCGACCCCGCTCGGACCCTGTGCGGTCTAGAGCGCGGTACGTGACATCGAGCGCTTGGGCTGGGACTTCAAACTCCGTGGTTTCGAAAACATCCAGGACGCCAAGTCTCGTTGTTATCGTAGCAACGGGTTCGCCGTCATCAGGTTCTGCCTCGCCTCCTTCCAAAAGATGTTGGTGGAGTTCATCCATCGGATATACGTCAAGCCAAAGTTCTCCGTAGGCAGAGAGGCTTGCTCTGGCTTGCTTCAGAACTTGCGCAAAGCCGGACGCTCCACCGAAAGCGTAGACCGTGTTGTACGGAATGAAGATTTGGTCGAAGACGGTGCGTGGAGCGAGCGGCCAGGGCAGCCGGGCATCACCCGTTACGAAGCGAAGTCTCGGTGTATTCTTCCACTTGCCTTTAGCTTGGCTGAGAAAGGCTTCGCAAGAATCCAAGCCGACGACCTCTGCTCCCGTTTGTGCCAAGGGTCCGGCGATTCGTCCCCAGCCGCAGCCGATTTCGAGAACATTTTTGTTTGGCCCGGACATGCGACAGTAGAACTCGACGTCCCCAGGATTTCCCGTGTGCAAGAGGGCATAGATTTCATCGGGAGTGAGTTCTTGCATTTCCTGTCCGCTACGGTTTCCGCTCCTTCTTTTACAAAGCAATGCCTGGGAGAGAAACCGCTTTTCACGATCAGGATCGCGCGATAGGAAGACCTACCATGTCTGGGCAAGCAACCTTTCCGGAAGATTTCGTTTGGGGAGCGGCGGCCGCTGCCTATCAGATTGAGG
>CAYMQT010000304.1:0-3251 GCA_964392575.1 uncultured Polyangiaceae bacterium
CGGATCTCATGGACCTATGCTGGGTTTCAATTCACGCCCGCGTGAAGCGGGCGACTCTACGACAATCACACCACCAATCTAGTGGACGTTTCAATTCACGCCCGCGTGAAGCGGGCGACTCGAGTTGGCTTCGACTGGCGCGCGGGCGACGTGTTTCAATTCACGCCCGCGTGAAGCGGGCGACGCCACAATCCGCTGCAATCAAAGCCGCGCTCACGTTTCAATTCACGCCCGCGTGAAGCGGGCGACCAGGCCCCCTAGCGCAGCGCATCTGCGTTCCGCTGTTTCAATTCACGCCCGCGTGAAGCGGGCGACGACACACTCCTGTCGATTTCCCCCAGCCCCTCGTTTCAATTCACGCCCGCGTGAAGCGGGCGACCGTACTCGGCACTGCCTGTGGCAAGTGTAGCATTGTTTCAATTCACGCCCGCGTGAAGCGGGCGACCAAAGGGCGGCAACCCAGTGCCGCCCCTTGAAGTTTCAATTCACGCCCGCGTGAAGCGGGCGACAAATTCCGAAAACTCGCGTGACACCGTTTCCCGCGTTTCAATTCACGCCCGCGTGAAGCGGGCGACCTGAGGCCACGAGGCGCGAAGTCGCGGCGAGTGTTTCAATTCACGCCCGCGTGAAGCGGGCGACTTCGCGCCGGAGAGGTACGACGCAGAGAGAGCGGTTTCAATTCACGCCCGCGTGAAGCGGGCGACCGCATAAGTTCTCCTTCGTCTTGTCGTAATACGGTTTCAATTCACGCCCGCGTGAAGCGGGCGACATGAGGTTCGTTGTTGCCCATGGAGCGTGCGGAGTTTCAATTCACGCCCGCGTGAAGCGGGCGACGCGAACCATGCGCCAGCGTGAGGACGAGCAAGGTTTCAATTCACGCCCGCGTGAAGCGGGCGACGCGCGGATCGTCGTGAGCGCCGCGCGAAAGCCGGTTTCAATTCACGCCCGCGTGAAGCGGGCGACCGGGATCGCCATCGGTATCGTACGCCGTACGCCGTTTCAATTCACGCCCGCGTGAAGCGGGCGACCAAGTACTCGGCGCATTTTCTCACAGGCGCGAGTTTCAATTCACGCCCGCGTGAAGCGGGCGACTCACAGAGTGCGTCGTGTCCTGAGTGCCCGACTGGTTTCAATTCACGCCCGCGTGAAGCGGGCGACGACCGCACCCGCGGTGCCCGTCACATGACGCCCGGTTTCAATTCACGCCCGCGTGAAGCGGGCGACAGGTCGCCTGGCGCGCGCTCGCATTGCTGCAAGTTTCAATTCACGCCCGCGTGAAGCGGGCGACCGAGGTCTCCCGAGGTCACGCCCGTGCATATCGTTTCAATTCACGCCCGCGTGAAGCGGGCGACGCGTCACAGCGATTGAGTCCACGCCACCAGCCACGGTTTCAATTCACGCCCGCGTGAAGCGGGCGACCGCGGCGTGCGTGCCCTTAGGCCCACGCGGGGGCGTTTCAATTCACGCCCGCGTGAAGCGGGCGACTTGCTATATCTCCTGAGAGTCAGAGGACCAGTCCGGTTTCAATTCACGCCCGCGTGAAGCGGGCGACTCTCGCTCATGTCGGCGTGCGGATGGCGGATGGGTTTCAATTCACGCCCGCGTGAAGCGGGCGACGTCGCTGACGTGCGGAATCTTTCCGCTCGCTTGTTTCAATTCACGCCCGCGTGAAGCGGGCGACGCTATTCCACTGTCCAATTCCGCCCATACTGCCGTTTCAATTCACGCCCGCGTGAAGCGGGCGACGGAGTGGCTAGCCGGCTGACTCCCGCCCCCACCGTTTCAATTCACGCCCGCGTGAAGCGGGCGACGAGCGACCTGTTCCACGAGTCGCTGAGCTTTGAGGTTTCAATTCACGCCCGCGTGAAGCGGGCGACGTGGCGTAACAAGTCCGCGAATAGCGCGAGCCCTAGTTTCAATTCACGCCCGCGTGAAGCGGGCGACGTCTCACGGTCCCTGTGGTCGGTGTCTCCCTCCCCGTTTCAATTCACGCCCGCGTGAAGCGGGCGACCAGTTGCGGCGGGCGCGGGCGGCGCGGCGGGCGGTTTCAATTCACGCCCGCGTGAAGCGGGCGACTTCGTCAAGCAGCTCGGAGGCGCGCCCATGATCGTTTCAATTCACGCCCGCGTGAAGCGGGCGACGATCCGGAAAAACATCGGCTACCGGCTCGGGGCGTTTCAATTCACGCCCGCGTGAAGCGGGCGACACTGGTGGACTGTGGCGCGCCAGAAGTTGGCGACGTTTCAATTCACGCCCGCGTGAAGCGGGCGACGGGTGTTATGCGTGAGAATTCCAGCGCGCGTCACGTTTCAATTCACGCCCGCGTGAAGCGGGCGACGGCCAACGATGCGCTTAGCCCGCTCCGCATCGCGGTTTCAATTCACGCCCGCGTGAAGCGGGCGACGTCAGGCATTGACCGCCACCGTTGCGACTTTCGTTTCAATTCACGCCCGCGTGAAGCGGGCGACGCCTTGCGGAGGACCTCACGTGCTAGGAGGTCCTGTTTCAATTCACGCCCGCGTGAAGCGGGCGACGGGGGCGACGACGATGGGAAGCGGGTGATTGCGTTTCAATTCACGCCCGCGTGAAGCGGGCGACATGGCAGTCCTGTCGCAAGTGCGAGGCGTTCGGCGTTTCAATTCACGCCCGCGTGAAGCGGGCGACAAATTGAACTAGGACCTCTGCGAGCTTGTCGCAGTTTCAATTCACGCCCGCGTGAAGCGGGCGACGTACCTGTTGGGCGAACGTGAGACGCCTGGCTCGTTTCAATTCACGCCCGCGTGAAGCGGGCGACAAGCATATAATCCCGAAGCAGCGCGCGCTCTTCAGTTTCAATTCACGCCCGCGTGAAGCGGGCGACCGGATCCACAGGCAATGCGCCGCCTCGACTCTCGTTTCAATTCACGCCCGCGTGAAGCGGGCGACCTTCGCCGCCGCCATAGCCATAGCCGAGTGAGGTTTCAATTCACGCCCGCGTGAAGCGGGCGACGTTCCGGGGGGGCGGCCGCGGGAGGTCATCAAAGTTTCAATTCACGCCCGCGTGAAGCGGGCGACATTATTCGGGATCCGATAGTTGTACTCAAGATCGTTTCAATTCACGCCCGCGTGAAGCGGGCGACCCGATGGCGTCCCACGTAGCGGCAAGGTTGTTGCGTTTCAATTCACGCCCGCGTGAAGCGGGCGACGGCGCGCCCCGCGGATCTCATGGACCTATGCTGGGTTTCAATTCACGCCCGCGTGAAGCGGGCGAC
>CAYMQT010000305.1:0-3249 GCA_964392575.1 uncultured Polyangiaceae bacterium
GCCAGGGAAGGGTCTCTAGGGTGAGCGTGGCGCTGAGCGCCACCATCCGGCGTCCGGAAGTGTGCACGAGCAGGGGCATCACGAGCGACCAGAGATCCTGATACGTCAGAGCTTGCTTTTCGGTCGCGAGCGCAAGGCTCTTGGGCGCGTCTTCTGCCGCAGAGCGGAGCGAAAGGAGGGCGTTCGGATCGCCCGGAAGCTCCCATCGCGATTCAGAAGGGGAGGGATTCGGCACGATGGATCCCTACGGCAAACGTAACCCCAAAGAGGAAAACGAGTTTGGCTGAGCGCACGAGATAAGCGTTGAGGGCGCGGCCCTCGCTCGAAAAAACGCCTTTCACGTTTGAGGCTGCAAGAGGCAGGGTGAGCAGGGGAAGAAGTACCCACGCGGAACCCTGAGGCGCAAGGGCGAGGCCGAGCAAGACGGTGTAGCTGAGCACATAGAGCCCCACATATTGAGCCAAAGAGCCGCCGCGCCCGAGTCTCACGGCCAAAGTTCGCTTGCCCGCCTGAGCGTCCGTATGACGGTCGCGGAGGTTGTTGATCACGAGAATGTTCGTGGTCGTGGCGCCCACAGGAAAGGCGGCCAGATAGGCCAGCGTGGGGACGGTTCCCAGATGCACGAGGGCCGTGCCGCACACGGCGACATAACCGAAGAACAGCATCACAAAGACATCACCCAGACCATGATAACCCAGCGGATAGGGGCCGCCCGTATAGGCGATGGCGCTCAAAATGCTGAGCGTCCCGATCCAGACGATGGGCCAGCCCGCGACCGAGGTGAGGTAGATCCCGATCAAGAGCGACAAGGCGATACAAACGGCGAGGCCGCGTTTCATTTGACGAGGGGAAAGGAGGCCCGCTTGAACCGCTCGCGTGGGTCCAAGGCGCTCCTCAGTATCGGCGCCCTTCTCATGGTCGAAAACATCGTTGGCGAGGTTCGACGTGATCTGAAGGAGCGACGCACCGAGGAAGGTCGCAAGGGCGGGAAGCAGGGAGACGGTTCCGTAACGTGCGGCGACGGCCGTGCCGACCAGGACCGGGGCAAGGGCTGCCGTCAAGGTCGCAGGACGACAGGCGAGGACCCAGGCGCGCAGCGAGCCGCGTTGGATCTCACCTTGGACAGTGCGGTTCAAGGGACCGCCGTTCAACGGACCGCCTCCTTGGATTCATAGGGTCGTCCGGAGAGGAGATGAGAGCGTAAGGAGTCCGCTGCTTCGAGGACCACATTGTGACCTGCGCCGGGGATCTTTCGCGCACAAATAAGGGAGTTCTTTTTCTCGGCCGCGCAGGCGAGCTCTACAAACTTCGTGTCCTCGCTCCCGACCAGGAGCAAGGTGGGTACCGACAAGCTCTCGAGCTCGTTCCAGTAGTTGGGCATCGCCCCGAGTCCCAAGATCTCGAGCGCGTGAATCAACCCTTCCGACGTATGGCTCAAGCGCACCTCGTCTTGGCGGCTTCGCTGTTCGGGCGACAGGGCGTTTTGAGTGCTAAAAATCTCCTGGTTTCGCCAGCGTGCGGCAAACGAGGTCAGGCCTTCGTCCATGAGCACATGGGTCCAGTCTCGTTCCCAGTCGAGGCGCGCCTTTCGCTCCTCGGACGTCGTGAGTCCTGGGTTGAGTCCGATCAGAGTCGCTTGAGCGAAGAGTTGCGGATGACGGAGCAGAAGGCCGAGACCCAAGCGCGCCCCCATCGAGTAGGCGAGCAAGTGTCCCCGAATCCCCCCGAGCGCGTCTTCGAACAGTCTGGCCAACCGCGAAACCTCTTCCTCGAAACTCTTCGAGTGTAAATCCGGCGAAGGGCCGTGCCCAGAAAGGAACGGCGCCGAAACGAACGGGACCTCGAGTTCAGAAAAGGCACTTGGACCTTGAGTGAAGCCGTGAAGAGCGACGAGGGGCGCCTCTACCATGAAAGGCTCTCTTTCATTTTCGACACAGCTTTGGCGGTCTTCGACGGATCGGTTTCGATGACGATCACGGTCGACTGCGGATGAACGAGGGCTTCTTTCATGCCTTGGTGGAGCTCCGCTAGAGAGGTGGCGCGCATCGACGCGAGGCCGTGCGCCTGAGCAAGCGCAAGGAAATCAACTTCGGGCGGCGTTCGCCAATGTGCCCATTCTTCAGCGGAAATGTCGCTCTTTGCCGCCGGCAGCAGGTCAAAGAGTCTCCCTCCTGAATTGTCCATGAGCACCAGGACGAGCGGGGTCTTCACGCGTCGAGCGAGGGCGAGACTCGAAAGGTCGTGAACTGCGGCTACGTCGCCGAGCAAGAGGACCGTCGGCTCCCGAGTATTCACGGCGAGTCCAGTGGCTTCTGCGATGCTGCCATCGATTCCATTGGCGCCGCGACGGAACCAGAGTCGAGCCTGGGTCTTCGCGCCGCACCAGGAGGCGACCCGAACCGACAAACTGTTGGCCAGGAGAAGGTGAGCGCTTGGCGGGAGCGCCCCGAGGACGACGGCGCTCACAGCGATCTCGCTGACGGCACCTTCACTTGGAGTCTGGGCGTCTGCCCGCTCCGCGGAATCTCGTGCTTGTGCTTGGGACAGGTGCTCCGAAAGGCGCTGGGCGTGGCCGCGCCAGGCCGCCGCAAACTCGCTTGGGAGCGGAGGCTTGGAGCCGCCGGAAGAGTCAGCATAGGCCGCGCGCAGGGCGCCGAGCGCCGAGCCTAGATCGCCCAGAAAAACTCGGGCGGCTCGGCTCTCCGGATCGATGAGTCTGGGGCCAGGAAGGGCCCAGAGCTCAGCGGACGTTTGTGCAACGGCGCGGGAGTAATGTCCGCTCACCGCCGGGGGTCCGATGTGGAGGATACGCTCCGGTGCGTCTCTTCCCGAAAGCAGATCCCCCAAATACTCCAAAGGAAAAGAGTCACCCCCTTGGGGGTATTCAGACAGGAGCGGGAGGCCCGAGAGCTCTGCCACTTCTCGCGCGGCGCGGGCCGTGGAGGCATCCACGGGTCCAAGGACGAGGAGATCTTTTCCCCGCGCTTGCGCCAGCCATTCGGAGCTGAAGGTGTCACTGATCGAAGCCTGGGCTGCCGTGAGGGAAGGCGGCGCGAAAAGGAGCGCTGTGACGGTCGCTTCGAACTCTCGTTCTTCATCCGAAAGGGCAGAAGCGGGTTCGAGGGGTTTGTCCACCGGGAAATTGAGGTGAACGGGACCAGGACTCGCTCCGGTCGCGAGGGCCACGGATTGCCTGGCCTTGCGGGCCAGCGCGCGCCCCGTCGAGGTGCCGCCGGTGAAGCTGACCTT
>CAYMQT010000306.1:0-2053 GCA_964392575.1 uncultured Polyangiaceae bacterium
CCCCTGGATTCCCAATGCAAATGCCAGCGCCGAGCGTCGCATCGTACTTGGACTATCCATCCAGTAGACAAATTGGAGCAAGCGGAAACGCCAACTCCGGGGTCCTCCCCGCTCGTATCCTCCGCGATGTTTGCCGGCGAAAGGCTCATCGGCGAATGGCGCTCGCTCGCGGGTCATTCGAGTGAGTGGTCGCGTGGCGCACTGGCGACGTGCGAAACGTTCCTACTCAGCTCGTGAATCGCTGCACGAGCGCGCTGGCACAAGGGCGGAGCACGTCACGGACGGCGGCGCGACGGATCTCCGAAATCTCTGCTGGCGTGAGCTCACCCCAGGCGCTTGGCGCGCTGTCGGTCTCAGCGGAAGTGGGCAGAGTGAATTGAGCGAAGAGCCTCAGTACGTCACGTCACGTCACGTCGCGTTGCGTCGTCGCTGCCGTCGATCAACCAGGCGAGGCTTTTCGAGCTGGCATGGCCCCTGCATCGAGCATGGCGTGGAACGTCACAGGGAGGGGCTTTTCAGATGGAAGCGAGGGAAGCCGCCAGCAGCAAACTCGCTGCGCTCTGGCATCGCAGTCCGACTTGGCACAGCTTTGTGCCGACCAGGCCGAGGGTGGTGGTCGAGCGTGGCGGCGGTCCTGCTCCTACTTGGGTACGAAGCCGAGGCACGAGCCTGCTCGCCTCGCTCTCCTCACGTTTATTCCTCGGTTCCGGCGAATGGAGGCCTCGTTGCGAGCTGCGATGACTGTTGGCTGCGCACTCCGATCGACACGGTCGATCGCGAGGGCGTGCCCGTTCCGGGGACGATGAGGCAGCGAGGGTCTGTCTACCTTTTCGTCCCGGAGACTCCGCTCGAGGTGGGGGCGACCTACGAAGTGCCCGCAACAGGATCGTTCGTGGCTGCCGAGCCGCTTCCGGTAGAGCTCGACGCCATCGAGGTCGAACTCGCTCTTGCGGTCACGGCCGAGGTGGAGAGCGTCGAGCAGCTGTGCTGTGAAGGAGTTCCTGGTTGCGGCGGGTACTGCGTCAATCTCGAGGAGGCTCAGCGTACATACACCGGCGTGCAGCTCGACATCCGTCTGACCTCCCTCGAGGCAGAACGCTCGGAGTTTCGATGGTCCGTGACCACGAGCAGCGGCGACACGCTGGAACGCTTTTGGCTCGCGGATGATTTCGTGAGCGAGACGTTCGTTGTCACCTCGCCAGAGTATTGCGTGACGGCCGAGGTGCGGAGCCTCATCGATGGGTCCACACGGTCGTTCGAGCCTGTTTGTATCGAGCACGGCGAGCTTCCGGTGCCTGGAGACAAGGATGTCGTCCCCCCCGACGAACTTCCCGACCAGCTGCTCCTCTGTCCCAGTCCACCATGGCAAGGTCCCGCCGAGCCCTGGTGCGCGTGGGCGTCAGACTTGTGCGCCGACGGTGACGAACAGGCGTGTGCGAGGACAGCAGAGGAGTGTGGGGAATCTCCGGGGGGCGCCTCCTCGTCCGGAGGTGCGACGGCGGCAGGAGGAGGCACGCAGGAGAGTCCCGGTGGCCCAACATTCGACCGGCAGGGATGCGCGTTTCACGCGCCGGGCAGGAGTCGTCTGTCGGGAGGGATGCTCGCTGTCGAGCTTGTTGCGCTGGCTTTGTGCGTTGGGAGATTCCGGCGTGCTCGAGTCGCTTGCTAGCGAGCGAGGTCGATGAACCCCTATCCTCGTGTGCGAGGGACACGGAGTGAACGTCACGGGGAGTTGGAAGGTTGTGGCTCGAGCGATCGCCATCTGGTGCACCGGTACGTCCGCCTGCGCGCCTCACCACCCGGAGCCGGTGTGCGCAGCGCCCGCAGCAGTTGAACGGCCCGAGCCGGTAGCCTCCGTGAGCGCAGCGAACGTCACGGTTGTTCCTCCAGCGAGCATGACCGTGCGCCGCTTCGAGCTCGCGCAGTCCGAGGTGCGCACGGTGCACTCACCCGAGACGGGCCGCGACTACTCGATCGCCGTCAGGTTGCCTGATTCGTTCGCTGCCGAGCCCAACCAGAAGTACCCGGTGCTGTTCGTGCTCGATGGGCAGTG
>CAYMQT010000306.1:2063-3197 GCA_964392575.1 uncultured Polyangiaceae bacterium
ACTTCGAGCTGCTCCACCGCATCGTGAACAATCTCGTGTTCGACGAGGCCATCCCCGAGATGGTCGTCGTCGGCATTGCGCCGGGTGGTGAGGCGCCCGACTACGATGCGCTCCGTCGCGAGGATTTCTTGCCGACGCGAGCCGTGGCCTTCGATGGCAAGATGTCCGGCGGCGATGCGCCCCGGTTCCTGACCTTCATCGAGCGGACGCTGATTCCGCTCGTCGAGCGTGAGTACCGAACGGATCCAGAGCAGCGCCTGCTCTCGGGTGCCAGCTACGGTGGGCTCTTCGTGCTCTACGCGCTGTTCGAAAAGCCAACCTTGTTCGACGCCTACTTTGCGATGAGCCCCGCCGTGACGTGGGACGAGCGCTGGGCATTCAAACGGGAGCAGGCGTTCCACGCGGCCACGAAGCGCATCGACGCCCACGTGTGGCTCAGCGTTGGGTCGAACGAATGGCCCAAGTACGTCGAAGCCAACCGGGCGTTCTTCAAACAGTTCGAACAGCGACGTTACGAGGGCATCCGTTCGAACGTGCGCACCATCGAAGGTGAAGGTCACGCAGGTAATCTCCCCGAGGCGCACACGCGCTCGCTCAGGTTCTACTTCGAAGAATGGGCCAAGGCGAAGCGCGCCGAGAAGGCGAAGTGAGCGTGCGCTGCATCAGGCGTTGAGGGGCGTCCCCACGTCGTCACCCGTCGAGGCCAGCTGCGGCGAGGATGGGACTGGCGAAGATGCGGCACGCCTTCGCCGTGGGGAGAAGTGCTTGCGCGCGGCGAGCCACGAATCGCGCTGCGTCGAGCGCTCCAGCCCCCGTCGACGTCCATGAAGCGTAGTGAATCAGCTGGTGCTTGGGGAGACCCCGCCCGGCGTAGCCGTCAGTTGAAGACATCGTCGAGGGAAGCGGCGCTGAGGACACGCTCCCCGAAGAGCGAAAGCTCGTCGTGTGTGGCTCTATCGAGGCGCTCTTCGACGTGTTCGGGGAGCGGCCCAAACTTGAGGCGGAGCAGCTTGCGGACCAGCGAGCGTTCTCCTGCGGCTTCGCCAGCGGCGAGACCCTCCTGGAAGCGGGCGATGCCAAACTCGGATTGAAACTGGTAACCCTTGGGGAGCATGCTGAGCGCCTTTTTTGCGG
>CAYMQT010000307.1:0-3175 GCA_964392575.1 uncultured Polyangiaceae bacterium
GGCCAACGGCACGATCTCCACGATCAGTTCCATCGCCGGCACACAGTGTCAGGGCGCCGGTTGCTACACGCACAAGCCCGTTTCGCTGCCGCCGAAGACGGGGGCCACCGCCATCCCGACGCTGCCGACCATCTGTACGGGCACGGTCAACTACAACGTGTCGGGTGGCACCACGACCATCGCGCCGGGCACCTTCGGCGACGTCAACATCTTCAACAATGGTCGCCTCGTCCTGAACGGTGAGGGCGTCTACTACTTCAAGTCGTTCCAGGTTTGGGATCGGATTGAGTTCCGACGCAACACCACGAACACCGGCCAAGGCTGGGACATTCGTGTGTGCGGAACCACCTCGCTCGGCAACGGAACTCAGTTCGTTGGTTCTACCGTTGGCGGTGCGACGCCGGCGCTCGTCCTGGACAGCACGAACAGCGTGGTGATGGACTCGGGCCTCATCAGCTTCTTCACGGCCACGACGTCGACGGTCAACATGGGGACCAACGTCTACATGACGGGCGTCTTCATGGCGCCCAACGCGGCGGTGGTCAAAGCGGATGTCGGCGGCGGTCCGACCCGCGCGCAGGTGCTTGCGGGCACTCGTGCGGCGCCGATCAACGGCGCCATCTGGGCCAAGCAGCTGACCGTTGGCACCGACGCCGTCACCAAGCAGATTTCCGCCTCTGCGTGCGAGGCGATGATCCCCGAGGTGGTGACGCCCAGCACCTGCCCGATCACCAACGTCACGCCGGACATTCCGCCGGCGATCAACGAGCCTTGTCGGTCTGGCCTCGATTGCCAGATGAACTACCACTGCATCGAGCCGCAGACGGGGACGACGGCCGCTCCTTGTGCCCACTCCAAGTGCATGCCGGGCACGGCGCTCACGGCGTCGTGTGACCCCTGCGTGCAGCGCATCTGCGACACCGATCCCACCTGCTGCTCGACCTCGTGGAGCACGAGCTGCGTGGCCAAGGTGGCGACGCTCTGCGACGCCACGTGCGGCAGCTACGCTTGCTACCACCCCGACATCTGCAGTGCGATGACGACGCCGCCGAGCACGTCGTGCAGCACCTGCATCGCCAACGTGTGTGCGGTGATGCCGAGCTGCTGCTCGACGGCCTGGACGGCTGCGTGCGGCAATCAAGCCTACACGACGTGCGGCTCTGGCGTGCCCAACAACCCGACGACGAACGTATCGATCTGCGACTACGCAGCCTACTCCTACGGCGCCACGGCGATTCAGGGCACCGCGGCGACGGTGGCCAACCGAGCGAACGTACTCGGCGGGAACGTGGGTGGACGCGGCCTCGGCTCGCTCGCTCTTCAGTACGGCAACATCGGTGGGACGGTCTACAACGCCGGTTCATTTGCCGCAGTCGGCTCGGTGGTTTCGGGCAACATCATCTGGGGATCCGGTACGAACTCCATCTCGAGCACCACGTACGCGGCGCTCGTCAATGGCAACCCGACGCAGCCCGAGCGTCTGCGGAGGGCGACTACGTGTTCCGGCACGACCGGCGTCAACTGGGGCGGCGCGAGCCTCGTGCCAGGTAACTACGGGGCGATCGACATCCCGAACGGCGGCAGCCTCACCCTGAGCTCCGCGGGCACGTACACCTTCACGTCGTTTGGCATCGGTAGATCGGGTGGCACGTCGGCTAGCTACGGAACGTTGATTCTACCCGCCACGGGCGACGTCACGATCATCGTGTGCGGCGCCGTCAACTTCTTCAACTTCGCGCGCATGACCGGCGTCACCAGCACGACGGCCATGAACGTGGAGGTCTACGCCACGAACAACATCCGCGTGTACCCGAGCGCGACCGTCTACGGCGCCTTCAGCTCCGACACCGACGTGCGCGTCGAGACGGGGGCGACGCTGTACGGCTACGCGTGGTCGGGTGGCACCGTGAACGTCAACGGCGCAGGAGCGACGGTGAACTCCACGGGATACGGCACCGCTTGCCGCACGAAGTACGACTTGAGCGGCAGCACGCGCCGGATTGACCGGCTGTGCGGCTATTCCGCGTATTCCAAGACCACGGCCACCCTCAACGGTTCCATCGTGGGTGGCGGTGACTTGGGCGCGGCGGGCGCCGTTACCGTCAACGACACGAGCCGCGTCTACACGAACGTGCTCGCCATCGGCAACGTGACGAAGGGCACGAACTCGGCCTACGCGCAGGCGATTCGCAGCCGCGGCACGATCAGCGGTACGGCGACGGCATCCGGTGGCCAGGTGGCGGGCGCGAGCACGACGCAGGTGCCTTCGGTGACGTTCCCGACGGTGTCGTTCTCGTGCACTTCGGGTAAGCCGCCCGGCGGAACCGACGTCACGTACTACAGCAACACGTCGATTTCTCCGGGAACGTTCGGCAATCTCATCTTCGGCAGCGACAACGTGGCGCTGACGCTTGCGGCGGGCGACTACTACATCGGCGAGCTGCAGATGAACCGGCCGGGCCTCGGCCTGATCCTGCCGGCCTCGGGCAACGTGCGGATCTTCGCCTGCGGCAAGGTTCTCTTCGCCAACACGATGACGATGACGAACGCGGGCTCCGGCTCGACGATCGGCAAGTTCCGCGTTTATTCGCTCAATACCAACAGCTCGGACACCGACCCCGCGATCTACGTCAACAACGGCGCACCCCGTTCGATCAGCGGCATCCTGGTCGCGCCGAACGGCAAGATCTCGATCGGCTCGAACTCGACCTTGAACGGCGCCGCCTGGGGCAACGCCATCTACATGGCGTCATCGAATTCGACGGTGAATGCCACGGGCTTCGCCGGTTCGAGCTGCGAGGCGCTCGGCGTGGACGTGGCGGCGACCTGCCCGTTCACCGTGACCGCGACGCCGCCGAACGAGAGCGCCCAGTGCGAGGACAACGCGCTCGGCTACACCGATCCGACGTGCACGACCTACGACCTCGCGGCGGACGTGCCGTGCGGAACCACGCTCCCCATCTGCAACCACGGCACTGGCGCCTTCAATGGCAACGTGACCATTGGCTATTGGGCCGAGGGTGACGGACAGATGTCGCTCAGGACGCCGAGCAAGGTGCCCGACGGTACCTGCACCGCGACGGGGCTCAGCGCGGCCAGTGCCTCGCATTGCGCCAGCGCGGCGGCTTCGGAATCCTCGGCGATGCGTTCGACCAGGCGAAGCCGCAGCGCCTCC
>CAYMQT010000308.1:0-3150 GCA_964392575.1 uncultured Polyangiaceae bacterium
CGCGTCGGTGAAGCCGTACACGCCGCTCGAGCTCTACGGGCGCGACATCTACATTGGCGAGGGTTGCTACAACTGCCACTCGCAAATGGTGCGCCCCATCCGCGCGGAGACGGAGCGCTACGGCGAGTACAGCAAGCCCGGTGAGTTCGTGTACGACCGGCCGTTTCAGTGGGGCTCGCGCCGCATCGGGCCCGACCTCGCGCGCGTGGGCGGCAAGTACCCGCACCTCTGGCACGTGAGGCACATGGAGCGCCCCACCTCCACGACGCCGCAGTCGATCATGCCGAACTACCCTTGGCTGCTCGACAAACCCATCGACTACTCCGTGATTCAGCCGCGCGTCGACGTGATGGCGATGCTCGGGGTGCCGTACGGCGAGGCGGTGAAGTCCGCCGAGCCAATGGCGCGCGCGCAGTCGAAGGAGATCGCCGCGGAGATCGCCGCGCAGGGCGGACCGAGCGACCTCGACGGTAAGGAGATCGTCGCGCTGACGGCGTACTTGCAGCGCCTCGGGCGCGACATCCAGGTGAGCTCTTCGTTGGCTCCCGTGACGCAGGTCGCCGCGGCAGGGGGTGGAAAGTGAAGCTCTCGGACGTGATGGGGGCCGCTGGTCTCGAAGTGTACGCGGAAGTCGGGCTGGTGATTTTCTTCGCGGTGTTTGCGCTGGTCGTCGCGCGGCTCGTCATGCCGGGTCGCTCCGCGCTCTACCGCGAGCTCGCGGCCAAGGCGCTCGATGACACCACGGGGGTTCGCTCCGAGCAGCTCGAGGAGCCCGCCGAGTCATGAGCGAGAACGTACAGGCAAGCGAGGACCAGGCTCGAGAAAGCAAGGGCGACGTGCAGGAGACGAAGGGACCATCCGCCAAGGCCAACGCCACACTCGGCGGCAACGCAGATGCTGGGGTGCCCGTGGTTGCTGGCCAAGAAGCCCAGCTCACGGGTCACGAGTACGACGGCATCGTCGAATACGACAACCCGATGCCCAGGTGGTGGGTGTGGTCGTTCTGGGCCTCGTTCTGGTTCTCGCTCGCGTACCTGTTCCACTACTGGGTGGGAAATGGCACTTCCGTCGCCGACGACTACCAAGCCGAGGCGGCCGCGGTCGCCGCGGTCGAAGCCGAACGCGCCCTCGGCGAGGACGTGTCGGAAGACAGTCTGGGTCGCCTGCTCGCGGACGGCAGCAGCATCGCCGCAGGGAAGGCGGTCTTTTCGACGCGCTGCGCTGCGTGCCACCTGGAGCAAGGGCAAGGCTCGATTGGACCGAACCTCACGGACGCCAACTGGATTCATGGCCGCGGCACGTTGCTCGACAGCCACCACGTGGTCTCCGAAGGCGTGCTCCAGAAGGGCATGCCGGCGTGGAGCCGCCAGCTGACTCCCGCGGAGCGCAGGCAGGTGGTGGCGTTCGTGGGCACGCTGCGGGGAACGCAGGTGCCAGGCAAGGCGCCGGAAGGCGAGCTCGTCGAGTGAGCGCGGCCTCGGCTCCCGAACCAGCCGGTGAGCTCACCGGTGACCGGTCGGTTGCCGAGCGCGCGCGGCATCGCGCGCTGCCCGTCGTGGACGCGTCTCGGCAAGGCGGCCGTCTGCGTCCGCGGCTCTACGACGGCAAGCTGCTGCGGCAGCGCCGCTGGGTTGCCTACGGCCTGATCGCGCTGTTCGTGCTGCTGCCGCTCCTTCGCGTCGGCGGCCGGCCGGCGCTGCTGTTCGACGTGGTGCGGCGCGAGTTCACGTTCTTCGGTAGCACCTACTTCGCCACCGACGGTTTCCTGCTGATGCTGCTCCTGCTCACGATCTTCGTGGGTATCGTCTGGATCACGGCGCTCGTCGGGCGCGCGTGGTGCGGCTGGGGCTGTCCGCAGACGGTCTACCTGGAGTTCGTGTTCCGGCCGATCGAGCGACTGTTCGAGGGCGGTCGCTCCGGGCAGCTGCGCCTCGATCGCAAAGGCGGCGGGGCGCGGCGCGTACTCAAGAACGTGGTGTTTGCGCTGCTCGCGTTCCTCGTCGCCAACGTGTTCCTTTCGTACTTCGTGGGCGTGGACGTGCTTTTTCGCTGGGCCACGCGCTCTCCCACCGAGCACCCCGTCGGCTTCTCGGTGATGGCGGTCACGGCCGGGCTCGCGTTCTTCGACTTCGCGTATTTCCGCGAGCAGATGTGCACAGTGGCCTGTCCGTACGCGCGGCTGCAATCGGTGCTGCTCGACCAGGACTCGCTCGTGATCCGCTACGACAGCGCGCGCGGCGAGCCGCGCCACAAGGGCAAGCTCTTGCCCGGCAATGGCGACTGCATCGACTGCGGCGCGTGCGTGCAGGCTTGTCCGACCGGCATCGATATCCGTCATGGTCTCCAGCTCGAGTGCGTCGCGTGCGGTCAGTGCGTGGACGCTTGCAACACGATCATGCCGAAGATCGGCCGTCCGCTCGACTTGATCGGCTACGCGAGCGAAGCCGGGGTGCCCGCGGACGGGGCCAAGAAGGCGTGGATGGGAGCACTTTTCCGGCCGCGCATGCTCGTCTACTCGTTCGTGCTGGTGCTGCTCGCGGGGGCGCTCGTCGTGTTTTCTCGAGCACGCGCCGACGTGGACGTCACCGTCCTCCGCGGGATCGGCGCGCCGTTCACGTTGACACCCGAGGGGGTCTCCGGGCAGGTGCGTGTGAAGGTCGAGAACCGATCGCGCGCGGCCGGGAAGTATTCGATCGACGTGCGCTTTCGTCAGGGTGAGCGCCTGCTTCCGGCCGCGGACGTCGGTGCTCGTGTGATCATTCCCGAGAACCCGCTCAGCGTTGCCGCAGAGAGCCGCTCCACGGAAAGCATCTTCGTGATCGCGCCGAGCGCCGCGTTCTCCGCTGGACAGCTGCCCATCGTGGTCGTCGTGACGACGCCCGACGGCCGCGCGATTCCGAGCGAGTATCGTCTGCTTGGCCCCGTTGGAAACAGTACCGTGCGGCCGTCCGCCGCGGGTGCGAGCCCTGGTGCGAGCGCGGCCTCCCCGGAGAGGAAGGGTCCATGACGAGTGTGAGCGAGCCTTCTCTGTCTGCGTCGGCACCGAGCAATGTCGCCGCATCCAGCACCGCGGTCGGGTCGAGCCCCGGCGCTGCATCGAGAGGCGCCCCTGCCAGAAGCCGGAGCGCCGTCTTCTATATGCTCTTGCCC
>CAYMQT010000309.1:0-3145 GCA_964392575.1 uncultured Polyangiaceae bacterium
GGGTCGCACAAATGTGGTGCTGGGGATGCCCAGCTTGATCGCTCTTCCGACGGGTGAGTTCCAGGTGGGGCTTCAGGGCAAGTTCTAGCTCTTGAGTGAGTGCAGAAGGTATTGACTATGAAATCGACACTGCGATGGGTTGTTGCTCTTGGAGCACTGAGCGCGCCAGGATTCTTGCAGCTTGGGTGCCAAGACTCATTCAAGACCTGTGAGGCCGCACAAACCTGCCCTCCCGAAGGCGATGGGGATGGAGACGGAGACCTTGGCGGCAGTGGCGGAGATGGGGATGGAGACGGTGATGGAGACGGCACCGGGGGAAGCTCGCCTCTTACTTGTGGTGGCGCCGAGTGTTCAGGAGAAACATCTCATTGTAGCGCAGAGGAAGAGTGCGTAGAATGTCTAGAAAATGAGCACTGCGACGACCCTGCGCCGTTCTGTGACACCGAGAACACCTGCGTGTCTTGTCTCGAAAATGCAGATTGCCTCAGCGTAGACGCATCTCTCTGCGATGGAGGTGAGTGCGCCGGCTGCGAGGAGCACGCGGATTGCTCTCATCTTTCCGCAGCACCACTCTGCAATTCTGATGCTGGCATTTGCGCAGGATGTCTTCCTTCAGAGGACGACCGAGAGAGCGATGAAGACGCCTGCGGAACAGGTGTTTGCAATCCGCAGACGCTTGAGTGTGAGTCTGCTCTCACCCAAAGCGCCAAGGACCTCTGTGGCTCGTGCATTGCCGATAGCGAGTGCTTGGTGGGTCAGAATTGCATCCCACTCCAGTATACCGGTGGAACTGAGCCGGTGGAGCTGGGGACCTTTTGCATGAAGATTGCTCCAGGGTGCTCGCCACCCTATCAGGCTGGCGCGATCAATCGCGCGTCGGTGTCAGGCGTTCCCGCCACAAACTACTGCGGTTTAGCGGAAGAATTTACGACTTGCGCGGCGATCAAGGACCTCAAGGACGGCAAGCTTTGTGCCGACGACGGCGAGTGCGGCTCGGAGCATAGCGAAGGTCTTTGCAGAATAGTAAACCTCGGCATTGACAACCAGTGCACGTATTCGTGCACTGGTTCGGCGCAATGCGTTGGAGGCTTCGCCTGCGGAGGCACTGTCGGCAACGAATACTGCGGGGGCTGAAAGCAACCTGTCCAAGAACTCTCTAACCCAGCGCGCTCCCGATCCGCTCCACGACCAAGGAAACATTTTCAAACACCAAGGAAACTCTGGTCGCTCCTACTTGATTCCCCATCACTGTCCGCAACGAATGCTCCAGAACCGTCACGACACCGAGACGAATCGGGGCTGCGTTTACTGCTTGGCCGTAGCTTCTGACCACTGCAACATCGATGAGCTGTTTACGGTGTGCAATCATCATCCGAGGATGACTTCGATGGACCTCCCGCTTACCTATTGCGAGATGCCATGACCAGGCGGCAGCTTATTCACCCTTCAGCGCTCTTCCAGTGGCTTGTAGGTGGAGCAACGCTAGCTGATCCTTAGGGCGCGTGAGCTTCTCTTTTGGAACTGGACGACTGACGACACGGCGTGCTCGGGCTACGAGGTTCAGTGTGGCTTCGAGGCTCGCAAGTCATGGGAACCAATTCCACCGAAATTCGACCCGCCCCTACGAACTCCACTTGGATCAGCTGTGCTCTACGGAATCTCCCGGCTGCAAAAACTGACTCACCTTGGATGAGATTTCCCGGCGTGCCGCGTCCTCGGCAGAGGATCTAGGGATGCGTAGAGTCAGCTCGACCTGCCCCTCCCCTTCTAGCGAGCGAACGCTGACTACGGATCCCCCGGCGCGAAAAGGGGACAGGTAACCAAGACGTTTCAAGAAGGCGAGGGCTTCGTGCGTCGGCAAACCCCGGAGTTCGAAGCGCAAAATCAGCGGAACGCCGGCTTGACGACGGTCCACCTGGAGGACGAGTTCGAGCAGGCGAGCGTTGGGGATGACGAGCTTCGCCCCCGTGTCCGAACGAGCCACCGTCGAGGTGAGGCGGATCTGACGAACGACCCCGCGCTGTCCCCCCTCGAGGATGATGTGATCTCCTTCCAGAAAACTCCTTCTCAAGAGGATCGTGAGCCCGGCCAGGGCATTTTGCGCCGGGCGGAACAACAAGAGGACGAGAAGCGGTGACAGAGCCATCACACCGATGAGCGACGCCAGCGGAGCGACGGCCACGACCGCATGAAAGACCGAGAGGAAGAGGGCGCAGGAGAGGCCGACTTGAATGACAGTCCCGAGGGGGGCCAGGCGCTTGTCCGGATCGAGACCGAGACGCCAAAGAGCATAGACCCCCCGCCGAAGGACGCGGCCGATCAGAATTGCGGACACGAGAAGAAGCGCGACGAGGGAGAGCCTCCACCATGAAACGAGCGCAAAGAAGGCCTCTGCCTCTCGCGCGAGATCTGCGGTCCAAGGGGTCACGTTCATAAGGCCTTGGCTCCTCGTAAACCGTCTTCAATGAACGGTCCCCAGGACTTCGGCACCAAGTAAAGACCATCCGCCTCATCGTGTCGGACGAGACCCGCGGCCATGAGAAAGGCAAGCTGCCGTCGTACGAAGGGAAGTCCGGCGCAAAGCTCACCTGTGATCTCGGTCTCGGAAAGAGCACCGTGACGACAGAGCAGAACGAGGACCGCGCACTGCTCGGCGCTGAGGTCTCGAAGGAAGGGCAGACCCATCAAAAGCGCCCGTGAGAAGGTCGGCCTCACCCTCCCCTCGGCATCCTCCTGGGCCATGTGGAGCCACAGCTTCAAGGCGCGCGAAATATTGCCACCGCTCGCGCGGGCGAGGAGAGCGAAAAAGATCTCGCGATCGCGGGTGGACTCACCTCTGGAAAAGACCTTCCCGAGCAGGGTGGTCGGATAGACGAGCCCGAGATCGCTCAGGTGATGACGGCGCTCGATCATCTCCCCCAATTCTTTCCCAGAAACAGGCGCGAGGTGCTTGACCCGCCCGAAACTTCCCGCCACATCCGTGAGCGCGCTTGCCAGCTCGAACCAGCTGTTCTTCGTAGAAACCGCCCAAAAAACGTTGGCCTGGGTGCGCCCCACCAACTCCAAAAACGATTCCAACGTTTCGACGCCCAAAGCGCCCGGATGAATCCACTCCTCGTGATCATCGATGATCTGGAGGAGTGGA
>CAYMQT010000310.1:0-3141 GCA_964392575.1 uncultured Polyangiaceae bacterium
CCGAAGACTCCTGCTGGCAACGAGCAGATCACGGCCAGCGGCAGGATGAAGCTCTCGTACTGCGCGGCGAGGACCAGGTACACGAACGCCAACACCACGAGAAAGATGAACAGCGCTTCGTTGCCGCGCTTGGCCTCGTCGAACGAGAGGCCTTCCCAAGCGATGTCGTAGCCGCGCGGGAGCGTGTCCGCGGCCACGGCCTTCACCGCGTCGATCGCGTCGCCGCTCGTGTAGCCCTTGGCCGCACCACCGCGAATCGCCGCTGAATTGTAGAGATTGTAGCGCGTGATCTCGTTGGGGCCCTGGGTCTTCTTCATCGTCATGAACGCCGAGTACGGCACCTGCTCGTCGCGGTCGTTCTTGACGTAGAGGTTCAGGATATCCGTTGGCAGGCGCCGGTGTTCGGCGTCTGCCTGGGTGTAGACCTTGAAGAAGTTGCCGAAGCGGATGAAGCCCTGCTCGTACGTGCTGCCGATCAGGATATCCAGGTTGTCCATCGCCGCCTTGATGGACACGCCCTTCTGCATCGCCAGCTCATTGTCGATGGAGAGCTCGTACTGGGGGTAGTCGGCCGCGTAGAACGTGAAGAGGCCCGTGAGCTCCTTGCGCTTGCGCAGGTTATCCATGAACTCACGGTTGATGCGATCGAACTCCTGGTAATCGGTACCATTGGTCTTGTCCAAGAGGCGCAGCGCGAAACCGCTCGCCGCGCCGTACCCCGGGACCGCGGGGGGCTCGAAGAACTCCACCACTGCGCCGATGTCCTGCGACTTCTCCTCGAGCTCCTCGATGATCTCCGTCACCGAGTGCTTGCGCTCCGACCACGGAGCCAGGTTGATGATGCAGGTTCCGGCGTTGGAGCCGCGACCCTCGGTGAGCACCTCGTAGCCAGCGAGCGACGACACCGAGGCGATGCCGTCCACGTCCTCGGCGACACGCTGGAGCTGCCGCGCCACGTCGTTGGTGCGCTCGAGCGTGGACCCGGGCGGGGTCTGCACGATGGCGTAGATCATGCCCTGGTCTTCGTTCGGCACGAAGCCAGCCGGCAAGACCCGGTTCACGCCGAGGATGCCGAAGCAGAAGGCGAGCAGCATGCCGAACGTCACTACGCGGCGATTCACGATCGCCGTCAGCACCGTCACGTAGAAGCCCGTGCCCTTGTCGAAGGTACGATTGAACCAATCGAGGAAGATGCTCATCGGCGTCTTCCGCTTGGGCTTGTCGTGCTCGTTCTTGAGGATCATCGCGCAGAGCACGGGCGTGAGCGTGAGCGCCACCACACCCGAAAGCACGATGGACGCCGCCATGGTGATGGAGAACTGGCGGTAGAAGATGCCCACCGGGCCGGTCATGAACGCCACCGGCACGAAGACCGCGGTCATGAGCAGCGTGATGGCGATGACCGCGCCGCTGATCTCACCCATCACCGCCTTCACTGCATTGTAGGGAGAAAGGTGCTCTTCCGCCATCTTGGCGTGCACTGCCTCCACCACCACGATGGCGTCGTCCACGACGACACCGATCGCCAACACCAACGCGAAGAGCGTGATGAGGTTGATGGTGATGCCGAACGCCTGCATGAAGACGAACGACCCTATCAGCGAGACGGGCACCGCCAGCGTGGGGATGAGCGTGGAGCGCCAGTCACCCAAGAACACGAAGACCACGAGCGCCACGAGCGCGAACGCCTCGCCCAGCGTGTGGACCACCTGTTCGATGGACGCATCCAGGAACGTCGAAACGTCGTAGCTAATCTCGTACTTCATCCCGGCCGGGAACGAGTCTTCGAGCTCGTGGAGCTTCTCCTTCACGCTGTCGATGACCTCGCTGGCGTTCGAGCCATAGGTCTGCTTGAGCACGATGGCCGCCGACGGCTTGCCGTCGATGTTCGAGTAGATGTCGAAGAACTCGCTCCCGAGCTCCACCTTGGCGATGTCCTCGAGGTGCAAGCTCTCGCCCTCGGAGTTCGCTCGAATGATGATCTTCTCGTACTGCTCGGGCCTATTGTACCTGTCCTGGTACACGAGCACGTACTCGAGCGACTGCGACGCCTTGCCCGTGGCTTGACCAATGCGACCGGGGCGCGCGATCACGCTCTGTTCGTCGATGGCCTTCATCACCTCTTCGGTGGAGACGTTGTAGGCGCGCATCTTGTCGGGGTTCAGCCAGACGCGCATGGCGTACTGGCGGGAGCCGAGGATGGTCGTCTGCGCGATGCCTTTGATGCGCCCGAGCTCCGGGAGCAGATTCACGTTGGCGTAGTTGTAGAGGAACTTCTGATCGGCACCTTTGTCGGTGCTGTAGAGGTTCACGTACATGAGCATGCTGGGCTGAACGAAGTTCACGACCACGCCCTCGAGCTGCACGAGCGGGGGCAGCTTGCTCATCACCTGGTCCACGCGGTTCTTCACGTTGACCATGGCCTGGTTGGGATCGGTCCCCAGCTCGAACACCACCTGAATCGTCGCTTCACCCGCGCTCGTGGCGTCGGAGATGATGTAGCTCATGCCCTGCACGCCGTTGATGGCGCGCTCGAGCGTGATGAGCGACGACTTCACGAGCACGTCGGCGCTCGCGCCTGGGAAGGCCAACGTCACGATGACGCGCGGCGGAGAAATCTCCGGGAACTGCGACACGGGACGCGAGCGCATGGCGAGCACGCCCAGGAACACCACCAAGATCGACAGCACGATCGACAGGACCGGCCGATGAATGAACTTGCTCATTCTGCCGGCACCTCGAGCGCAGCAAACACCGCCGCCGGCTCCTGAAAGGCGACCTTGGTCTTCTTGCCGTCACGCACCTTGCGCAGACCATCGATCAGCACGCGATCGGTCTCGGACAGACCGCTGCCCACGACGTAGACGTGCGGCAGCTCCGCCGTGACGGTGATGGCGCGTGAATGCACGACGCCCTTGTCGTCGACGACGAAGACGAACTTCTTGTCGAGCACCTCGAAGGTCGCCTTCTGCGGCACGAGCAGTGCGTTCGGGACGGGGATCGTCATGCGCACCTTGCCCGTCTCACCGTGACGCAAGACGCTTTTCGGGTTGGGGAACGCGGCGCGGAAGGCGATGTTGCCCGTCTCGTTGTTGAAGTCGGCCTCGATGGTCTCGACCTTGCCCGGGTGATCGTAGGTGT
>CAYMQT010000311.1:0-3061 GCA_964392575.1 uncultured Polyangiaceae bacterium
CGGTAAAAGAATGTGAGCAAGAGGGTGCGGATGTGGCTACCGTCGACGTCAGCATCCGTCATCAGGATCACCTTGTGGTAGCGAACCTTGTCCAGCTCAAAAGTACCCTTCTCCGTGATCCCACAACCGAGAGCAGAGATCAGTGTGGCCACCGCTTCTGAGGCCAACATCCGATCGAGGCGCGCGCGCTCGACATTCAGGATTTTTCCTCGCAAAGGCAGGATGGCCTGAAAATGCCGATCACGGCCCTGCTTGGCACTGCCTCCTGCAGAGTCTCCCTCGACGATGTAAAGCTCGCTGATGGCGGGATCCTTGCTCTGACAATCCGCCAGCTTTCCGCTCAGGGAGGTCGTGTCCATCACGCCCTTCCGGACGACTTCGCGCGCTTTGCGCGCCGCCTCGCGCGCTTTGGCTGCGACGACCGCCTTTTCAATGATCTTCTTCGCAGTTTGAGGGTGCTCTTCAAAGTACCGGCTCACTTGCTCAGCGACGGCACTCTCCACGATGCTTTTCACTTCTGAAGAGACAAGCTTGCTTTTCGTCTGTGAATCAAAGCTCGGATCCGGGTGCTTCACGTGAATGACACAGATGACCCCTTCGCGGCAGTCATCTCCGGTCAGGCCGTTCTTTACTTCTTTGAACAAGTTGTTCTCTTGCCCATAGTTGTTCAGGGTGCGCGTGAGGGCAGAGCGGAGTCCGGTCAGATGAGTTCCACCGTCCTTGTTGTGGACGTTGTTGGTGTAACAAAAGATCTGCTCCACGTAGGAGTTCGACCATTGAATGGCCAAGTTGACCTCGATGTCGGCGAGATCACTTCCTGAGGGGAGAGAAACATCGAAGGCAATGACGTCGTCGTGAATCGCTTCTTTCTTTTCCGCGATGTGATTGACGAACTCACGAATCCCGCCTTCGTAGAGAAATTCCTCATGAACGCCCTCTCCGCGCTCGTCCGCCAAATGAATCTTGAAACCCTTGTTCAAAAACGAGAGCTCACGCAGGCGCGTCGCTAAAATTTCATAGCTGTACTCGGTCTGGGAGAAAATCTTCGGATCCGGCAAGAACTGCACGCGCGTGCCCGTTTCCGTCGTCGGTTCCTCCTGGGTCAAAGGACCGTCAGGAACGCCCATCTGGTAGCGCTGACGATGAACAAACCCCTCGCGCTTGATTTCAAGCTTCAGCCATTTGCTCACGGCGTTCACCGCGCTCACCCCGACGCCGTGGAGGCCCGCGGAAACTTTGTAGCTCGCGTTGTCGAATTTCCCGCCGGCGTGAAGCACAGTCATCACCACTTCCGCAGCGCTCACCCCCATCTCATGCATGCCGACAGGAATTCCGCGTCCATTGTCCGACACGGTGACCGAATTGTCGTGGTTGATGATCACTCGAATGCCCGAACAATGCCCGGCCAGGTGCTCGTCCACAGAATTGTCGATCACCTCCCAAACCAAGTGATGCAGGGCGGTTCCGTCGTGGACATCACCGATGTACATGCCCGGCCGTTTGCGGACGGCCTCTAGGCCTTCGAGAACGGTGATGCTACTAGTGCCATACTCTTCGCTGCTTGCGGCAGCGCTTTTGGGGCTGGGCGCCTCGGAAGAACTGGGTGCCTCGGAAGAAACGGTCGGTTCTGAACTCATCGGTTTGCTCTGATTGACCCGAGGAAAACGGGCCCTCCAGTATAGCTTTCAGAAAAGCTTTTCACAAGCTGGGTACAAGCCGGACGGGAGGCGCAACCCTGCTGTTTTTAGCTGCAAGAGTGCTGCTTTTAGCCGCGAGATGGCTTTGGGTGGGCGCCAAGATCAGCGGCGGACGAGACTGCCATTTTGGACCCAAAAATCTGCCCGACCCGAGCTTCGTCCGTGCACGTCCACGAACAGCTCCGGACGCGTCGTCGTGACAAAAATCTGACTCCTTTCTTCCCTGAGGAAGTCAAATACGGCCGACGTCCGCGCCGGGTCGAGTTCGCTCGAAACGTCATCGAGGAGCAAGATCGGCTCCATCTGCGTCACTTCTCGGATGCAAGCCAGCTCGGCCATCTTGAAAGCAAGCGCAAGCACCCGCTGCTGGCCCTGAGAGGCATGAGAGCGGGCGGGACGACCCGCGAGCTCGGCGCGCAATTCGTCGCGATGGGGACCGAAGTTGGCCGCCCCTCGGGCCCGATCCCGGACGCGGGAAGCGGCAAGCGCGCGCACAAAGGCGTCTCTGTCGCCGGTGCCTCCCGGCTCATAAATCAAGCGGCAAGCGAGGCCAGGTGAGGCCATCTTCTCGAAAGCAGGAAGAAGCGCTTCTTCTACGGATTTTGCCACGTAAGCGCGACCCTCGGAGTACCGTGAACCGCTGTCGGCAATGATCTCTTCATAGGCGGTCAGCTGAGCCTCGCTCGTGCGCGGCTCCGAAAGCAGCTTTTGACGCTCCCGAACGGCTCTTTGGTATCTCTGCCGCGCTTTGGCCCCTGCCGGATCCTGGTGCACCAAGATGCGGTCCAAAAGGTTCCGACGAACCGAGGCCGGACCACTCGCGAGGGTGAGATCGCCCGGATGAAAAGCGATGACAGGGGTGGCAAGGGCGTAAGTGAGCTGAGATTTCGGCTTCTTTCCGTCAATCAGAAAGGATCTGCTTCGCGCGCCCACCCGCGCCCGCAGCTCACGAGTCAGACCGAGGGTCCGCGCCGAAAGCGTGACGGCGGCCTCCGTTTCTCCCTCCTTGATCGCGTCGCTCAGTCTCTGGCTGCGAAAACTCTTGGTCGTACAGCCCACATAGAGCGCTTCAATCAAGCTCGTTTTTCCGTGCCCATTTTCACCAAAGATGAGATTGAAATGCGAAGCGGGCGTCAAAACCGCCTCGCTCAAATTGCGGAAATTGTGGACCCGCAAATGCTCGATGAGGGCGCGTCCATCGGGAGCACCTTCTTGGCTCACGAAAAGACCCCTAACGCTCTCAGATGCGCCTCTCAGATGCGCATGGGCATCACGACAGCGAGATAATCCCGATCCGAAGCTTCTCCACCCGGGCGAATGACCGCCGGATCGAGCTCTCCACTCAGGCCGAGAATCACTTCGTC
>CAYMQT010000312.1:0-3046 GCA_964392575.1 uncultured Polyangiaceae bacterium
TCTGACCCTCCGATGCATCTTTGCCCATAATTCCCCCTGAGCGCGTTAACTAGTCGATCTTCTGGCCTTTCTTCTGTATTCAATCGCTGGCAATGAAGCTTCGCTTTCAACACCTCACCTTGGCCGCGCTCATGAGTTTGAGCCAGCACGCTTTTGCCCAGGAAGCGCCTTGGGTGGGCAACAGCGCCATCGGTGAAGGGAGAGGCATTCGAACTGGGGGTGTTGAATGGCACCCCGGAGCCTCTGCTGAGTTTGGATACGATAGTAACTATCTACAGCGGGCAAACTCCACGGTGGACGCGACCAACTTTGGTCCGATCGTGCCTGCGCTCCGATTGCGGGTGACACCGCAGCTCAGTGTTCGAACCGCAGACGGCACGGGTGAGGACGGAGCTCAGGGTAAGAAGCCCCTTTTCGCGTTCAACGCGAATGGTTCACTCTCCTACAATGAGATCATCAGTCTCGATTCTCAATACAAGCAAGATTTCAGTGAGCTACGGAACTTGGCTGGAGGCGGAGGACTGGGGATAAAAATTCTTCCGAGCCGTCCTTGGTCCGGCCATGTTGACGGGGGATACACCTACACGGCTGAGCCGTCGAATCAGGGTGGTCTTGGTGCTCAGTTCAACAGGCATCGGGCGAGTGCGGGCGCTGGTGTCTTGTGGGCTCCGGGCGGAGGGAGTTTTCAGTGGAACGTTGTCGAGTACAAAATCGGGATGACCTTCTTCGACAATCAGCTCTTTTCCATCAATGACAACGCAAACCATAATCTCAGCTCGGACGGGTTCTGGAAGTTTTTGCCCAAGACGGCCCTCCTCTACGACGCCAATCTTGCCATCATTCGTTATGACACGATCAACCTCAATAGCGGCGAAACCCTCCAAGGCCGTCTTGGTCTGAGGGGCCTGTTGACGAAGAAGCTCTCCCTCACGGCGCGGGCCGGGTGGGCGACGAGCTTCTATCGCAATGAAAACGGCGTCCCACGTAACTACAACGATTTCATCGGTCAAGCCGAAGCGAAGTGGTACTTCACGCCGGACGGTAAGCTTCAGGACGGATATGGGGACGTGGGCGCTTCCTCGTGGACCTTGGGCATTCAAAGGGACTTTCAGGACAGCTACCTGGGAGATTTCTTCCGCCAAGACCGCGGATACACTGATTTTAACTACCTCATCAACCAGAACATCATCACGACTGCGGGGGCTGGTCTTTCGAGAATTACCTACCCTGACTATTTTACGGCCGCAGGGGTGGGGGCCGGGTTTGGAGAAACCCGCGTCGATGTCCAAGGATTTGTGGAATACCGTCCGATCCAGACGTTCGGGGTGAACTTGCAGCTGCGCTATGACGTCAATCTTTCCCAGGTCGTGACGTCGGGTACCTTCGATGACGACCTATCGTTCAATCGTTTTCGGGCGATGCTGGGCGCGCGCTGGTTCCTCTGACGAGAGGTTGCTGGATGCTCACTCGACGCCAACTTTTGGGGGCTTTCGCTTGGGGAGCGTTCCTTTGTGCCTGCGGACCTTCGGCTCCTCCAAGCACTTCTTTGAAAGCGGCCACGGAGAATACGACGCTTGGTCCGGGCGATATTTTCCGGATGGAGATCGTCGGGGAGCAGGAGATCCCCAAGGAATTTCAGGTTGCCACCGACGGGACCGTCACTTTTCCCTATGTAGGGGTGATGAAAGTGGCGGGATTCGAACCTCAGCAAGTTTCTAGCAACGTGCGCGCCGTGCTCATCGAAAAGGACATCCTCACGGATCCGACGGTCATCGTCAGTGTGACCGAGTATCGAAGCAAGATGGTCACAATCTTGGGTCAGGTGAGGAGTCCTGGCTCTTTTCCTCTGGCGCCCGGCATGACCCTCCTTCAGGCAGTGTCGATGGCAGGGGGATTCACGAGCATCGCGCAGACCAACAGAGTCAATCTTTCCCGGATCGAAAGCGGCAAGGCCAACACCGTCGTGGTGAATGTTCAGTCGATCTACGAGGGATCGTCAGAGGACATTTTCTTGCAATCCGGGGATCGGATCTATGTCCATGAGCGGGTCTTTTGAGTGCGGGCGCCGCTCTTAGCGGGTGAAGCGAAGATCAATCCCCGCTCGCAGAGTGGGGCTCGTCGGGCCGCGCACAAGGCCTTCTCCCGCGAGGGGTGCACGAGTCAAGGGGATCCCGGAGCCGACCAGCGCGCCGACGGCAAACCCATCGCCCAGGTACCTGACGGTGCCTAGCGCTTCCCCCGGGACGAGTAGCGACATGGACTCACCGTCTCCGCTTTTTCCTTGGCTGAGGACGGGTGACACCAACAGTTCTGGTCCGAATGCCAACCAGCGCACAGGTCGGTAAAGCACAGCCGCCGAGAAATGGAGCTGAGGGCCCCAGGTGGCGTTCGAGAATGGATAGAGAGGTCGGTAGAGGAAGTTCGTCTCCACGCCGTAAATCACGGTCCCGGCATCGTGACAAAGAGAGACCCCGGTTTGAAGGCGTGAGTAGGGCTCGCCCGAAAAAGCATCCGGGCGGCCAAGGGGAAGAGTGAAAGCCAAGAACGGCCGTAGGGTCAGGGGTCCTACCTTTGCGTTGTACCCTCCCTCAAAGCGAGGGTCGGTTACGCCGAAGGACGGGAGTGTGCTGGCCGCTCCCTGCGTGACTTCGGCTCCCGCGCCCCACTGATAGACGTGAGCGCCGAAGCCAACCCCTAGATCGAACCCCATGGGAAGAGCAACGGAGCTTGAAAGTTCAGTCAAGAAGACGCCGTCCACGACGCTGGCAGCGTAACCGGTGAGTGAGGGACTGGGTACGCGGACCGAAAGGGGACGCAAGAGGACGCTCGTGCGAAGTCCAAGATGGACGTCACCCTCCGACTTTACCTCAGCAAAACGGACGATGCTGAAGGGACCGGGGACCAGGGGAGCGTCGAGCCCGTTGACATCGAGGCCGTCGGGCGGAGCCGCGGGCAAACCCGGCGTCAGCAGCAGAAAAAACAGCCTAAGGGGAAAGACGCGCACCCAGACGGGCTAGCAGGCACGGCTATGCGCGACAACGAGTTT
>CAYMQT010000313.1:0-3001 GCA_964392575.1 uncultured Polyangiaceae bacterium
GCGATCCCGAAAGGCGCACCCGAGCACCAGAACTGGGCCATCGGTGCCGACGCCAAGGGAAAGTGGGGAGGCGTGACCAGCGTCGACGCCTCGGCGACGCGCGCCGGTGTGGGTATTCTTGAAGCGGGAGGGAACGCCATCGATGCCGCCGTCGCGACGGCGCTTGCGCTCGCCGTGACTCATCCCAGCGCCGGCAATCTCGGGGGCGGGGGATTTCTCCTGCTGAAGAAGGGGCGCACCGTCGAGGCCATCGACTTCCGCGAGGACTCTCCCAAAAACCTCACGACCGCTCGATTTCTGAGCATGATCGCTGCCCATGGCCTTGGTCCTGACTCCGTGGGAGTCCCGGGAACGGTGGCCGGCCTTTACCTGGCCCACCAGCGCCACGGCGCGCTCCCCTGGGCGAAAGTCGTTGCTCCTGCCACTCGACTCGCACGCCAGGGGTATCCGCTCGGGGCGCGGCAGGCAGATGTGATTCGGTGGGCCGAGAGCGATCTGAAACGAGATCCGGTTGCGAGCGAAGAATTGTTCCCTCAAGGAAAAGCTCCGTCTGCGGGTCAGCTCATCAAACGCCCTCGTCTCGCCCTCGCCCTCGAACGCATCGAACGGCACGGCGCGGACGGGTTTTACGAGGGTCCGACCGCAGAAGACCTGATCCAGAGCTTGGGAGATCGTCCCCTGCTCTCCTTGGAGGATCTGAAGAATTACCGAGCAAAACTCCGAGAGCCCCTCTTCTTTGATTTCGGACCTTATCGAATCATCACCATGCCTCCCCCTTCTGCCGGAGGTGTTGCGCTGGCTCAGAATCTTCTGATGGCCCAGGCTCTCGACTACCGTTCACAAAAAGACCCGCTTTTACGGATGCATCTGCTCGCGGAGGTGAGTCGCCGCGCGCAAGTGGAGCGACAACTCTTCGTCGTCGCTCCTGAACTCCAACATCCGGACAAAGACGCCGCCGAGCGCGCGAGGGCCCTCGATCCAAAGACCTGGCTCGCGCCCTTTCCCGTTTCTATGGAGAAGAAAACGGAGTCGAGCTCTCTTCACTCCGCTTTCGGACTGCTCGATCGGGAGAGTGATCAAACCACTCATTTGAGCGTCGTCGACAAGGATAGAAACCTCGTGAGCCTCACGGTCACACTTTCTGGTAGCTTTGGTGCCCGTTTACTCACCAGGGAGACTGGGATCGTCCTGAACAATGCAGTGGCGTCTTTTTCAGTCATCGGCGAAAATACCCCGGCTCCTCAAAAGCGCACGACGAGCTCCATGGCCCCCACTCTAGTGCTGACGGAGACAGAGGATGCCCTGGTTTTAGGCTCACCCGGCGGAGACACGATCCCCAGCACCCTCACCCAAGTCTTTCTTGGACTCACGGTCCAAAACCTCTCCCTTCGTGACGCGGTTCGCGCTCCTCGCTTTCACCAAGGATTCTCTCCTGATTTGATTTCAACGGAACGACGAAGACCCCTCGGCCCTCACCTGGTGGCCGGACTCCGAAAGAAAGGGCATCGAGTCGAGGCCACTCGCTCGACCATCGGGGACGCAAACATCATCGCCCTCACGGGGGATCTTGCCTACGCCATTTCAGACGAACGGGAAGGAGGACGGGCCGCCGCCGCCAACGAACCGAGCATGCCGCCTCCTGCCCTGGAGACATCCGGAAAGTCGCCTCAAAAGACCCAGTAACGAGGACCAGCGCTCACAAAGAAGCACCGTTGCTTTCGATGATACCGCGGTACCAATAAAACGAATCCTTCGGCGTCCTCTCTTGAGTCTGATAGTCGACATGGATCAGACCAAACCTCTCCCGGTACCCCGCCGCCCACTCGAAATTGTCCATCACGGACCAATGAAAGTAACCACGGACGTCCGCGCCATCGGCGAGCGCTCGTGAAAGCTGCTTGAGATACCTAGAGGTGAAGTCAATGCGTCCAGGGTCATGCACCTTGCCGTCGAGAGACACCCAGTCACGACACGACAGCCCATTCTCTGTGATGTAGATGGGCGTCTTGTAGCGCTCGTACAGAAACCTTGGTCCAAAGCGCAGCGCTTCAGGGGTGATCGGCCAATCAAAGGCCGTGCGCGCTCCCGAGGCCGGGTAAGGCAAATCCCGGAAGCCGAAAGGTGACGAGGCGTCCTCCTCCACGACCGTTCCTTGATAGATATTCACCCCCAAAAAATCGGTCGGGGTCGATATGATGTCCATATCGCCCGCGCGCGGCTCCGGGGCGTCTCGACCAAAGAACTCTCGGCCCTGCTCCGGGTAAGCTCCGAGATGCACCGGATCCATCCACCAAGAATTCATCCAAGAGTTCTTCTCCGTGACCATGAAAGTCGCCAGGCGGGCTAGCTCGACATCGGCGGCGCTCTCAGACTTGGGCAGCTTGCAGAGACCCACAGGCGCGAATCCGATCTGAAGCGGCTGTTTTTGCGCGGCGCGCATCGCTTGAACGGCTTTTCCGTGTGCCAAAAGCGTGTGATGCCCGGCCAGCAGCATTTGTGAAAGGGGCAGCTTGATTCCGGGGGCATGCGCGCCCTCGAGGTGACCGAAGCCGATGTACACTTGGGGCTCATTGAGAGTGAAAAAGTGTGAAACACGGTCGGACAATCGCTCTGTGACCACCCGCGCGTAGTCCGCGAACCAGTCAGCCGAGTCTCGATTGAGCCAGCCCCCCCGATGAAAGAGAGCGAGCGGATAGTCCCAGTGAAAGAGGGTCACCCAGGGCGCGATGCCCTGAGCCAGGAGTGCGTCCACCAGCCTGTCATAGAACGCGAGCCCTTTTTCGTTGATACGGCCCGTGCCCTCCGGCATCACCCGCGGCCACGAGATGCTGAGGCGATAAGCCCCCAGCCCTAGCTGTCCCATCAGCGCAACGTCTGCTGGCATCCGATGATAATGGTCGCACGCCACTTCACCCGTGTGACCCTCGAAAATCGCCCCAGGTTTTTCACAAAACATATCCCAGATTGAGGCCCCCTTCCCCTCGATGAGGCGAGAACCCTC
>CAYMQT010000314.1:0-2971 GCA_964392575.1 uncultured Polyangiaceae bacterium
GGACGGTGACGACATCGAGGCTCTACGGATGCTCGCTGACGACGCCCAATCCCAGGGGATGCACACCCAGACCGTGGACTACTTGCGTAGGCTCGGGGACGCTCTTGGTGACAGCGGACGTGGGGAGGTAGCGCTGAGACTCGCCCGGCTCCTGGAAGAAGAGGAGGATGAGGAGGGAGCACTCGAGCAGTATCTCATTGCGCAAAAGGGCGCTCCTGATGATGTCGATATTCTCTCCGCCGTCGCCCACTTGCAGCAAGCTACGGGGGATCAAGCAGCGAGCGCAGATTCGTACAAGCGACTTTTGGGCCTCTGCCAGGGTGATCAGAAGCTGGCCACGGCACGAATTTTAGCTGGGATTTTAGCTGCACTCGATCGCCCGCTCGAAGCCATCGACGCTTACAAGGTCGTGCTCGAACTCGATGAAACGGATCTCGAGACGGTCGAGAACTTGCGAGACTTGGCGGAGGGAGCTGAGCTGTGGGAGGATTTTGCCACCTACCACGCCATGCTCGTCGATGTGGAGGGGGACGAGAACGAAGCCTCTCGCATGGTTTTGCGGCTCGCCTCCGTGCTCGAAAAGGAACTCGGGCGCGCAGAGGATGCTTTTCAGGCTTTAATCCCCTTCGCCAAGGAGGGCGATGACCCGTGCATGACGGAGTACCTCCGGCTGGGAGATGAACTCTCGAAACAGGCCGAGGTGGCGGCGTCCCTTCACGAGTGGATGAAGGAGGCGCCTGCGGGTCCCAAGCGCAACAAGACGCTGCGCGCGGCCTATGACCGGTTCCTTCAGGTCAAAAATCACGCAAAGGCGATCGAAGTCGGACTTGAGCTCGTGCGCATGAAAGGCGCCGCCGAAGAGCTGGCCGTGAGCCTGGAGGAGGCAGCGACCAAGGAAAAACACCTCGAAGCGCTGCAGGCGGCTTTCGTGGTGCTGGGTCGGGACATCAGTGGGCCACCGCGAGCGGAGGAGATGGTACGCCAGGCGGAAGTGCTCGTGCAGGCTGGCATGCCGAGTGCTGAAGCGGTCCTGCACGGTGAGCAGGCGCTCACCAGCACGAGCCCGGCGGACGTTGAACCACTGCTGTCCAGGCTTGCGACCTTGGCGGGGGAGGGTGAAGCAGCGGTGGGCGTCTACGAGCGCCAGGTTTCCCGCTGTAAATCGAGCAGCGAGCGTACGTCCGCCTTGTGCCGTGCGGCAGAGGTTGCCGTAAAGAATGACCAGTCAGCGAAGGTCACTCAGTTCTTCGAGATCGCCCTGAACGCCGCCGGGCAGAGTGATGGGCTCGATGAACTCCGAGAGACCGTCAGGCGTTCTGACGAACTCGCGGGAAGCAAGGAGCTTCGGACGGCGCTGACGCAGGTCCTGGCTTCGGCGGGCAAGGGAGCCCGGGACGGTGGCAGGAGTCATGCTACCTACCTCGCGACGGCAGCGAGCGTCGCCTACGAAGATTTACGCGATCTCGACAAAGCATTCACCTGGCTCGGTGAAGCACTGATGGCGCATGCCGACGAGGCGGGGTTGGATCAACTCGTCAAAATGGGGGAGGCCGAAGGCGCTCTTGAGCGCGTTGCGCAGGTGATCGGAAATGCCTTGGAAAAGGTGAATGACGGTCCGCTGGTGCGCATGCTGCTTCGGCGACGTCTCGAACTTCGGGAGGGACCCCTCGCCGATCCAGAAGGCGCCGGTCGTGATCTGAAGCAGCTCTATGATCTTTCGCCCGCGGACGGAGAGATCGCCGAGCGCCTGGAGACTCTTTACAAGGATCGCGGAGATGATCGTGGTCTCGTTCAGCTCTACGAGGATCAGATCTTGAGGGGACGCGATCAGGCGGCGAGGGCGGATCTGGCGAAACGGGTCGCGCTCTTGTGGCAGGATACGCTCGAAGAGCCCCGAGAGGCTGCGGATGCATGGCGTCGCGTTCTGCGCATGAACTCGGGGGACGCAGAGGCCAAGGAGGGCCTCGAGCGAGCCAAGAAAGGCATGCGTAAGGTCTCGGCCAAGCAGATTGTCGAGTCCGAGAAGCAAACTCGGAAAGAGCTTGAAGCGAAGCTGGCTCAGGAAGAAGCCGAGGCGGCCCGTCGCGAAAAGGAGCTGGAGGAGAAGGCTCGTGAGTTAAAAGCACGGCATTCGAATCCCCCCCCCCCGCCTTTGGACGATCTCCCGGAGACGCCCCCGATCACGTTCCCTGAAGAGGCTCCCACGCCGCCGGGGATGGAGGATGAGTCCTCTTCTCAGGAGTCCCCAGAACCCAAGGCAGAGAAGGACCCAAGACGGTCCAAGGGGAAACGAAAGGGAAAGCGCAAAGGGAAAGCTGCGTCTCAGGACGTCGCGGACGAAGCACCCGAGAGCGCGGAGACCTCACAAGACGAGCCATCGGAGGAGACCCCCGCCGCGCTCACCCCTGAAGAGGGTGATGCCGCGGATCGAACACCTTCGGACGCGGAAGATACACCGGATGTTTCTGAGCCGCCGCCTGCTTCTGAGCCCGAGGTTCGTGAAGATGTCGCGGCGCCGGAGGAGGTCGCACAGGCAGATGCCCCTGACGAAGTTCTTGCGCCCGCCGGCGAAGACGCTGCGTCAGATGAAGACGCTGACGCAGTCCCTTCGTTGGATGCTGCCCTTTCGTCGGACACTGCCCTTTCACCAGATGCCTCACCGGACGTCGCCCTCGCAGAAGCAGACGACGTGGGCGATGAGGTGGATGACGTTGGTGAGGATGTTGGCGAAGACGATGATGTTGGCGAGGACGGGGAGCCGCCGCCACGATCAGCCTCTTCGGTTCCGCCCCCGCCGTCGAGTCATGGCAGCGTACGACCGCCCCCGCCGTCGCGCGGTGGGAGCATGGCCCCCCCTCCACCTTCGAGGGGTGAACTGCCTCCGCCCAGGATCCCTGGGGCGAGTTTACCGCCACCCTTACCCGCTCAGGCACGGAACCCAGGAGCCCTTCCTCCGCCCTCTTCAGGCAGT
>CAYMQT010000315.1:0-2954 GCA_964392575.1 uncultured Polyangiaceae bacterium
GGAGGGGGAGGGGACATGCCCCCAAGCCGCTGAGAGAACTCGGCGTGAACCCGGCTTGCTCAGAAGCAGAGCGTCACACCTGCCCTCTGTTAATGCATGCAGTGTGCCAATGCAGATCTAGGCGCGATCAGATAGTTAGCAGCGCTTTCCTTGCAACCTTGCAATGCCAAGTCGCTCGTCTTTCACGCGCGCAACACCAGAAAGTCGCGAATTCCGCGCCCGAATCGGGAACTTGGCAAGAATCCAGTTTTGCTGGATTCGACAAAGCACACAAGGCTCGGGCTGGAATGCGAATGATCTCAGATAGTTTGGGGCACGCATTTCAAATTTGAATGGTCAGTTGTCTTTCGGCCCAGGGGCCGGATTGCACACTTGCAACCACATTGGGTCAGATGGTGGTCGACTCGGTCCGCGCAAACCTGGTACGCGAGAGCGCCCATGCCAATTGTCCGGACGTCTGTCGTGCTGCTCATCCCGGTCGTGCTGCTCGGTTGCCAAGGGAGCCCGGTCGGCGGCACCGATGACGCGCCGCAGAGGCCAGGCGTCGGTGAGCCCCCCCAAGCAGGCACTCCACCTGCACCCGCGCTGAACACCGCGAACCCGAGCGAGCGCCCGGCAGCGCCGGCCGGCCAAGAGCCGGGGAACGTAACGAAGCGAGGCGCCCCGCTCACCGTGAGTGAGATCGCGCGCCTCTGCGCCTCCGTCTGCGACAGCACGCGCGCTCTTTCTTGCGGCAATCTGCCGGAGTGTCAGGGCGAATGCGAGAACAGCTTCGCGATGCCCGCGTGCCGGCTGGAGCTCGGCGCGATGCTCGTGTGCACGGCAAGGACGCCCACGAGCGGCTTCGTGTGCGGCGCGCATGGCCCAGCGCTGCGCGAAGGCACGTGCGAGAAGGAGCAGGCAGCCGCTGCCAACTGCCTCGCGGAGTACATGCAGCGGGCGACGGAACGAGCGAACGCTGCTCCCCAGTGAGCCCGCGGGCGCATTCGACGTCTTGGCCCGTTTACTCGAAGTCCTCGGAGACGCAGCCCAAGGTCACCTCGTCCGTCGTGGCAGCATCAATCCTCGAGGCGCTGCTCGCGCTCCCGCCTGCGCTCTTCGCGTTCAGCCTCGCGTTCCTCACGCTTCTTGTCCTTCTCGGCCAGCTTGTCCCTCTTGGCCGCAGTCTTGGTCGCCTTCTCCTCCACTTGGTCGATCGAGTGGTGCATGCACGACACCTCCGCGAGGTTCTTCGTTCTTCGCCCTAGGCGGTAGCTGTCGGGGTTGGTGCAGCCAACGTAGTCGCGACGGTCACAGCCCTCCACGTGGAACACCTCGATCTGCTCGGCAGAGCTGCGCGTTGCTTCACGATCCTTGGTCCACTGAGCGAGCCGCCCGGGATCTGCGGCGATGTCGTCGGGCGGCGTAGCATTGCCGCCAATGACGTCGAGCCAGCTCAAGTCGGGCCGCTCACGTACGGTAACGCGGCTCTCCGGGCAGCTATGCGCTTTCACGAAACTCTCGAGCGCTCCCTCCTGCTTGGACTTGCAACCAACGAAAAGCAGCACGGTGACCACTGCCAACGAAATGCGCATCATGAGCTAGAGCATAGGAGCGCTGGGCGAAAATTGCTTCTGCCACGGGCGCAGCTGGATCTGCGAAGCAGATCCGCCGCGCGCCGTGCGAATTCATGCTCGCGCGCAGCGGCGTCGATCGAAGCCAGGCTGGTCAGAGCTTCGGTCAGGTGCGGGTACACCGGCCCGCCGACCGAGCACCTGCTCTGCTTCGCAAAGCGCTTGCACCAGCACGAACCGGTAACCATGATCCCCGCATGCATCGATTTGCTTTCACACTCGTGATGGCTGCCGCCTCGGTCGCCTGCGGCGAAGGCGGAGGCGAAGAGGGTTCCGGAGCGAGCTCGTCAGGAGGCGGCGACACCACGGGCGGAACAAGCTCCGGAGCGTCGTCCGGAACGGGAGCGTCGGGAACCGGCGCCGCATCCGCTGGCGGCGGTAGCGAATCGGGCGGCGCGTCCGGCGGCAGTGACGGGAGCGATAGCCTGTGCAGCCCAGGTGACTTCGTCATGGGCGCCTTCTTGTTCCCGGACATCATGACCAACTGCGTCGATTGGGATCCGCCAGATGTGGGAGTCGACGAGTTCCTGGGCGCACGTAGCATCGCCCTCCCCACGCCGATGACGGCTGGCGAACCCTACGCTCTTTCGTTCGGCTACCTGAGCGCGGGCGACGGCACGCTCGAGTACTACGCAACGGACAGCGAGTGCGGCCCGATCCTCGAGAAGTTATCGAGCGAAGACATGGCCAACCGGGACACCATCTGCACCGACACCACGCCGTCTGGCAACTACACGCACCTGGTCATGCTCTGGCGCGAGACGAGCGCTTCGCTCGACGACGCCACGTTCTGCCCGAACGTTACCTGCGGCGAGTAGCTGGCGTGGGCAAGAGCACAAGCGCCCGTGTCGCCGCCTGCGGCGGTCGTGGCAGCACCGCAGGAGGCAGACAGGTTTTCCGCTCGGATTATTCGAAGTCTTCCGATAGGCAGCCGAGTGTGACTTCATCCGTCGTGGCAGCACCGCACGAGCCGTCCGGCGTTGCTTCGAACAGCGTACGCGAAGCGAAGACGAAGTAGAGCCCGTCCAGTCCAACGTCCATGCGAACATCGATTTCGCCCTCGAAGCAACGGTCGCGGCTGTCGGCGCCATCTTCATCGTGGAAGAAGCCCGACACCGCCACGCGATCCCCGGGTTGAGCCGAGGCGGGCCAAGTCAGACGCATCGTGTGACCGAGGAACGTCTCGACCTCGATGGTCTCGTCTGCTCCGACGGTGGTCGTCATCGAGCTCGTCAGGGTGCTCTCCAACAGATTCGCGAAGTCGCGATCCGCGTACTGCACGCGTGCACCTAGCGCACGGTGGGTGCACTCCTCGAACGCATCGGCGAACAGCTCGTCCAG
>CAYMQT010000316.1:0-2952 GCA_964392575.1 uncultured Polyangiaceae bacterium
GCGCGAAGGGTTCACCCGCTTTCCTCCCATGCGAGCCGTCGGATCCATCGGAGATGCGGCTCTCGCTTATCGAGTAGGAGTTGCTCTCGGTCGAGAGCTGCGGGCGGTCGGCATCGATGCCAACTACGCGCCCATTCTCGATGTGGACACGAATCCCAAAAATCCCATCATTGGCAATCGCTCGTTTTCGAGAGATGCGGAATTGGTCGCAGAGCTGGGGGTGGCTCTCGGACGCGGGCTCGAGGATGCGGGAGTTGCTTCGTGTGGCAAGCACTTTCCCGGCCACGGAGACACCGCGCAAGATTCTCATCAGGAGCTTCCTCGCCTTTCTCACAGCCTCGCGCGCCTGAACGAAGTAGAGCTGGTTCCGTTTCGGGCTTGGGTCTCGGCGGGACTCGCGGCGCTGATGACCGCGCACGTCATCTTTGAGCCCCTGGATCCGGATTATCCGGCCACGATGTCACGCAAGGTGCTGCACGGGATCTTACGCGAGACGATGGGTTATGAGGGACTGATCATCACGGATGACATCGAGATGAAGGCGATCGCGGACCACTACGGTTACGAAGAAGCCGCCATCCGCGGCGTGAACGCCGGAGTGGACAACTTTCTGTGCTGTCACACGGCGGAAGTGGCGCATGACATCGTACAGTACGTGTCCCGGGCGGTGCAGGCCGGGCGCATCTCCGAAGAGCGCCTCGAAGACGCCAACCGGCGTACGCAGGCGTTCGTCACTCGTTTTGCGCGCACGAACGCGGAAGCGGATTACTCTGCCCTGAGGACGGAAGAGCACCTAGAACTCATTTCTGAGATCGAGAGACGGGCGGAAGCCGGGTCGACCCTCCTGGGGAGCGATCCGACAGAGATCATGGAACAGATCCGAGTCGAGCGGGCTCGAAAAGCCGAGCAAGCGGTTTAATGTCCGTGCGCATGGTTCGAGCGGCGCTCCTGAGTACCTTCGTGGGAGCGCTTCTTCTCGCGTGTGGAGCGAGGACGACACTCCGAGGAGCCGAACCCTGCATGACCGAGGGCGAAACTCTGACTTGCGTCGGAGTGTGTGGGGAAGGGGTCACTCGCTGTGAGCAGGGATTCTGGAGCGCCTGCGAGATCCCGGACAAGACGGAATCCTGCACGAATGTCTGCGGAACAGGCACCCGCTTCTGCAGCAACGAAGTGTGGACCGTGTGCGAGGTTCCGACCACGAGCGAGAGTTGCACGAACAACTGCGGCACCGGCACTAGGATTTGTGAAAACAACAAATGGAGCGTCTGTGAAGTCGCTCCGATCCGAGAATCCTGCACGAACAACTGCGGCACCGGCACTCACCTCTGTGAGGATAATGAATGGGGTGAATGCGAGGTCGAACTCACCTTGCGCGAGTGTTCCTTCGGGTGTGGTCCAGGAACGGAAGTCTGCATCGACAACGTGTGGGGGAGCTGCGATGCGACCAGGCCTTTACCGCCCGTTCTCACCGCCACCATCCGAGATTTTTCAGCTTCCCACCCGGATTTTGAGTCGGACTTCAACGGTGTAGATCTCGGGATCGTAGAAGAGCGTCTAGGTGGAGACGACAAGCCCGTCTACGCCAGCCCGACCACGACCCCGACGACGACCGGAAAGGCCAACTTCGATCAATGGTACCGGGACGTCAGCGGCGTCAATGAATCCACGCAAATTGACCTGCCTTTGACCAAATCCTCTACGGAGGAAGACTTCTACGTTTACGCCAATCGTGCTTTTTTCCCCATCGATCATCAGCTGCTCGGCAACGAGGGCCGCGACCATAACTTCCATTTCACCCTAGAGGCAGAGGCCCGCTTCATTTACCGGAGCGGGCAGGTCTTTCGCTTCGACGGAGACGACGACATCTTCGTCTTCATCAATGGATTCCTCGTCATCGACATCGGCGGACTCCATCAATCTCTGCGCGCCGAGGTGGCTCTGGATGACGTGGCGTCACGCATCGGAATCGTGCATGGCGGGCAATATCAGCTGAAGATCTTCTTTGCGGAGCGCCACACGATCGAGTCGAATTTCGTCATCGAGACGAGCATTTCCGATCTTGGGCAGTGTCCACCATGATTGAGTGTCCCGACCATTGAGTGCCGCGATGATTGAGCAAAGCAAGTCCCAGGGTTTGGCTTGCGCGCCTGTGGCGTCCCCCGCAAGCCAAACCCGGGCAAAAGCTAAGGAAGAATGAGTCACGCAGCGTAAGCACGCGCCGTGCCAGGGGATCAGGAAGCGGAAGTTTGGGTCCTGACGGCGCGCTCACCCTGACACGGCGGTCATACAAGCGGGGCGATGTGCCACCGGGGTTGCACTTCTCTCATTTGCGCTCGTTGCTTCTCAGTCTTGCCTCTCATTTCACGCGATTCGCTCTCAAGCCTTTTCTCTTCGTTTACAGTGTGACGCGATGTGATACCTGCCCTTTCATGAGAAAACTTCTGCCTCTTCTTGCCTCCTTCTCCGCCCTGTACGCCGTCATTCCGGGCTGCGGAGGCGGGGGAGTGGACGGCTTTTGTGAGGAGAATGAAGAGATCCGGGACGGGCAGTGCATGGAAAACGTGTTCATCGGGACCAACACCGTTGGATTCCTGCCCGAGCGCCAAAAACGGGCCGCCTACAAGGGCAGCTCGGCTGATTTTGAGATCGTCGACGTGGAGAGCGGCGAGGTCGTTCTGAGCGGCGTCGCCGAAGGTCCTGTGGTCGCAGAAGACACCAATGAGACCGTCTATGTGGCAGATTTTACGAGTTTGAGAACACCTGGCAGATATTTCGTGCGGGCTTCCGGCGAGATCTCTGGAGAATTTCGCATCGACAAAGACGTGATGAGCGATGCCCTCAAAACAGTGATGATCGGTCTTTACGGTCAGCGCTGTGGGGTGGAAGTGACGATCCATTTTGAAGGGGACACTTACTCGCATGGCGCGGGACACACGGCACCCGCAGAGC
>CAYMQT010000317.1:0-2917 GCA_964392575.1 uncultured Polyangiaceae bacterium
TGGGTGTAGGCTTCGTAAGTGGGAAAGGGGCATCATGTCCCGCTTTTTGGAGGGTAGCCATGACCAGGACACAATTGTTTGCTGTCGGATTGTCCGCTTGCGGATTGCTGATTCTTTCGGGATGCGCCGGAGGGGGCACTCCCCCGGGCGACACGCCGCCTGCGCCTGTCGACGATCCATCTCCTCCCCTCGGCGAAGAGTTGCCGGAGGAAGGCGAAGGGACAGGAGAGCCGACGGAGGCTCAAGCGGAAGAACCTTCCTTCACTCCCGGCATGTCAGTGGTGGAAGCCACCAACGCGGTGCCTTCGTCGGTCGAGCGGTTGAACATCGAACCCGAGCGGTTGGCTGAGCCTTTGATGAAGCCCGAACTCTACGAACCTTGCGGTCTAGCTTCGCACAAACATTTTCAACTCAAGGTCGCCGTGTGGGACGGACGGGCTGTCGGACTCGACGTGACCACGAAACCCAAAGACGAGAAGCTGGAAGCCTGCCTCCGTCAGCAAATCGGGCAAATTGTGTGGGAAGACAAGGCCAAGAGTCTCAACACGGTCGAGTATAGTTTTTAGTTTTCGGACGTGCTCTTAAACTTTGAGGACGCTGTCGACGGACGGGAATCGCCCCAGGTCGAAAGGCTCCTCGACCGCGCAGTACCAGCCGGGCCCTTGCAGGCGTCCTACGGCGTTCAGCTCCCCAGGTTTGACGTCAAACGTCTCCTCCTGAACCAACCCGTCCGAAGTGTGGATGTGCTCGACCGTCCCGAGGACGATTCGGTTCTCACCGACTTCTACCGTTCCCCAATACTTGCATTCGAGGTGGACTCGACAAAGGACAAGCCGTGGTGGGGCGACGCTGAGGCTCGGCGTGGTCTCAAGCCCAAGCGCCTCTACCTCACTCACGCCGGGCGCGAAGGGCGCCGCCGAGGCATGCATGGACGCAGCGGCGCTCTTTTCTGCGAGATTGACGACAAACTCCTTCTCTCTCTCGATATTTTGGCGCGTGTCCTTCGCGGAACCGTCCGGGCGCTCGCCGATCCCTAGGGCCACGACCGGGGGACGGTTGCCCAGGACATTGAAGAAACTGTAGGGCGCCGCATTGATAGCCCCGTCCTCGTTCAAGGTCGTCACCCAAGCGACGGGCCTTGGAATGACCAAAGCCGTCAGGAGTTTGTAGCGCACGTTTTGACTCAGCTTGGTGAGGTCAATTTCCATGGCCAGCACCATGGCAAAGGGTGGGAACAGCACAAGGGATGAGTGTAGGATTGAGTAGGATAGATGTTGAGAAGGGCGGTTTGAGTGGAATGGCGGTTTGAGTGGAGCGGCGACTCGATGGAATGGTGGCCGAAATTCACAAGGCTCTCAGGGGTTTGGAAGGCGCCTGAATCTGTTACCCTGGAGTGGCCCGGAGCGGGCACTTTGAGGGAAGGGGTAGAAGTGGGACGGGATCGAACGACGAGTCGACAGCGGATGAGGGTGAGCTAATCGTGGCAGAGGATCGCTTCGGTATCGTCGGCAAGATCATCGCTCGGACCTACGAGATCCGTGAGGTGGTCGCCGAAGGCGGCTTCGGTGTGGTTTATCGGGCGTACCATCAGGGCTTTCGCGCGGAAGTGGCGCTCAAGTGCCTCAAGATCCCCAACGAACTCACCGACGAACAGCGGCAATCATTTTTGGAGCAGTTTCGTTCAGAAGCGGAAGTTCTCTTTCGACTGTCGAGCCAGAACTCACACATCGTTCGACCTCTGCATGTGGATGCCTTCCACACGTCGGATCAAAAGCTCGTCCCGTTCATGGCGCTCGAATGGCTCGAAGGCCGGACGCTCGATGCACTCATCATGCAGCGTGCGGAGCGCGCAAGGCCGCCGCTGAGTCTTGAGAAGCTTGTCCACTTACTGACTCCTGTCGCAGAGGCACTTGAACAAGCCCATAATTTGCCAGGGAAAAACGGGCCGGAAACCGTGATTCATCGGGACATGAAGCCCGAAAATCTTTTCATCGCGCGCATGGGGGATCAGGACATCGCAAAGGTTCTCGACTTTGGCATCAGCAAGGTCAAAAGTACGGCCGGACAAATGGCGGGACGGGCGAGCCTCAAGGCCGACGCGCTCGTCTCTTTCTCGCCGGCCTACGGGGCTCCGGAGCAGTGGGCGCCGAAGCGTTTTGGCCAGACCGGGCGCTGGACGGACGTGTGGGGACTGGCCCTCACGGTGGTCGAGGCGGCGAAGGGTGATGAGGTCGTGAGTGGCGATCACGCCGAGATGATGGGCACGATCCTCGATCCCGAAAGGCGACCCACCCCTCGCAGTGAAGGGATCAAGGTTACGGACGAGGTCGAGCGGGTGTTTCTACGCGCGCTTGCCGTCGATCCGAGGCGCCGCTACCAGAGTGTCGGCGCGTTTTGGGATGACTTGACGAGCACGCTAGGGCTTCAGACTGAAGTGGGGGGCCCCATCTCGGTGGGTGTGAAACAGTCCTCGCGCGGGGCGCCACGCGCGACGACGGGCTTTGATTCGGTCCGACCGGCGGCGAGGGCCGCCTCGGGTGCCGGCGCTGGGGTGAACGTCTCCACGCATTCTCCGACGGAAGTCCAGGTGGCGGGAGCGGTTGGAACCGCCGTTCCCCTACGAACCGCCGTCCCGCCCCGCGCGGTCTTGGGGAGCACCCCAGACGGGTTTGGTGGAGGCATGCAGGCCGTCGTTTCGACGCCGCGTCCGCGCCCGATGCCCAGTTCCTTTGCCCCCGCTCATCGTCCTTCCCTCTTGAAGGCGCTGGGGCCCGCGCTCGCGCTGGTGGCGCTCAGCGTAGCATTCACTCTTTTGGATCGCGCCTTTGCACACTCCAGGGGCATTCCCCTCTCGTTTGGCCCCGTCCGCGCCAGTTGGGTGGCGGGGGGATTCATGGTCGTGGCCCTCATCACCGGG
>CAYMQT010000318.1:0-2899 GCA_964392575.1 uncultured Polyangiaceae bacterium
CCCACTCAGAAGAACGAGAGTGAGAACAAACCCAAATCGAATTACCCCCATGGTTCATGCACCCTAGCTCTCGCTCTTCTCTCCCCGCAAGAGTCAATGTGATAATTTAGTTATTTTCATATCTGGCGGGGCCAGTGTCTACCTGGCGGGGCCAGTGTCTACTTGTAGGAACCAGGAAACGGGGAAGAATGTGTCCGCACCGGCGAACAGGAGCGCTTCAATTTTCGTTTGAGCCTCGAGCCCACCGCCAGCGGAGTCTGGAACAGCAAAGGCGAGAAGGTGGGCGGAGTTCGGAGGGGTTTCAGTGGCGCCGTAGTTTTCGAGGTCCCGCTCGACTAGATCTTCAAGCTCGCTTCTCCTGGCGCAACCAGACATCCGGTGGTATTCTTGCCTGTGAAAACCGAGTCCCGCGCCGGGCGGAACCACCTCTCGCACTCTCGTATTCAACGTCCGGCCATCGCCATTTTTTAGCACCTATCTGGCTTGTGGTCTGCCGGCGCCCTCAGATGCCTTCGAGGATGGCCCGCCGCCTTTGCTAAGTTCGGGAGTAGCTATGGTCAAGAACCGAAATCGACCTCGCAAGATCTTGGAAAGAGCTAAGACGGGTGCTTTGGCGTGCATAGGCATCGCCGAGACCGCGTGCAACCTGCCCCTGTACGTTGAAGACGAACCGAATCGGCCAGAAACCGTAGGCACGGGCGGAAACGCTGACGATATCGAGCTTCCAGATGCAGATCCTTCGATGGGCGGCACAGGAGGAGCAGCTCCCGACGGAACGGCCGGAGCTACTAGCATCGGTGGCGCTGGCGGAGACCGCCTGTAACTCCTCCTGCGGAAGAGGGACCTACGTGAGGGAAGAATTCGACTTCGAGTTAGAACTCTTCGGACGTTCGATAGAACGTCGCTACCGCAAGATGCGGCCGGAGGTCGAGGAAATGCCGTGGCACACTTTCAACGCCGACGCGCTTTCTGAATCGACGCGGATTGCTGCCCAAACCTCCTGGACCCACGCGGCATTCCAGGAATTTAGAACCGGCGCGGCATGCTCGATCGTATTGACAGCGCTGATCGAGGCTCGCGCTCCCTTGGACCTGATCGCGGTGGCCTCTCGCTTCCCCCTTGATGAGGTGGTCCATGTCGAACTGTGCGCACGTATGGCGGCAGCACTCGGAGGCGCTTCTCCGGTCAGGTATGTTCCCGACCAGCTAATCCGGAGGCCACCAGACGAGATGTCTGCAATCTGCCGCGCGGCAGACATTGTGGTCCGGCTATTTTGTGTCGGCGAAGCAGTGAGCATCCCGCTACTCCGAAAGACCTGGCACGCGGCGACACATCCGCTCCCGAAAGCCATTCTCTCGCGAATCGTGCGAGACGAGGCTGCACACGGAACCTTTGGGTTTGCGTTCATGGATTGGGCCCTCCCGAAACTGAGCGCTGATGAAAAGTCCACCCTTGGACCGAGTGCAGATCGGGCGATGAGACAGATCTACCAGACTTGGAAAAGTCTTGAGCATTTCGACATCGAGCAAGACCTGGCCGCTAACCCGCTCGGGTGGATGAGATCGCGAGAGTATGCAACTCTCGCACACCAGGCGATGCTCAGTCACGTTGTCGAACCCCTCCGAACGCGAGGTATCATGGTGACGGCGCATCTCGAGGCGAGCTAGCCGGCGCTTCTCCGTCGAACAGCGGCGGAACGCTCTCTAAAATCCACCGCGAAAACGCACGAGTTTGCGCCGGTCGGATTTCGTGGGGCGCCCCATCCCTCGCTCTCTTGCTGCGAATCGGTCCGCCTTTTCTTCCGGTGGCGGAGAATGATCCTCGTAGAGTTCACGCGCTTTGGGAGGTGCAAGCCGTTTGTCCGCGAGAGCGGCGACGATCAGAATCACCTGACCCCGGGGAGCACGCGCTTCGATCTTGTCACCCTGCTTGATGAGTTGGCTCGCGCGGGCGTTCTTGCCGTTGACCTTGACGTGAGACGCGGCACACGCTTCCTGCGAAGCCGTGCGAGACTTGTAGATCCTGGCCGCGGAAAGCCAGCGATCGAGGCGCACACTGTTCTGTCCCTCTTCCATCAGTACCCCTCACGCGCGATCCGATGAGCGGGGACGGCGCGCGCGCGTAGCCTTGCTTCGACGTCGACGGTCATCTCCTGAGAGCCGCAGAGGATGAAATGAGCATCTTGAGGCAAATCTCCGACTAGATCTTGCACACGCTTCGGAGCGCCCTCTTCCCGCGAAAAAACCGGGCGGTAACTGAACGAGTCATCCTGAAGACTCAAAAACTCAGAATAGTACAAACACTCATGACGGTTGCGTGCGCCCTGAACCAAAATCACCGAAAGCTGAAAATCTGGATCGCGCCTCACGGCCTGCAGGACCGCGCGCAGCGGCGCAACTCCCGTACCCATACCGATCAGGACCAAGGTTCCGGTGCGAGGAAACGGCTGAAAGACGAAACTCCCGTAAGGGCCTCTGATGTGCAACGTGGAACCCGGCTCCTCTGGATAGCCATAGGACTCCTCGAGGACGGCCAATTCGAACCGCCCGGGCGCTCCCGGATCAAGCGCAGAAGCTATCGAATAATAGGCGTCGGCCCGGGCGCCCTCTGGATCTCGAAGGCACAGGTGCTGACCCGCTTCCCACGAAAATCCAGGCCCGGCGTCGATGATGAGCCCCAAGACCCGTGGACTCAGCCGCCGCACCTCGGTCAGCCGGCCCTGGGCGTCAGACATTTCCGCAGCTTGGGTCATTGACTTTTCATAGCGCCAGGCTTGCTTTGGGGGAAGTTACCCCTTCACATGAACTATTTTGGTCACGCCGCCCTCGCCGTCCTCAAGCAAGGCCCCCCCGATTTCATCCTCGGCGCCATGCTGCCGGATCTTTTGAGTATGGTTGGG
>CAYMQT010000319.1:0-2819 GCA_964392575.1 uncultured Polyangiaceae bacterium
CTCACGCAAACCTTGAGCTACAAGCGGGACCGCCTGCGCAGGCTGCAGCAGCTCAGTCGCGCCGGGGAGTCCCTTTTGTCGGCGCTCGTAGCCGGCGACGCCGTCGATCCCCTCGCGCTCCTCCGAGACCCAGACTAAAGCAGCACAGCCCATGACCTCTTCCCTCGTCACTGCCGCAGAAAGGCGTCCCGTGCGCCCTGCTTCTTCTCCCGACCGCCTTGCTTCTCCCGACCGCCCTGAAGGCGGAACCGGCGCGATGTTCGACAACATCGCGGACCGCTACGATTTGCTCAACCGCATCATCTCTCTCGGGATCGATCAAAGCTGGCGCAAAAGGACGGTCGCTAGCTTGAATCTCAAAGAGGGTTCCGAAGCCCTGGACTTGGCCACCGGGACTGGTGATCTCGCTCTCATGATCGCTGCGCGGACCCCCGCGCGCCGCGTGATCGGGGTCGATCCTTCGTCGGGAATGCTCGCGGTCGGATTCAAAAAAATTGCCAAGCAGAATCTGGAGGACCGGGTTCAGCTACTCGAAGGAGACGCGCAAGAGTTACCCTTCGCCGACGACTCCTTCGACGGAACGACCATCGCTTTCGGGATCCGCAATGTACCCGACCGCGAGAAGGGTCTCCGAGAGATGGCCCGCGTGACGAGACCCGGCGGGCGCATCGCGATTCTGGAGCTTTCTGAGCCGAGGAGCGGGCTCATGGGCGCGATGGCGCGCTTTCATATTCATACGCTGGTGCCCTGGCTCGGCTCTTTGCTCAGCGGAGCCAAGGAGTACCGGTATTTGCAGAAATCCATCGAAGCCTTTCCGCCGGCCGAAGAGTTTGCACAAACCATGCGCGAAAATGGCCTCGACGTGCTCTCGGTTCATCCCCTGACCTTTGGAGTCGCTCATCTTTACGTCGCCACCCCCAAGGAGACTTCACCTGAGTCATGACGCCCGCGAGCGCAGATCCTCTCAGCGCCCTCTCTTTGGCCCTCGCCGCAGGAGCGGACGAGCGTGCGCGCGTGTTCACCTGTGACGCACCCGGCGGCCTGGCCGAACGCCTCGCCGATCTCCGGCTCACGGATCATTCCGTGTTCTGGAATTCAGGAGCCGAGGAAGCGCGAGGAAAAGAACCTACCTATGTAGGGTTTGGTGCGGCTGCCGTCTTTCGCCTGGAAGGGAAGACTCGCTTTTCTCAAGCCCAGCGCCAGATTGAGGAAACCTACCGCGCGCTTGTCGTGTCCGATGAAGTGCGGCCCCATGTGCGTTTCTTTGGAGGAGCCGCTTTTAACCCAGGGCGAGATGGCACGGGTCCGTGCTGGCAGAATTTTGGGGACGCTACCTTCCTGCTTCCGCGCGTCACCTACGTCGACGACGGACAGCGGGCCCAGCTCCTGTGCGTCGCTACGGCGCAGAGCCGCGACGAGATCCTCCACATTGCCGGACAAATTCTTTCCGCGCAGACTCTTTCCGAGCCAAGCCTGAGGGAACAGGTCAGCGAAGATCTCCCGCGCACCCTCGAACGGAAAGACAGTTCCTCGGGGGGACGCTGGGCCGAGTTGGTTCACGGCATCCAGGACTCGATCCGTGACGGCGAGGTGGAAAAGGTCGTCGCTGCCCGGCGGCTCACCTTACACCTCACCCAGGAACCGGTGCTCTCGGCGGTCGTCGCTCGCCTCAATCGAGCGGCGCCCATGTCCGCGCGCTTCGCCCTGCGGATCCGGGACAGGATCTTCGTGGGCGCGACCCCGGAGCGTCTCATTCAAAAGACGGGCCGCCGCGTGAGCACGGAAGCTCTCGCGGGCTCCATCGACAGCGGAGCGCAAAACGCTTCCGAAACCCTGCTCGCGAGCACGAAGGATCTAGTGGAACACGCCTATGTCGTGGAGGCGCTGAGGGTCGCGCTTTCCCCCGTCTGCCAAGAACTGACCGTTCCCGAGCAGCCGGAGATCCGTCGCCTGCCGCAACTCTTGCATCTCCGCACTCCTGTATCCGGACTCCTCAAAGAGAACTGCCACGTCCTTTCCCTGGTAGAACGTCTTCACCCCACTCCCGCCGTCGGAGGTCTTCCGAAAGAAAGCGCCGTACGCTTCATCGAAAAGCATGAAGAAGCGGAGCGCGGATGGTACGCCGCGCCCATTGGATGGGTGAATGGCGACGGTGACGGCGAGTTCGCCGTTGCGCTGCGCTCTGCGCTCTTGTGTGGAAAGAAGGCGCACGTTTACGCAGGCGCCGGGATCGTCGCGGACTCCGAAAGCGCGCTCGAATTCGAGGAAACGGAGCTGAAGCTGGGGAGTATGTTGAGCGCTCTAGGAGTTTCCGGCTGAGCTTGAGAGAGGGTCGCTTGAGACACGAGCCCAAACACGACACCCTGAGCGCGGCCTTCGTGCTAGGTCAATGGACTCGGGTCCTCATTCACTCCCTTGCGCAAGCGGGAGTTGCGGACGTCGTGGTGAGTCCCGGCTCCCGCAGCACGCCCCTCGTCCTCACCGCCCTTCGACACCCGCACCTCACGTGTCACTCGGTGATCGACGAGCGAGCTGCCGCCTTCTTTGCCCTCGGGATCGCTCAATCCTCGCGCCGTCCGGTCGTCCTCATTTGCACGTCCGGCTCAGCCGTCGCGCATTATCTCCCCGCGCTCATCGAGGCGCACCAAGCGGGCCTCCCGCTCCTCACTCTCACGGCCGACCGCCCGAGCTGGCTCCAGGGTTCAGGCGCCCCGCAGACCATCGATCAAACTCACGTCTTCGGCCGCTTCGCGCAAGATCTGGGCCCCTTGGGTGAACCCAGCGCCCGCTTCGATGCCCTCCGCGCGCTGGCCCGCAAG
>CAYMQT010000320.1:0-2816 GCA_964392575.1 uncultured Polyangiaceae bacterium
CATCAGCCCCGACGATTTGCTGAAGGAGCTGAAGTCGCTGGAGGAGACCGCCGGCGGCAAGGTCGCCGCCCTCGACACCCGTATCATCGAGGTGACCCTCCGCCTGAAGGATCTCACCGTGCGTCTTGCCCTCCGCCTGGGAACGCTTTCGGGTCTCCCGGGCAGTGCTCTCGGAAATCAGCCCCAGGTCGACAGCGACATCTCCGAGAAAGACCTGGTTGTTGAAGGGGCGCGCCTTCGCCGGTGTACCCCTGACGAAGAGGACCGCACTTTTCTCCCGCTCAGCGGTTTGAAGGAGCAGAGTTCCTTCAAACCCTCCATCGTAGGCTTGAACCAAGAACTCCGCGAGCGGCGTCTGCCGCAGAGCTCCACGAACCAAAGGCTTGGGTGCGTCGGACAACACGGCAATCGTAGCGAATCCCCCGGGAAAGTCTCGTCCCTCATTTGCGGGCAGAAGCATGGGCTTTCGTTCGCACAGGGGTTAACTTGTACCTATGGCGCGATTCCGAGTGCTTGTCGTCGATGACGAACCAAGTGTCCTGTCCTCTTTGCGCATGGCCCTCACTGTCGAGGGCTATGACGTCGATGTCGCAGGCGGGGTGAAGATTGCTGAAGAGAAGGCAAGAAGCGAGTCCTACGACGCGGCTCTGCTCGACGTGTCGTTGCCAGACGGAAACGGCGTCGACCTGTTGTCGCGCCTCAAACAGGACAATCCTTCTCTTCTCGTCATCATGATGAGCGGAGAGGCAACTGTCGAAATCGCCGTCTCAGCGACGCAAAAGGGAGCGCGCGATTTCCTAGAAAAGCCCATCTCCACAGATCGCATGCTCTTGTCCCTCAAGAACGGCCTCGAACTTTGTCGGGTCGAATCGGAAGCTCTCCAGCTGCGCGAAGAAGCAGGAGAACTGCGAGAACTCTTAGGGGAGTCTTCCGCCATCGAGTCTCTGCGCGATCTCGTCACCCGCGCGGGCCGTTCCGAGGCTCCGGTCTTGATTCACGGGGAGCGGGGCACCGGAAAGGAGCTGGTCGCACGGGCCATCCACGAGGCTTCACAGCGAAGCACGCGACGAATGGAGAAGCTCAATTGTGCGGCCATTCCAGAAAATCTGATTGAAAGTGAGCTGTTCGGTCACGAGCCGGGCGCGTTTACCGGAGCCACCAAGCGCCGCATCGGTCGCTTTGAACAAGCACACCAAGGCACTCTCTTCTTGGACGAAGTGGGCGACATGCCTGCAGCGATGCAGGCCAAACTGCTGCGCGTCTTGCAGGAGCAAGAGTTCGAGCGCGTCGGAGGAAGAGAAACAATTCGAGTAGACGTGCGCGTCGTCGCTGCCAGTAACAAGGACCTTCAGAATGAATGCGAAGAAGGGCGGTTCCGCGCCGATCTTTATGACCGACTGAACGTCGTTCCTCTGCACCTGCCTCCGCTACGCGCTCGGCACGGTGACATCGAAACGCTCGCGACGCATTTCTTCTCGTGGGCCAAGAAGCGAAACGCTCGCCCCGAGCTGACCCTCACTCCGGAGGCTCTGAAGGTCATTGGCGCTCATGACTTTCCGGGCAATGTGCGTGAACTCAGAAATCTGATGGAACGTCTCGTCATTCTCTGTCCTACGGGCGACGTCAGCGCGTCGTTTGTGGAAAGTGCAGGACTTGGAAAGAAACGAACTCTGGTCCCAGAGTCGCTCTATGAACCAGGGAAAACGTTCAAGGAACTCAGTGAAGAGGCCGAGCGGAGCATCATCGAAGCGGCCCTCCGAGACAACGACGGGCAAATGGCCAAGGCGGCGCGCGCTCTGGGCCTGGAGCGAAGTCATCTCTACAAGAAGGCCAAGAGTCTGGGACTCCGGGACACCTGAACCACCCCTCGGACGACGCGCCCCACGGCAAAACAGTGTCTTTCCGGCCACCTGAAGCTCAAAAGCCCGTGGCTGAGCAAAGACAGACCCGTGACTGAGCAAGGAACAGAAAAAGACCAAGCGCCTTCCATGGGTGATTTCCATGGTGCACAAGGGGTGTTAGGTTGAGCTGTATGAGCGAAGCAGCTGTGCAGCTCAAAGTAGCCGGCAAGACCTACCGCGTCGTTACGACAGCGGCCGAGGGAGAATTGAGCCGACTCGCCGGGAAAGTGGAAGACGCCCTCGAGGGTGTCGTTCCGCCCGGACGCGAGGCTTCCCCTCAAGCCCTCGTCTTGGCTGCCATCACTCTTGCTCATGAACTCGAGGAAGAGCGCGCCCGGCGGATCGCCGCAGAGACGCGCCACAAGCTGGTGCTACAGAAGCTCCTGGCGCGCGTCGATCAGGTGCTCGACGAGGCGGAGCTTGAACAAGCCGATCTCGTCAGCGTACCCGTGAAAAGTCTGCGGGGAACACATCGCTCTTTCCACGAACCACGCGATCGCTGATCCTCTCAGGGACTGATCTTCTCAGAGAACTGAGCGAGCAAGGCGTGTGCAATGAACGTGAACAAAGCCCGGTGGCTGGCGTGGGCGCAGAGCGTGAGTCTGTTCTTCACGGCATCTGCCGTCTTTGCGACGGACGATTCATCCCTGCCTCCTGTGCCCGTGGACGAACTTTCGGGCCCAGGCCCAAGACCCTCGTTTGACGTCGGCATCGTCAGCGCCGTTTGTGGAGTGTCGGGCACTCGGGTGTGGGAACGCACACAGTTCTGTCTCGGAGGGATGGCCGACCTCCTGTTCCTGCGGACCCGGGACCGGTCGCCGGCCTTGGGTGGCTACTTAGAGGTGGCTACCGCTGGATTCAACGACAGTCGCTTTGGCTTCGGGCCCTCGGCACTACTGCCTGTAGGAAAGTGGC
>CAYMQT010000321.1:0-2711 GCA_964392575.1 uncultured Polyangiaceae bacterium
CCGTGGGCATGCTGGGCCCCGGGCTCGACGAGTCGCGGCACGTAGTGGAGCAGGTGGTCGCTCAGGTGCAGGGCCTCATGCCCGAGACGCTCGAGCTGGTGGCTTCGGTGGTGCGCGCCGACGCCGACACGCCCGTGGAGACGCTGCTCGAAGCTTGAAGGCGCGCATGGCAGGACCGGTTCGCCTTCCGTCGAGTTCGAACGAGCCAGCCATTCGCCGGCTGGGGGTTCGCTCATCGGCGCACATCGAGCGCCCCATTCGCGCTCAGGCGGCCATCGGTGGCTTCGTGGCGCTCCTCTTGATCGCCATTCCGCTCTACCTCCTCAGGCGGCCGAGCGCGCCTGACGAAGCTCGACCTCAGCTCGCGCCAGAAGGGTTCTCGCCCGTCGTCGCCGTGCCCTCTGCCTCGGAGAGCCACGAGCGCGTGGTCTTGGGTGACGCGCAGCGCGTGCGCTGCAGCAGCGCGCCGGGCGTCGTGGGGAGCGAAGGTGTGGCCTGCGATCGGCTCGAGTACTTCGAGAAGGCGCTCAGGACCGCCATCGTGGAGACGGTGGACTGTGCCCCGCGCACCAACGACGAAGGCAGCCTGAACTACGTGCTCAAGATCGACTTCAATCAGAAGACGCTGCACGTATTCCCAGGCGCCAGCGGCACCTGGAAGGGGCCGCAGGCACGCCGCGCGGCGACCTGCGTGAAGCAGGGGCTCAGCGCGCCCGACTGGACCAAGATCGAGCACAAGTTCCGCTATTACGAGCTCGCCGTGCTCGCGACTTACCGCGTCCCTCCGTCCACGGTCCCTCTGTTCGAGTGACCGCCCTCGACCGCGCAGCGTGGGCTTGAGCGAGCCGCTCGAAGCGGCTCGTCCAAGCGCCAACCGGAAAGAAGTGAATTACTTCGAGCGGCCGGGGAAGTAGGCCGTCGCGCGCTTCTGGCCCTTCTTGGTGACGGCCTTCTGCGTGAGGAGCTTCTTGATGGGCAGGACGATGTCACGGGTGACGAGCCCGAGCTCGGCGGCGATCTGATCGGCGCGGATACCCGGCTGCGCCTTGATGGTCGCGAGGATGCGATCCGAGAATGCCTCGAGCTCCTTGGCGGTGCGCTTGCCACCCTTCTTCGACAGAGCGGGGGCCCGGCCCGGGGCCTTGCCGCGCTTGCCCTTGGCGGCGCGTCCCGACGGCGCGGCGTCAGCTCCGAATGCGTCCGTGAGGCGCGCCAGCGCTGCTTGCCTGACTAGCTCGCTGAGCTCGGCGACGAATGCATCTACACTTGCCCGAATCTGTTGTTCGACGTTCATATTGGTTCGTAGTGCTCCTTTGGGGAGTGGGATAAGCTAGGGGAGATAAATTGGCACAGCAAGAGCAGAATCGCGTAGTGACCGACGACGAGCGCGCCAAGGGGCTGCTCGACGTGCTCCATCGTTCGTCGCCGGAGGACGCCGCGCGGCGCTTCGAGGGTGAATCAGCTGAACTGGTGGCTCGCGTGCTCGCGGTGGGGAATCCAGCGCTGGCCGACGAACTACTCTGGGAGCTGGAAGAATCTCACCGGGAGCGTGTGCTCTCGGCTGCTGGTCCAGCCCAACGTGAGCAGTGGCGGCGAAATCATGCCTACGAGGACGGCACCGTCGGTCGCCTGATGTCTCCGCCGACGGCCGTGCTTCGCCCCGAGCAGACGGTGGGCGAGACGATCGAGCGTTTGCGCGCCGTCGTGAAGAAGGCGCTCGTCACCTACGGTTGGGTCGTCGACGACGCCGGCAAGCTCGTGGGTGTGGTGGTGTTTCGCGAGCTCTTGTTCGCCACCCACGAGCAGCTGGTGAGCGAGGTGATGCTGACGGATCCGTTCTCGCTCAGGCCCGAGATGACGCTCACCGAGGCGATGCGCGCCGCGCTCGAGCGTCATTTCCCGGCCTATCCCGTCTGCGACGAAGGTGGCCGCTTCCTCGGTATCGTGCGCGGCCAGTCACTCTTCGAACAACAGGCGTTCGAGCTCAGCGCTCAGGCCGGCGCCCTCGTCGGCGTGGAGAAGGAAGAACGCCTCGACACGCCGTGGTACCGGAGCCTCCGTTTTCGGCATCCGTGGCTCCAGCTCAACCTGGTGACGGCCTTCGCGGCCGCGGCGGTGGTGGGCGTGTTCGAGGACACGCTCGACAAGCTGGTGATCCTCGCGGTGTTCCTCCCCGTGCTCGCAGGACAGTCGGGCAACACGGGCTGTCAGGCGCTCGCGGTGGCGCTGCGCGGCATCACCCTCGGCGAACTCGATTCTTCGCGCGCCAAGCGCGTGGTGGCCAAGGAAGCGTTGCTCGGCCTCCTCAACGGGACGCTGGTAGGCATCACGGCGAGCATCGGGATGTACGTCTACGCCAGCTCGCAGGGAGCTCCATCGCCGCTCGCGCTGGCCGGAATCGTGCTGTTCGCGATGATCGGCGCGTGCACCGTCAGCGGCCTCTCGGGCGCGCTCGTGCCGCTCGTGCTCCGCCGAGCCGGAGCGGATCCGGCGACGGCGTCGAGCATCTTCCTGACGACGGCCACCGACGTGGTCAGCATGGGTCTCTTCCTGTTCCTAGCGACGGTAGTATTGCTCTGAGCGGCCATGTCCGTCCAAATCCTCGCCATCGATCACGTGGGCATCCGCATCTCGGACCGGGCGGACGCGCTCGCGTTCTACCGGGTGCTCGGCTTCGTGGAGGTGGCACACCACCCGAAGGCGCGTGTGAC
>CAYMQT010000322.1:0-2700 GCA_964392575.1 uncultured Polyangiaceae bacterium
CGCGCCTCGTCACTCCTCGCCCTTTGGGCTCGCGTGCCTTGGGCTGTTCTTGCTGTGGGGGGACCGCGTATTGAGAGGAGGGATTGCGTCAGTCCGAACAGCTGTCCATCTCAAAGCCCTCAGGGCAGTACGGTGTGGTCGGATCCTCACGCAGGTCTAGGAGGGACTGGCTATAGCAAGAGCAACTATTGCGGTCCTCCACCAAACTTCCTTCCGGGTACCAACAGCAAACTCCTCCTTCTTCCCAACGTTCTGGGTTGCAAGAGTCCGTACTTGCCTCCAAATAGTCGCCCCGGTCAGGCTTGAGGCAAAGGCACGACTCGCCCGTGTAATTTTCCCCATCTGAGCCCGTGAGGGTGGGGACCGTGCATTCCCACCGCCGGTGAGCGATCTGTTTCTCGCGCGAGGGTTCGTTTCCACACCCTTGAATGAGCAGGCTGACAGCTAGAATGAGTAGGTCGCGTTGCGTCACACTGACGATCTTTCGGCTAGATCTAGTTGAGACTTGGAGGCCAATCATTCACGTTACTCGAACACACTCCGCAGGCAGGCGGGCGCACGATTCTGATCAGTCGCCACAAGCAGCTTGGAGCACGTCCAAAATCCATAATAGCTCTCTGCTCTCTGTCCTTTGAAGACTTCATGTCGATTGAAGGGGAGCAGGAAAGATCCACTGTCAAGGATGGGCCCAGCTCATCTGTCATTTCCAGAAACAGTGCTCAAATCCAACGCCTGCGACCAGCCTATCCCTAGGGATAGGGGCGGGTGTTCAGTTGAGAGGTCCAGTTCAGTAGATTCGGCTCAGTAGATCCCATTCAGTGAGCTGGATGTGATGATGAACCTGAGGTTGAACCGGCCATCCAGCCTGGATGCTGGAGTGACACTGATGGGGCTGTACCCAGGTGTCGAAATCAACCTAGGAGAGAAATATGATTGATTGTGATTGACAAGCCTGAGGGGAGGCAGCACAAGCTTAAAGAATGGGGAGAGTGGGGACATCATGAAGAATTGTAAAGGGGAGATACGTGGGCTGCGGCAATGCCGAAAGAAGTTCGTCTTCGGGGGGATGTTGAGCATTTTTGGCATGATGATCTCATGCTCGGATGGTGACGAAAATGCGCATTCAGTTTGAGAATGCAGTTGTTGCCGAAGCTGCTGTGCAGGTGCCTTCAATGACAGAGAGAGCGATTTCTCGATCCTTGGAACGTCAACCCGACGATTTCATCGAGATAGGTGTCGAGCTCGATGAGATCACATTCGATTTTGACCGTATAGCCAAAGCTTCTGATTCCGAGCGAGAAGACGTAGTGAATCAGCGTCGCGCGCAGCTCACGCCCAGTCAAGATGCAATCGTCGCTCGCATTGCAGCATTAGGGGGTGAAGTTCTTGGGAGGATGTGGTTAGCGAACGTGCTGGATGTTCGTGTTCCCGCTAGCGCTGTCGCCAAGATTGCGCGTCTACCGGGAGTCGTTGCGGTGTCAGTCAGTGAAGAGGTGCACTCGTCAGGTTGGAACGGAAGACAGGTGCGTAGTGGACTGTTGCTGGACGGGGCTGGCCTAGCGAATAACCGAAAGGATTTCTATCAAGGGTGGGCGCTGCTTGCAGCTGAGAGCAGACGGGGTCAAGACTCCGGCAAATGGTACGACTTTCTATACGGCTGAATACTACCATAGCGGCAATGCTGAGACCCAACATTAAAAGGAGAGCACCCATGTTTCGTAAAAGTTTGAATAGAAAAACGGACCTTCTTCAGGCCGTGTTCGTGCTTGCAAGCGCGCTGCTCTTGGGATGCGGTAGTGCTCAGAACGGTGACCTCGATAAGGAGACCAGTCAACAGCAAGATGAGTTGACGGAAGAGAAACCGCCTTCTTGCGTGCTCACTGAGGACGGAGCTTGCCCTGCAGGTTGCACAGAGAAAATAGGGTGGCCATGGAATGCGGCAGATGAGTGTTGGGTTTCGCCCGTGGTGATCGATTGTTTTCCTCCAGATTTTGTCTGTGCGTCCGCAATTGGCTGCTACGTTGAGTTGAGCAGCGAGCGTTTGTTGATGACCCCGTGCCTGTCCCTACAAGAAGACGCTCGTTTTCGTGAGTGTGAGGATGAAGAACGTGAGCTCATGCACCAGCCTTATTGTGAAGAGGAGTGAAAGAATACTCGTTCACCTTGAGGTAGTTCGAGTCTTAGACGGGGGGAATTTTTCATGTTCGCAACAAGGCAGACGCCATGAAGAATCAGCATCTGCGAACGGGACTGATCGCTCTTTTTTTGGTCGCCGGTTGTAATGCACTTGGCGACGGAAGCGATGGGCCTGTTGTGGATACGGGGCCGAGTACTGGCGGAGCCAAGGCGACAGGGGGAGGGGGTACGGGAGCGCTGCCTGCCTACTGCGACTGTCAATCAGAAGGGCAGGACGCAAGTGAACTCGCTGAAGAGTTGGCGTGCTTCTGTCAGACCTATGATTGTCCCGCTCTGGCGGACGTTCCAGACAACTATGAGCGGACGGAATGTTTAGGGGGTAAGATCATTTATAAGTCGGGAGGAGACTATAGGCACGAAGAGCGTCTCCTCTTTCGAGAGGGAAAGCTCGTCGGCTATTCGAAACGTTTTCCCGTGGCGCCTTGTGGTGGGGAGTTCGTGGAGGCTGGCGATCTAGCCTGCTTCAGGGGCAACCTCTGCGGAGACCGGGGCGGTGCCCGGTCT
>CAYMQT010000323.1:0-2686 GCA_964392575.1 uncultured Polyangiaceae bacterium
CTCGAAGCGAATGAACGGGCGCGCGATGTTCGAGCGCTTGAGATTGGCCATTTCGCGCTTCTCTCTCTCCAGCTTTTTTTCCCGGCTTTTTACCTGACTGGCGCGGGAACCGGCGCGAAACCTCTGCACGAATCCTTGTAGATCTTCGATGCGCTTCTTCCGTGCGGCGTTGTCCTGCTCCAAACTCCCGCGTGCTTCCGCCTTTGCCTCGACCATATCATCGTAGTTGCCCGGGTAGAGGATGATGGTCTCGTAGTCGATGTCGGCGATCTTGGTCGTAACCGAATTCAGAAAATGCCTGTCATGGCTGATCACGATCAAAACGCCCGTGTACTCGACAAGAAACCCTTCGAGCCAGCGGATCGTTCCGATGTCGAGCGCGTTGGTGGGCTCGTCGAGGAGGAGCGCTTCCGGGTGCCCGAAGAGGGCCTGCGCCAAAAGCACACGGACCTTGTCGCCACCCGTGAGGATGCTGAGCGTCTCCGTATGGATCGACTCCTGGATCCCAAGTCCGTTGAGGAGAGCATTTGCTTCTGACTCTGCCGTGTACCCGTCCTCCTCGGCAATGACCATTTCGAGTTCTGCCAGGCGCATGCCGTCGTCGTCCGTCAGTTGATCACCCTTGATGAGCAGAGCTTCCTTCTCGCTCATGGCCGCCCAAAGGGGCTGATTGCCCATCATCACCACGTCAATGATCCGAACAGAATCGTACAAGTGATGATCCTGGCGAAGGATCCCCGTCTTCTTGGGGCGCTTCACATGGCCCGCCATCGGCTCGAGATCCCCCGAGACGATTTTCATGAAGGTCGACTTTCCGGCGCCGTTGGGTCCCGTCAGGCCGTAGCGCTCTCCCGGCTGGAAAGTCACGTTGACCTCCTGGAAGAGCATCTGGGCTGCAAAGTTCATCGTGACGTCATTGACGGAAATCATAGATCTGCTCTCTTGGGTCGCTCGACGGAAGTCGAGGGCGAAGCGCGACGCCCTGGCCGAAAGGTGCCGGACGTTCTCTTCGAGGGGGCGCGGAAGCTAGCAGGTGCGGGCGACCAATCCAGGGGGAAGACGGAGTTTGATGCGCACAAAAGCGTAATCATTTTCACAGAATCGCGCTGTCTCTTCTTCAGGGCCGCCTGCTTCAAGGGCCGCTTTGCTTCAGGGCCGCTTTCCCTGCGCCGGGGTGACAGAAAACTTCCGGCGGACATTTCCTGACCTTTTCGCAAGGCCTTCCGACGTCCAACCTCCTTTCATGCTCGAATCTCTCTTCATCAAGGACATTGGCCTCGTAAAAAGCGCCCGCCTGGATTTCCAAAAGGGCCTCTCCGTACTGAGCGGGGAAAGCGGCAGCGGCAAATCCACCGTGATCGATGCCCTTGCGCTCGTCTCAGGCGCCGCGCGCTCACGACTCAGCGCCCGCGTGGGGGCTTCCTCTGGCTTCGTGGAAGCGGAATTCCGTTTTCAGAAGAATGACGACGCTCACGCAACTCTGAGCGCAACACTCGAGAAACACGGGTTATGGGATGAAAGGAACGGAACCGCAGATTCTCTCGTTCTCGCACGGCGCGTCGAGGCAACGGGCCGGACACGTTGCTTCATCGACGGACAGACGGTGAGTCGAGCCGTCCTCAGCGAGGTCTCAGAGCATCTGCTCGAACTCTGCGGACAGGCGGAAGCCCACGGCCTCCGCACCCGCCATGCACAGCTCCTGCTCCTCGACCGATTTTCCAAGACTACCTCACGCCGCAAAGGGGTAGAGCAACTGGTCAAGCGGCTCCACGAACAAGAAAAACAGTACGCCGACCTCTGCCGACGAGCCGACGAGGCAGAACGACGAAAGGACTTTCTCGAGTTTCAGTTGCTGGAGCTCGAAGGCATCAACACCGACGGTGCCGCTGAGAAGCGCACACGCCGAGACGAATTGCGGAAGTCGCACAAAGCGCTCAGCTTGTACGAGGATGCCGTTTGCGAACTGGTGGGAAGAAAGGACGGCCTCATCGACACCGTTTGCGCACTCAGCCGAAGGTTTGAACACGCCGGCTCCCCCCTTGCGGCGGAACTCGACCAAGCGGCAGAACTGCTGCGCAACGTGGAATTCAGTGCTCGAAAGACGGTGGAGGCGAGCGAAGATCAGGAAGGTGAACTTTCCGAGCTGGACGCGGAGCTCGATGCCCTCGACGCGCTGGCCAGAAAACACCGGATCTCCGTCTCTGAATTGAAAGAGCGCGAGTTGCACCTGCGGGCTGAACTTGCCGAGTGTGTCGATCTTGAAATGAAGCGCGCTGAGCTCTTGGAACAAATCACCACCCTCAGAGCGGAGGCCGAAAGCGCCGCCCGTACCCTTCACCAAGCGCGGAAGAAGGCCGCCGCACGCCTGGAAAAAAAGCTCAGCGAGGAGCTTTCAGAAGTGGGCCTCAAAGGTGCCATTCTCAAAACGCACTTGGGCGAGGGTCCTCTGGGTCTCACCGGGATCACACACCTCGACATCGGCTTTTCAGCCAATCCTGGGACTCCACCGGAACCGCTCTCCCGCGTGGCCTCCGGAGGAGAACTCAGTCGCGTGCTTCTCTGCTTCCGTTTGGCGACAGAGTCCGCTTCCGCGCTGATGATCTTTGACGAAATCGACGCCGGGGCCGGAGGAAAGACCGCAGACAAGATCGCCGCCTCCCTCAGACGCGCCAGTGAAAAATCTCAG
>CAYMQT010000324.1:0-2631 GCA_964392575.1 uncultured Polyangiaceae bacterium
GCATCAAGCTCGCTTACGACTTCGCCATCACGCCGAACATCATGGTCGGCGCGCGCGTGGGCATCGGCATCGTCAACACGCCGCCCACTCCGCCCGAAGGCACTCCCAACGACCCCCCGGGCACCAACGCCTCGTACTTCCCCGTGCACGGTGAAGCGCGCTTCACCTACAACTTCATCGGCCTCGACAAGAAGGGCTTCCGCCCTGCGGTGTTCGTGGGCGGCGGCGTTGCGGAGGTGGTGGCGGCCATCCCCGGTGCGGAGAACGCGGGCCTCGGCAACGTGACCATGTACAAGCGAGCCGGCATCGGCATGGGCGGAGGCGGCTTGAGTCTCGGCTACGCCATCCAGCCAAACATGGCCATCAAGCTCGACGTCGCTGCCATGGCGCTGTTCGGCAGCTACCCGTTCAGCTTCGCCATTCATCCGTCGCTCGGCTTCGTGTACGGCCTCTGAGGCAGCGAGCGCTGGCCGCTCCTCGGCCGCACGTGACGGGGACCCGAGCCGGGTCCCCGTTGCTCATTTCGGTGATCCATCGCGCGGAACTTCACTAGAAAGAACCGCTTCTCGAACACCTTGCTCGGGCCCACGGTCGTGGTTAGCTCGGCCCTCATGACCGCTCTGCACCACAAGGTCCTCATCATCGGCTCGGGCCCCGCTGGCCTCACCGCAGCCATCTACGCGGCGCGGGCCAACCTTGCGCCGCTGTGTGTGGAGGGCTTCAACGCCGGCGGCCTCATCCCAGGTGGTCAGCTCATGTTCACCACCGAGGTAGAGAACTACCCGGGTTACCCCAAGGGCGTGACCGGCCAGCAGATGATGGCCGACTTCCGTGAACAAGCGCTGCACCAGGGCGCGGAGTTCATCACCGCCGACGTACAAAAGGTCGACTTTTCGGAGCGCCCCTTCAAGGTGTGGGTGGGCGAGGACGAGAACATCCTCCACACCGCCGACGCGATCATCATCGCCACGGGCGCGCGCGCCAACTACCTGGGCCTCCCGAGCGAGGACAAGCTCAAGAACAAAGGCGTGAGCGCCTGCGCGGTGTGTGACGGCGCGCTCTACAGGAACAAGCCCGTCGCCATCGTGGGTGGCGGCGACACGGCCATGGAGGAAGCCACCTACCTCGCTGGCCTGTGCTCCAAGGTCACGCTCCTGCACCGGCGCAGCGAGTTCCGCGCCAGCAAGGCCATGCAGAAGCGCGTGCTCGAGAACCCCAAGATCGAGGTGCTCTTCAGCCACGCCGTGGACGAAGTGCTCGGCGTCGAGGAGGACTCGGTGCGGGGCATCCGCGCCAAGAACCTCGAGACGGGTGAGACGAAGGAGATCCCCGTCGACGCGTTCTTCGTCGCCATTGGCCATACGCCCATGACCGACTTGTTCAAGGGTCAGCTCGAGACGCACCCCAACGGCTACTTGAAGGTGAAGCCGGGCCACACGCAGACCAACGTGGAAGGTGTGTTCGCGGCCGGCGACGTCGCCGACTTCCACTACCGTCAGGCGGTCACGGCGGCGGGCACGGGCTGCATGGCCGCGCTCGACGCCGAGCGTTGGTTGACCGCGCTCGAGTGAGTGCCTACCGGCGCCCGGCGTTCTCGGGCACAATCGCCCGGAGCAACCCAAGGACAGCGGTGACGAACGAGGAGCCGACGAGTGGCGAGGCCGGTTTCGGCGCCGCCGAAGGGACTGAACTCGGTTCTGCTCACCTCGATCCGTACGTCGAGCTGCGCTCCATCACCGCGAGCCTCGGTGCGCACCTCGAGTGGCTCGCCGAGTCGGGCGCGCATGGTCTGCCTCGCGATCCCGAGGCGCGCGCACGCGCGCAGGCCATCGAGGCCGAGCTGGCGGCGACGGCAGCGCCCGAGGCACTCGCGGCTCCGCACCACGCCCAAGTTCCCGAGCCGCACTCCGCGGCCCCACGTCTGCGCGTCTTGGACGACCCATCGCCACCGCTCTCGGCCGGCGGCGACCACCCCATCACCGCGCCACGAGGGCAGCTTGCCCCGGATCGCGCAGCACCGAACGCCGCCACTCGCGCGCTCCAAGCGCTCGATTCTGCGCAGCCTCGAGCCCTGGCGCAGGCTACCTCCCCGCCACGAAGTTCACACCAGCCGACCTCGGTTCATCCCGCTGGAACTCTCGATGAGCTGCGGAGTGCGGTGAAGGAGTGCCGCTCGTGTCAGCTGTGCGAAAAGCGCAAACAGACGGTGTTCGCTCGTGGCACGCCCCTGAGCCGGCTGTGCTTCGTGGGCGAAGGCCCCGGCGCCGACGAGGACGCGCAGGGTGAACCCTTCGTGGGCAAGGCTGGCCAGCTCCTCGATCGCATGATCCAGGCGATGGGCTTCTCGCGCGACGAAATCTACGTCTGCAACGTGGTGAAGTGCCGCCCGCCCGACAACCGCAAGCCCACGGCCGACGAGATGGCTGCTTGCTCCTCGTTTTTGCACCGACAGCTCGAGCTCGTCGAGCCCGAAGTGATTGTCGCGCTCGGAGCTACCGCGCTCGAGGGTCTGCTCGGCAAGAGCGCAGGCAGGATCACGTCCGTCCGTGGAAATTGGCGCCTCTACCGCGGCAAGGTCGCCGTGATGCCCACGTTCCACCCGGCGTACCTGCTGCGCACCGAGAGCGCGAA
>CAYMQT010000325.1:0-1636 GCA_964392575.1 uncultured Polyangiaceae bacterium
ACCCACGCCGATCAGAACTTGACAGGGTCGTGTTATATCAACGCCTTGCCGCTCTCCTGCCGCGCGTCGCGCCGGTAGGATAAGCCAACCGGCCGCCACGACCAAAAGGGAGTGAAAAGGCGGCGGCCGAGCCACGACCTCAACGACGAAGCGCAAGCCTCCGCCATCGCGGTCAGGAGCAGCGGCTTGTTCGGAAGCGTCAGTGATTGGAGCAGGCTCTGCGCGCGAAGCCAGGTGAGATGCGAGCAAGAATTAGCTCAATATCCTTGAATCAGGCGCCTGTGACTCGAGTGCTGCGCTTGTTGGGATCATCCGTGTGACTCACGAAAGCCCAAAGCGCCGGCCGTCAATCGCCAAGCGCGCTAGCCGGAGCAAGACTATGATCACCACGGGCTAGGCCGTCCAAACCACAGCTTGCCCTTCACGACGAGGGCCCGCGCATGAGCCATCTGTGATGTGCTGCATACGAGACCAAAACTTTGTCTGCGCGAGCGCGCGAAGAATGGCTAGCCGAGTCAGCGACGGATTTGAGAGCCGGCAACCTGAATGATTGTCGGCTAGCTGGCCCGTCTTCGCCGATCTTGAGCGCCGCAATACAGCTTCACTGGTTCAGTGTTGAGCCAGTAGAGAAGGTAAAGGTTGAACGGCGCCTCAAGGAACAGAACGATGCGCTCTCCCCAATTGAACTTTGACAACAGCGCGAAGCTGAGCATCCCGACTGCCGAGCCTAGAATGATGAGCCACCGGGCCCAATTATGGCCTTTCCAGAAAGCCCAATAGATGAGCAGTGCTGGAATGGTGTACTTCAGCTCGTGCAACACGCTTCCATCTTCGTCGAGAAAGGCGGTTGCGAAGTAAGCCAAATGGAACCCAACCATCAGGAGAAGAAGGAGATCGAACCAGCGAGGCTTCGCGGCCTTCTCTGCTGGCGATGGCACATCGAGCTCAGCATTGGTTCGGGGCGGCGCATAGGGGTTGCTCATGGGGCCGAGCTATCATGGCTTCGATGAGGGAGACTCTGAGACGAGCATGATTGTGTTGCGTCTGTCGAGCGGTTTCTCAGTGTGCCCATCGCGCGCGAATACTCACCCGCCCAAACATCTCGATCCGGCAGCCCGTCCCCTGCGAGGGCCAAGCCAAACCCCGTTTTGGAACGCGCTCATCAGTCTTGAATTGCAGGGCAAGCGATCAAGACTGCCGAACGCCTCGCCGTTGTGCCGCGGCCTGAGGCGCAAACAGAGTACGACAACCGGCGCTCATCCCCAACGGGGAAGAGCGAGCGCCGCGGGACACGCTCACGGGTGAAACGGAAGCCTCGACAGCGGCCGCCGGTCACCAACGGCTTGTTGTGCAGGTAAAGAAGAGCCCCGTGGCGAACGGTGGAGAGACAAGTGTGGCGACCCGGCATCCTTCCTCGAAGACCCGGTGCTGCCGACTGGGACGCCTGACTGAACCCACCGGAAGCGAGCGCGGAAAGAATTCGTCGCTTCCTTTCGACGAATGGGAACCTTTCAAAGAGGAGGGTGTCTCACGCCTAACGCGCCGGAAAACCGGCGCAGTAAGCCCACACCGGAAAGGCCTGAGTGTCTCAACTCTACAAATCACCCGAGGTGAAAGCAAAGCTGCGCGCGGTCAC
>CAYMQT010000325.1:1646-2592 GCA_964392575.1 uncultured Polyangiaceae bacterium
CATGCGGGATGAGATCCCGGGCGAGAAGACCGACCACTACATCCAAACGTCGTTCGGAGACACCTACGTCCTCGAGATGGGAGACCCGAGCCAGGAAACGCTGGTTCTGCTGCACGGCGCGATGACGAACCATGCGGTGATCTTAAGCGTGATGCGCCATTTGGTGGGACGCTATCACCTCATCATTCCCGATCTGCCAGGGCACGCAGGGTGGAGTACGGAGAAACACCTTGATCCTATGGGCGACGACTACGGTCGTTGGCTGCTGGAGGTTCTGGACGAGTTTAAGATCGGCCGCTGCCACTTCATGGGTCTTTCCTACGGCTGCTTCGTCGCGAATCGCCTCATCGCCCTCGCTCCTGAGCGGGTCAATCGAGCGTTCTTCATGGTCCCGGCAGGATTCATTCTGTTGAGTGCCTGGGCAGTCATCAAGCACTTCCTCCTCTGGGTGATTCTGCTTGGCATCACCGGGAAGGACCGGTTCTTCTACCGAATCATCGACGCCGTCTTCACCGAACGCCCTGAAGGTACGATGCTGGAGTTCTTCCGACTCACCATGACGGGAATGAAGCCAGTCTCGGGGAAGCACAAGCTCGTCGACCCGAACGAAACGAGAGGCTTTTCTCGACCGCTCTACATTCTCGGCTGCGAGCACGACTTCGCCGTCGACCCACGCATTTTACCGCAACGAGCAGCAGCAGCCTACCCGGGAGCACAGGTAGAGATCCTGCCAGGATCAAAGCATACCCCGCCCCTCGACGACACGACCTTGAGGAAGCTGGCTGACAAAGTGAGCGGGTTTCTTTCCGCGGAGAGGCCGGTTGTTCAAGGTGACCAAGCATCGTCTGAATCTCGCGGGGCATAGAACTGCCACGAGCTGTCACCTACTCTGCACAACGCCCTGAAATTCTGCTGCAGCGCAGGGCCTTCACAGAATACGCCAACC
>CAYMQT010000326.1:0-2558 GCA_964392575.1 uncultured Polyangiaceae bacterium
ACATCCAGCTTTGAAGGGAATCAAGCCGACAACTGCACCATCACAATCACCGAGTTCGGCGCCGTGGGCGAGCCCGTGCGCGGCACCTTCTCCGGTGTGATCGCCGCAACAGGCTCCGGCAACGAAGTGCCGATCACCAACGGCACCTTCGATTTGATCCGCGGTTCAGATCGCTGAAGCACAGCCAAACTAAGCGTCATGACTTCCTCGATTCTTTCTCGCTTCGTGCTGCCCCTCGCTCTTCTCGTAGCCGTCCCGGCTGTCCCTGCCTGCGGCGGTGGAGATGGAGATAGTGGTGGCGACGGTGATGGCGATGGGGACGGTGATGGTGATCTCGGCACAGGTGGCAGCGGCACGGGCGGTACCAGCGGTGATGGTGATGGTGACGGCGACGGCGATGGGTTTATCGACTATGGTAGTGGCACTGCGTCCGTGGAGTTCAACGGAACTCTCGTGAACTTCGAGGCTTATCAGGTCAACAACTTCGTCAACAGCTTTGGCCTCATCGTTGACACCGGCTCGACCGACAGCGACAACGTGGACGCGATGACTCTCAACATTAACTCCCCCGGAGTCGGGACCTTCGACTGCAGTTCGCTCTCCGTAGCAAAGATAATCATCCAGGCACTCGATACGGACGGTGGGACATCCAGCTTTGAAGGGAATCAAGCCGACAACTGCACCATCACAATCACCGAGTACGGAGCTGTGGGCGAACCCGTGCGCGGCACCTTCTCCGGGGTCGTTGGTAGCGTCAGCAACGACGTGCCAATCACAAACGGCATGTTCGACTTGATCCGCGGATCAGATCGCTGAGTCACCGGAGCCCCGCGGGGCGTCAGCTTGTAGGCTGAAAAGGACGGAAAGCGTTTTTGCTCACGGTTGAAGTTCAGGGGGCGGGGTCGCCTTGCCTCCTGTGTCCGAACCCCAGCAAACGACCTTGCCGCTCTCTTTCAGGCCGCACGAGTGCGCTAAGCCGGCGGTCACCTGGACGAAACACGTACTTCGCTCCTCCCCACACCACCTGAGGTGCGCTCGCATCAGTTCATCGTACGGAGCTGAGCTGCCTCGCGCACACGCGCATCCGGATCCGATTTTGCCATGCGCTCGAGGACGGGTACGACCCGGGGCCATTTCTTACGCCACACGCCCAAGGTGACGGCCGCTTGCCGGCGGACTCCCGCATCCAACTCGGGCGCGGTTTTGGATTCGACGAGTTCTACCGTTTTCTCTGTGACGGTGTGTCGCTGCTCCAGGGCAGCGAGGAGCGCTGTCGTTTCACCGGCGCTCTTCGTCTTGGAAAGGAGGTCCGTCAGGGTTGGTTCGACGCGGTCGTCCTTCATGAGCCGGAAGGCCTGAATCGCTGCTTCACGAACCTCGTCGTTTGCCGATGACTGAAAGGGAATGACGGCATCGAAGAGGCGGGCGTCCCCAGAATTCGCGATGGCGAGGAGACACGCGCGCTGCCCGTCCGCCTTCTTCTCCCGGCTCAGCTCGACCTCGAGGAGGGAGCTCGCTTGATCGGCGGTCTCGGTCGCGCCCGCCTTCCGCCACAGGCGCGAGAAGGTCCCGAGGCCAAGCAGTCCGTGCTCTCGCAAGTGGGCATCGCGTAGAAAACGTTCGAGCGTCGTCACGAGTTCTGCTGGAGGCTGCTCGGCGCGCAAGAGGTTCGCCGCAGCCAACTGCCTTTCGGGAACGTAGCGATCACTGTCGAGGCTCATTTTCGTGAGCACACTCAGGGCTTGGGGAGTGCTGGCCGAGGCGAGGGCGCGCAGAAGCGTTCCCGCGCGCTGATCCTTCTTCTCGATCAGATTCTGAGCAAGTTCGACGTTCTTTTCGTCAGTCCTCAAAAGGCCCACGAGCGCATGATACGCAGCCTGATTCTGACCGAAATTCTGCTTGGATGCGCCCGCTTCATCATCCTTCGGGAGGCTTGAGAGCACTTCTTCCCAGGCGCGCCCCGCATAGCGAATCGCGTCGAGCGCGTCCGTCTGCATGCGAGGGGGAGGCTCTGTTGCCAAACGACGGACCAAGGCGTCCGGTTTCGGCACCGTCGCTCCCGGAGCCCCTTCGAGGCGTCGCAGAGTGGCCTCATAGGTCGAGCGCAGGAATTGCTCCTTCGTCAGCTCCGTCTGGAGTTCTTCCTTCCGCGTGACGGAAACGAGGCCCGCATCATCGACGAGGATCGACCCCTGAGAGAAGACGATCCGGGGGGTCCAGGTTTGATCTTGGAGTTTGGCGTGGGTGGCTTTGTGCGCAAGCACTTCGTCGTAGCGCTCTTTCTTCCAGCCGAAATGACCCGGCTGCTTTGGATCGAGAGAGTATTGAATCAGCGCTCGACCAGAGGCGTCCCACTCGTGTCCCTTCCACTCCTTGTCGCCTGCCTTTTCAGGTTCGGCGCGCTGCACGAGAACCGCCAGCTGGCGACGCATGCCGAAAGCCAAGAGGGAGGATTCCTCCGGCTCCAAGTAGGCCGCAAGGGAGCCCTCCTTGAGTTCGACCCCGAAGGGCCTTTCAAGATCCTCCTTCAAAGCGCTTACCGCTTGCGGATCAGCTCC
>CAYMQT010000327.1:0-2533 GCA_964392575.1 uncultured Polyangiaceae bacterium
GCTCCGAGATCCATGGAACGCATCGTTTTCTGGATGGCGAACGCGCGCACCTTGGGGTCGTTCGACGTGAAGGCGCCGTCCTTGAAGATGGGGTGGCTGAAGAGGTTCGTGGTCGCCATCGGCACCTTCATGCCGGTCGCCGACAGCGCCTTCTTGAAGTCGGCCACGATCGTGTCGCGCTCCTTCGAGCTGGCGCCGAAGGGGACGAGGTCGTTGTCGTGCAGGTTCACGCCATGCGCGCCGAGCTCGGCGAGCTTCTCCACGATGCGCACGGGCGAGATCGTTTCGCGCACGCGCGCACCGAATGGATCGGCGCCAGGATTGCCGACGGTCCAGAGGCCAAAGGTGAAGCGATCTTCCGGGCGGGGGTCGAATGGGTCGGTCATGGCTGATTTTCCTTGTTTGAAGGGGGAATGTTGGTCGGCTCGGGGGCGCTCTGCTCGGCTCATGCCACGCGGCTCAGGTGACTGGGGCGTACTCGAACCAGTCGAAATCCGCGGGGCGTTCGGCGGGGGCTCCGCCGCCCGTTGAATAGAGCGCGAAGAAAACGCCGACGAACCCGCCGGCAACCTCGGTGGAGAGGTAACGCGTCTCGCCCTCGCCGAGCACCTCGAGCGTGCTCTCGCTCGCGCCGAACGAGAACACGTACTTGGGCGTGGTGGCGTCGATGGTGAGGATTACGGCACGCGCGCCCGAAGGGAGTGCGCGCTTCGCCACCTCGGCGACGAGGCTGCCGATGCGCCGACGGAGCACCACGCTTGGTGCCCCGTCGCGCTTGGTGACGAAGATCTCGTAGTGGTGGTGCTCGTCCATGCGCGCGACGAGGCCTGCCTCCTCGCCTTCGGTGGAGGCTTGGAAGTCGACGCTCGTGGCGACGTGCACCTCGAAGTGACACTGCCGCCGACCGACCCAGCTGGGTGAAGCGAGATCGTCGAGGCCCGCCGCGGCGCCGTGAAGCCTGAGAAAACCTGGGCGCTCCGCGAGCGAGTAGCGACTCGGCTCGGGGTTCCGCAGGTAGTTGTATTCGAGCCCGAGAGTCGTCGCGTCGAAGTCGTCGCGTGTGCGCGGCGCGGACGGCGACTCGAGCGCGTGGGCCACTTCATGCGAGAGCTCGATGCGTCCCGCCGCCTCCATCCCGACTTCGAAGTTGCTCGAAACGGCAGACCCGAACGAGGGGAACTCACCTTCGGGCCAGCTGACGGGGCAGAGGAACGTCTCGCGTCCCAAGTGGTAACAAGGCGGGTAGCCGTGCGTGCGGTAAGCGAGCGCGACGGCGAACCAGTCGCCGTCCGGCGTGTCCACGAGATCCGCATGGCCAACGCCCTGGATGGCGCTGCGGTAGCTGCGGTGCGTGAGCAGGGGATTGCGTGCGCACGGTTCGAACGGACCCCACGGGCTCTTGCTGCGCGCCATGGTGATCATGTGGCCGTACTCCGTGCCGCCCTCCGAGATCAGCAGGTAGTAGGTGTCGCCGCGTTTGTAGAGGTGCGGACCTTCGGGGTACTGGCCGCCGGTTCCAGCCCAAATCACCTTTGGTTCGCTGAGCAGCTTGCCCGTCGTGACATCGATGCGGCTCTGACACGCGCCGTCGCTCGAGGTGGTGTAGTAGACGCTGCCGTCGTCATCGAAGAACAGCGAAGGGTCGATGCCCTTCTGCTCGACGAGGATGGGATCCGACCAAGGACCTGCTGGATCCTGCGCGGTGACGATGAAGTTGCCCACGCCCGTGACGTTGGTGGTCGTGAGGTAGAACGTGCCTTGGTGGTGGCGGAGGGTGGGCGCGAACACGCCGCCGGACGTGGGGCCCGCGCCGAGCGGCAGCTGGCTCGCGCGATCGAGGCAGTGCCCCATCTGCCGAAAGTGCACGAGGTCCGTGCTGTGGAAGATGGGTACGCCCGGAAAGTACGAGAAGCTGCTCGTGACCAAGTAGTAGTCGCGCCCCACCCGGCAAATGCTCGGGTCCGGATAAAAGCCGGGCAGGATGGGGTTTTGGTACTGGGGCATGGCGATGCGAAGCGGACTCGTCGTCGGCTCGGTTCGGGGACCGTGGAGGCGCGACGTGTGCTGCGTGGTGGGGGCGGTCGAGGGGCTCTTGCTCAGTAGAAGCCGATCTCGTCGATGATGAGCTCGTAGGGGCCGGGGATCGCGCCCTCTTCGTCGTACTGCACGCTCACACTGAACGTGAGCGCTGCGATGCCGAAGCCGCTGAGCGGCGCCGCCACGCCTCCGCTACCGATTCCTCCCGTGAACGCGCTCCACGGCAAATCGACCTGGGTCCACGCTTCGGGGTCCACACCGAGCGCGAACTCGGCGGCTGCGTCTGCGCAATCGGCACCGGTGCAAGCTCCCACACCTTCGGCCGATGGCGGGGTGGTGTCGCGCGTGCCAACTGCGAGCCGCGCGACGCCCGTGGGCGTCGCGCCCTTCACCTGCAAGCGAATGCCGCTGTAAGTGGCCGCGTCCACGCAGCTGCTCATCCAGAACCCAACGCCGCCACCCCAGAGGTGCGCTTCGTCGTCGGCGATGCCGAGCG
>CAYMQT010000328.1:0-2529 GCA_964392575.1 uncultured Polyangiaceae bacterium
CATGGGCGAGGAGGCTGTCGATCAGGTGACGGAAGCGGCCCGGATCCTCCGGATTGACGGCCGCACGAGAAACCGCGTCGAGGGCGGCTCGGATGGTCCGGTCGGCGAAATAGATGGCGCGGGGGTCATAACCAGCGGCCTTGGTCGCTTCGACCTGATCCACATGCAGTCCGAAGAGGAACATGTTCTCCGCCCCGATCTGCTCCTTCATTTCCACGTTGGCGCCGTCCAGCGTCCCGATGGTGAGCGCACCGTTCATCGCAAATTTCATGTTCCCTGTCCCGGACGCTTCATATCCTGCCGTAGAGATCTGCTCGGAGACCTCCGTGGCGGGAATGATGAGCTCAGCCCAGCTCACGTTGTAGTTGGGGACGAAGACGACTTTGAGTTTGTCTTTGACCTGAGGATCCTCATTGACGACCGCAGCTACGGAATTGATGAGCCAGATGATCTCCTTGGCGGTTTCATAACCCGGGGCTGCCTTGCCGGCGAAAAGGAACGCCCGCGGGACTGCTCGCTCGGCCCGCTGAGGATCCGCCTTGTAGAGCTGGTAAAGTGATACGACGTGCAGAATGTTGAGCAGCTGCCGCTTGTACTCGTGAATCCGCTTGACCTGTGAGTCCAGGATGAAAGTCGGATCGAGATCGATGCCGCAACGACTTGCCAGGCGCTCAGCCAGACGTTGCTTGTTCTCCTGCTTGACCTTCTCCCATTCCGCCTGCAGCGCCTGATCATGGGCCACGCCTTCGAGCTCTTTGAGGCGTCCGATCTCAAGCTCCCACCCCTTACCGCAAACGCGGTCGAGAAGCTTCGTTTGGCCCGGATTGCACTTGTACATCCAGCGCCGAGGCGTCACACCGTTGGTTTGGTTGATGATTTTTCCCGGTTCGTACTCGTCGAAATCCCGAAATAGGTTGTCCTTGAGAAGCTGAGAGTGCATGGCGGAAACTCCGTTGACGCGTGAGCTTCCGATGACGGCCAAATTGGCCATGCGTACGTAACGCTCCCCGCCCTCCTCGATGATGCTCATGCGGTTCAAGCGACCGCCATCTCCCGGGTAGCGCTGGCTCACTCCCTTGAGAAACTGATGATTGATTTGATAGATGATTTGGAGGTGACGAGGCAATACCCGCTCCATCAACCATACGGGCCACTTCTCCAGGGCTTCAGGCAAAAGGGTATGATTGGTGTAGTTGACGCACTCGCGCGTGATGGCCCAGGCTTCCTCCCAGAGTAGCTCGTGCTGATCCGTAAAAAGACGCATGAGTTCAGCCACGGCCAGGGCCGGATGAGTGTCGTTGAGCTGAAACGTGGAGGAATGAGCAAAACTTCTGATGTCGGCGCCCGTCGCTAGGTGACGTGCGATGCAGTCCTGAAGCGTCGCCGAGACCAGAGTGTACTCCTGCTTGAGGCGCAGCTCTTTTCCGAGCGCGTGATTGTCGTTGGGGTAAAGAACGCGCGTGATGTTCTCGTCGTGTCCCTTCCGTTCCACCGCCTTCGCGTAGTCTCCGGCGTTGAAATAAGAGATGTCGAAATCCTTGTTGGCCCGGGCGGCCCACAGCCTCAAAGTATTGACGACGTCGTTTTTGTAGCCCGGAACGGGCACATCGTGCGCCACCGCAAGGACCTGCTCCGCATCGACCCATTCATGAATCGTGCGACCGCTCGGGCCGGTGTATTCGATCACTCTGCCGCCAAACTGGACATTGTAGGAGCGCTCGGGGCGCACGACCTCCCAAGGATTGCCGTTCTGGAGCCACATATCGGGAGCCTCCTGCTGACGTCCGCCCACCATGTCTTGACGGAAAATGCCGTAGTCGTAGCGGAGTCCGTAGCCGATGGCGGGAATACCCAGGGTCGCTAGGGAGTCGATGAAGCAAGCGGCCAGACGACCCAAGCCGCCGTTACCGAGCCCTGCATCCGGCTCCTGAGACAAGATCTCTTCCAGATCCAGCCCCACCTCTGCGAGCCCCGCCTTACACTCATCATAAATCCCGAGCGAAATGAGTCCGTCCGCAAGCAGCCGACCGATCAGAAATTCAAGGGAGAGGTAATACACCCGCTTGGGCGGATCCTCTCGGCGCTCTTTCCATGTCCGCGTCCAGCGGTCATACATCCGGTCCCGCGCGGTGCGGGAAAGGGACATGAATTGATCCAAAGAGGTCGCGGCACTGGGGTGCTTGCCCTGCGTGTGCTGGACATGTTGTACGAAGGACTCCACCAGGGCCTCCTTGTCCATGCCCAGGTCGTCTACCTTCACATCCTTCAATTTTGTCGTCACGGGGGCGGAGAATACACACGGATTTTCTGGGGGGAACAGATGTGCAAAAAGGGGCCACACAGACTTCAACGAGGGCCCCCCATGAAACAGCCGCAAAAATCACCAGCCACCACCGTACAGTCACAGCACAATTACGCCTCATCTGCGCGCCCCATCCCCTTCGCGTTCCTTGTGCCCTTCGCGCTCTGCTCCTGCTCTACCCCGACCGCCCCCACGGCCGCTCCTCCGCCGCCCCCCCCCCCCCCCCC
>CAYMQT010000329.1:0-2525 GCA_964392575.1 uncultured Polyangiaceae bacterium
TCGTGTCCTGCTTCTTGCTCTGCTTGAAGTAGTAGCCAGCGAGCAGCGTCCAGAAGCCGAAGTAGAACGCCATGCGCGCCGCGAAGAAGCCCACCGAGAAGTAGGGCGCCTTACCGGCGATGAACGCGTTGTGGTGGAAGTAGTCGTGGTCCGCCCAGGCGTAGAGCACGTCGTTGCCGGCGAGCGCAGGCCCGATGATGGGCAGCACCAGGATGGCCATCAGGCCGAGCGCCTGAGCGAGCAGCTCGCCCACGCGACGCACCACCACGCTCCAGCGCGCGCCGACGAGGTGCTGAATGGCGACCCACCACACGGCGCCAGCCGCGATAGCCAAGCCCCACATGAAGGCCGTGAGGTACGAGTGCTGGAACTGCTTGCCGAGAGGCCCCCCGCCCGTCGCCACAGCGCCGCCGAGGCCGATGACGGCCATGCCGAGCGCGATGTTCTTGAGACCGGATGCCTCCGAACCGAGGCGGATGGTGTCACCGTTCGGGAGCGTCGGAGCAGGAGCCACCGCCTTGGCAGCCGGCTTCTTCTCGTCGTTCTTCTTCTTGTCGTCAGCCATGATGAAATCTCGCTCTGGGACGCGTCACTCGAGCACTGTTACTTGAGCGACGCGCGCTCCGCCTCGTTCAGCTCGGCGACGTTCGCGCCGCGCGCCTTCTGCAACGCGCGCACGTAAAGGATGATGGCCCAACGCTCGTCCGGATCGATCTGGGCGCCGTAGCCGGGCATGTTGCGGATACCATTGGTGATGGTGTTGAACAGCTCACCGGCCGGCATCGTACGCAAGTAATCCTGATGCAGGTTGCTCGGGGGCACCCAGCCTCCGCCGAGCGCCTCGGCGCGCTTGTGGACCATACCGATGCCGTCGCCGGCTTGACCGTGGCAGGGCGCGCAGTAGATGCCGAATTGCACGCGACCGAGCTCCATCGTGGCCTGGTCGGCCTTGATCCCGGCCGGGAGCGTGCGCGCCCAGCCGCCGCTCTTGGTCTTGCCGAGGTGCAGGTGATCGTCCTCGTTCAAGTGACCGCGAGCGACGGTGCCTTCCGGTGGCAGGCGCATGCCACGCTGATCGGCGAAGAGCGGGTTCTTCGACTGCGCCTTGTACGCAGGCGCGAAATCCATGTCCCACACCACGTGCAGACGCGTCTGGTCGGTGGTGCTGCTGCGCGCCTTGGCGAAGAACGCGAACGGCACCAAGCTGGCCACGCCTGCGATCAGACCCACGTAGACGAGCGCCTTGGGGATGGCGGCCGAAGTGGTCCGGTCCTCGGCGACGTCCTCCACGAACTTGGGGTGCGTGCCGTCGATCAGCTTGCGCGTCACGGCGGCGTCGAACTTGGGGTCGCGCGCCTCGATCACCAGGAAGAACTTGTCGTCGGTGGCACGACGGAAGCGCTCCTTGAGGTCCAGCGGGTGCGAGAGCAGCGGCAAGTTGTTCAGCATCAGCATGCCGCCGAGCGCCGCGAACGCGCTGAAGAGCACCGTGAGCTCGAACATGATCGGCACGTTCGCCGGCCAGCTGAAGAACGGCTTGCCCGACACGAGCCACGGGTAATCGTGGGCGTTGGTCCACCACTGGAGCATCACGGCCGTGCTGAAGCCCACGAGCGCCGCAACGGCGACGAACCACGGGAGCACCGTGAAGCGGATGCCCATCGACTTCTCGATGCCGTGGATGGGGAACGGTGTGTAGGTGTCCCAGCGGCTGTAGCCCGCGTCGCGCACCTTCTTGGCCGCCTGCGTGAGCTCGGTGGGCGTGTCGTACTCGGCGAGGATCCCGTAGAGCGGAGCGTCGGCCTGGTTCTTGGCTGGTTCACTCATGACTTCTCGCAGGCTTTCAGTGGTGGTCATCGTCGTGCGCGTGACCTTCGGGGATGAAGGCCTTCATCTCGGCCATGGCCACCATGGGCAGGTAACGACAGAACAGGAGGAACAGGGTGAAGAACAAACCGAACGACCCCGCGAGCGTCGCGAAGTCCCAGACCGTGGGGATGAGCTGGCCCCAGTTCGCGGGCAAGAAGTCGCGCGCCAGCGACGTGCAGATGATCACGAAGCGCTCGAACCACATGCCCACGTTGACGATGACGCCCACGACCCAGATCACCCACACGTTCGTGCGCATCTTCTTGAACCAGAACACCTGCGGCGCGAGCACGTTGCAGCCGATCATGGTCCAGTACGACCAGGCGTAGTTGCCGAAGGCGCGGTTCACGAACGCGAACTGCTCGAACATGGCGCCGGAGTACCAGGCCACGAACATCTCCATCGCGTACGCGTAGCCAACGAGCATGCCCGTCGCGAGGATGACCTTCGCCATCAGCTCCAGGTGGCGAAGCGTGATGATGCGCTTGAGGCCGTAGAACTGACGCGCCGGGACCGCGAGCACGCACACCATCGCGAAGCCACCGAAGATGGCGCCGGCGACGAAGTAAGGCGGGAAGATCGTGGTGTGCCAGCCGGGAAGCTGCGAGGTGGCGAAGTCGAACGACACCACCGAGTGCACCGAGAGCACGAGCGGC
>CAYMQT010000330.1:0-2500 GCA_964392575.1 uncultured Polyangiaceae bacterium
ACGCCGTTGACGCACACGAGATGCCGACCAGGGGTTGCACCTCTGAGCTTGACCTGCACCCTCTCGACCGAAGAGTCCACGTAGCGCGTCTGTCCTCCGGCGCCGGCTTCTTCGCCCAGAACATGCCAAGGTTCGAGGGCGCCTCGGACTTCCATCATGACGTCGTCCTTGACGACTTCCCCATAATAGGGAAACCGAAACTGATAGTGTGGTTCAAACCACGCGCTATCGAGAGGATACCCGCGGTCACGCAGAAACCCGAACGTATCGGCGAGATCCGTCTTGACGAAATGAGGAAGCAGGAAGCGGTCGTGGAGGGAGGTCCCCCACTTGACCAACTGCTCCTGGTACGGTTGTTCAGCAAACGCGGCCAGGAGGGTTCGCACCAGCAAGTGCTGAGCCGTAGCCATGCGCTCGTGAGGCGGCATCTCAAAGGCACGCATCTCCACGAGCCCCAAGCGGCCCGTTGAAGAATCCGGTGAGTACAACTTGTCGATGCAAAACTCGGTGCGATGCGTATTGCCCGTCACATCGGTGAGGATGTGCCTGAGCGCGCGATCGACGAGCCAAGGTGGGGCGTCTCGATGCCGAGCCAGTTCCGCAAACGCGATCTCCAGCTCGTAAACTGCGTCATTTCGCGCTTCATCGATGCGTGGCGCCTGAGATGTCGGGCCGATGAATTGCCCCGAAAACAAGAACGAAAGCGCCGGGTGATTGTGCCAAAATGAAATCAGACTGCGGAGGAGATCTGGACGTCGCAAGAACGCGCTATCGAGAGGAGTTTCCGCCCCCAGTACAAGGTGATTCCCTCCTCCTGAGCCGATGTGCTTACCGTCGACATCAAACTTCTCAGCCGTCAGTTTTTCTGCCTTCGCGGCGGCGTAGAGTTGTTCGGTTTGACTGACGAGAGCGGACCAAGATGCGGTCGGAGGAACGTTGACTTCCAGCACTCCAGGGTCGGGAGTCAGCTTGAATACGCCGAGACGGGGATCCTCTGGGGGCGGGTAACCTTCGAGCTGCACGCAAAGATCCGTCAGCTCGGCGGCTTGTTCGAGTGCCGCCGCGAGTTCGAGGAACGCTTCGGCAGATTGAACGGGCGGGAGGAAGACCCGCAGAGTACCCCCGCGGACCTCCGTGCAGAGCGCTGTCTTCAGAAGGCTTGGATGCGGAGTTTCTCCCTCGCCGGGCGCGCGGGAAAGGGGCCGTAGCGCCCGGGACGAGGCTTCCAACGAAGCTGCTTTTGCACTCTCGGCGGGGCGCTTTTGTAGCTGAATGCGTGTACGTTCCTGCCGGGCGTCCTCAAGAGATCTGCGGGACGGGAGAGGTCCGCGCTCTGCTGTCGGATCCTTGGCCACGTCGGCCAAACTGTCCGTAGGGTCGAACCAAGTCGTCGAATCCAGCGGCAGACGATAGCCGATAGGGGAATCGCCCGGATGAAGGAAGCAGTGCTCTTCCCTCAAAAACCATCGTCCCGTGGCAAAGGCGTTTCCATCGTGTCCGAGCGGAACGGCATACCCGATCACCTCGCCGAGACCCTGGCGGAAAATCTTTGCCAGTCGCGCACGCTCCATCGGATCGGTCAGCTTGTTCTTCAGGGGATCGACATTTGCCGGTAGTCGCCGCTCTTTCCACAGATAATACCAGACGTCCTCATACGCGGGCATGACCCCTTCGTCGCCAAGTCCTAAAACGGAAAGGAGCGTTCGCATGTAACGCTCCGCATCAGCCGAGGTGTGACCTTGAGAGACTTCTGAAGGAGCAAAGCGTGACTGATCGCGCCAGATCGCTTCACCGTCCTTGCGCGAAACGACGGAAATGGCCCAGCGAGGCAGTTGCTCTCCAGGATACCATTTCCCCTGACCATGGTGAAAAAGCGCTCCCTCAGCCCAAAGAGCCTGGAGTCGCCGCGCCAGACGATCCCCCTTCAGAAGTTTTTCTGAACCCAAGGCCGCGGTGTTCCACTCGTCTGCATCAGGATCTTCCGTGCTGACGAAGGTCGGCTCTCCACCCATCGTGAGGCGGATGTCCTGCTGAACGAGGACTTGATCGATCCGATGCCCCGTGGCCAGGATCTGCTGCCATTCGTCCTCCGAGTACGGCTTGGTCACGCGCGGAACATCGATGATGCGCTCCACACTCATTTCGAAGGAGAACTCCGTCTCCACCTTCTCGACACCGCCCTGGACGGGTGAAGCCGAGGCCGGATTCGGCGTGCAAGCGAGAGGAATGTGGCCTTCCGCCGTCAAAAGACCGCTCGTGGCGTCCAGGCCGATCCAACCCGCACCCGGCACGTAGACCTCGGTCCAGGCGTGAAGGTCAGTGAAGTCCACTTCCGGACCCGGCGGCCCTTCGAGCGGCCTCTCGTCCGGAGCGAGCTGAATCAAGTAACCCGAGACGAAGCGCGCAGCGAGACCCAGATGGCGACAAACCTGAACGAGAAGCCAGGCGCTGTCTCGACAGGATCCCTTCTTGACGTCAAGCGTCTCCTCCGGCGTCTGCA